>NZ_JBIWPA010000001.1:591058-689369 GCF_044768035.1 Kitasatospora sp. NPDC101176
CCGGGTGGGGCGGGGCCGCCGGGGTGGCGGGGGGGCGGGGGGGGCCCGGGGGGCGCGGGGGGGGGGGGGGGCGGCGCCGGTGGGGGGCGCCGCCCCGCCGCCTTCGCGGGGAGTCAGCCCTGGATGGTCCGGGCGTCCGGCAGGCCCGGGATCAGAGCGCCGGGGCCGGGTACGTCGGGTACTCGACGCCCGAGACGTACTGGACGACCCGGATGACCTGGCAGGAGTAGCCGAACTCGTTGTCGTACCACAGGTAGAGGATGGCGTTGTCGCCCTCGACCTTGGTGGCGCCCGCGTCGACGATCGAGGCGTGCCGCGAGCCGATGAAGTCGCTGGAGACGGCGTCCGGGGAGTCGATGAAGTCGATCTGGCGCTTCAGCGGCGAGGTCAGCGAGACGCCCCGCAGGTAGTCCAGGACCTCCTCGCGGTTGGCCTCGCGGGCCAGCTGCAGGTTCAGGATGGCGATCGAGACGTCCGGCACGGGGACGCGGATCGAGCTGCCGGTGATCTTCGCCTTGAGGTCCGGGAGGGCCTTGGCGACGGCCGAGGCGGCACCGGTCTCGGTGATCACCATGTTCAGCGGCGCCGAGCGGCCGCGGCGGTCGGCCTTGTGGTAGTTGTCCAGCAGGTTCTGGTCGTTGGTGAACGAGTGGACGGTCTCCACGTGGCCGCGCAGCACGCCGTACTCGTCCTCCATCGCCTTCAGCGGCGGGACGATCGCGTTGGTGGTGCAGGAGGCGCAGGAGAGGATCTGCTCGTCCGGCTTGATGGTGTCGTGGTTGACGCCGTGGACGATGTTCGGGACGTCGCCCTTGCCCGGGGCGGTCAGCACGACCTTGGCGATGCCGGGGCGCAGGTGCTTGGACAGCCCCTCGCGGTCACGCCAGCGACCGGTGTTGTCGATCAGGATGGCGTCCTTGATCCCGTACTCCGTGTAGTCGACCTTGGTCGGGTCGTCGGAGTAGATCACGGTGATCTCGTTGCCGTTGGCGATGATCTTGTTGTTCGCCTCGTCGACGGTGATCGTGCCCTGGAAGGGGCCGTGGATCGAGTCGCGGCGCAGCAGCGAGGCGCGCTTGACGATGTCGTCGCCGCCGCTGTTGCGGACCACGATCGCCTTCAGGCGCAGACCGTTGCCGGAGGCCTTCTCGATCAGCAGGCGGGCGACCAGGCGGCCGATCCGGCCGAAGCCGTACAGCACGACGTCGCGGGCGTCACGGCGCTCCAGCTTGTTCTCGCCGGTGGCACCGGAGACGGCACGGGCGGTGAACTCCTCGACCGACAGGCCGTGGTCGTCGGCCTTGTAGGTCGCGGCCAGCATGCCGATGTCGATCTGGGACGGGCCGAGGTCCAGGGTGGTCAGCGCGCTCAGGAAGGGCATCGTCTCGGTGACCGAGAGCTCCTCGCCGGCTATCTGGCGGGCGAAGCGGTGCGTCTTCAGGATGCTGACCACCGACTTGTTCACCAGGGAACGGCTGTGCAGCAGGACGGTGACATCCCGCTCCCGGTGCAGCCGCCCGATGATCGGGATCATCGACTCCGCGATCTCCTCGCGGTTCTTCCAGTCCGTGAACACGTCGTCGTTGACAGTCACAAGTCCATCTTTCGAGCTGAGGGTGTTGCCCACATGGTAGCTTCGCCCGCCCCCGGCCCTTCGGGCGGTCCCACCCCGGCGCCCGCCCCGCCCGCACCGCACCGCCGCCCCCGGCACGCCCCGGACCAGCACCTTCGCCCCAACCGCCGCCCCCCGCACCACCCCTGGCACCCCTCACCGCCCACTCCCCGGCGTGATCACCGCCACCCTCCGGCCCCGCGAAACGGCCCCGCCCCGCCCCCGGGCAGCGGGCCACCGCATCGGCCCGGCCTCGAAGCCGCCCCGCGGACTCGACCGCCGCGGGCCACCCCGCCGCAGCCCGCGTGACGGGCGTCCATCACGCCCTGGTGCGGGCCGGGCGCGGGGTGTGTGCGGCGGTCGTCCGTACGCGGCCCGAGTGATCGTCCAGGCCAGTACAGTGGGCACACCGCCCGACCGACCGAGTCGCGCAACGAGGGGGACGCGTGGCGACGCTGGGGATGCACCGGGACTTCCTGCTGGAGTTCACGGCACTGGAGAAGCCGGTGCAGCGGCGGGTGTTCGAGGCCTTCGAGAAGTTCACCGAGGCCACGCACGCCGGCCTGCACCTGGAGAAGCTCGCCCACCAGCGGGATCCCCGGATCCGGACCATCCGGATCACCGGCTTCTGGCGCGGGGTGGTCCTCAAGGAGGACGAGGGTGACGGCTACCTGCTGCTGAAGGTCCTCCCCCACGACAAGGCCAACGACTGGGCGTGCAAGCACCGGGGCTCGGTCAACACCGCCACCCAGGGCATCGAGATACGCAACGACGTCGCGCTGGAGCGTGCCACCGAGTCCCTGAAGGCCGCTGCCACCGACGAGCCCCGGCGGCTCTTCGCCGACCGCTCCGACAAGGTCCTGCGCAGCCTGGGCGTCGACGAGGAGATCCTGCCGATCATCCGGCTGCTCCCCGACGAGGCCCACCTGGAGGCGCTCCACCGGGTCCTGCCGGAGCAGCAGTTCGACGTCCTGATCGGCCTCGCGAGCGGGATGGAGCCGGAGGAGGTCGACCGCGAGATCGTCCAGGCCTACGCCCGGACGGCGGCCCCGGTGAGCGCGGCGCAGCCCGAGGACGGGCTGGTCTCGGCGATGGCCCACGCACGCGGCCGGGTCGCCCTGGTGTCCTGCCCCGAGGAGCTGCTGGAGATCCTGGAGCGCCCGTTCGACGCGTGGCGGATCTTCCTCCACCCGGCCCAGTACCGGATCGCCTACCGGGACTCCTACAACGGGCCCGCCCGCGTCACCGGCGGGCCCGGGACCGGCAAGACCGTGGTGGCCCTGCACCGCGCCTACCACCTGGCGCGCCGGTTGCCGGCGGACGCACCCGACGGATCGATTCTGCTGACCACCTTCACCAAGGACCTCGCCGCGGAGCTGGAACGGTGCCTCACGCTGCTCGTCACGGACGAGCGGGCCAGGGCGAAGGTCCGGGTGGTCACCGTCGACGCGCTGGCGAACGAGGTCCTCCGCCGTTCGCGCGGCGGCGCTCCGCTGAAGATCGTCTTCAACCAGCGCGCCGTCCTCGCCCGTTGGGGCCGGATCGCCGACCGGCTCGGGGTCGACTTCACCGACGTCTTCCTGGACCAGGAGTGGCGGCAGGTCGTCCTGGCCCAGGCGATCGAGAGCCCGGAACAGTACCTGAAGGCGTCCCGGTCCGGTCGGGGGACGGCCCTCGGCCCGCTGAGGAAGGCCCAGCTGTGGCGGGCGGTGGCCGCGTTCGAGGAGGAGCTGCGGCAGGCCGGGGAGTGGACCTTCCTGCAGGTCTGCGCGCAGGCCGCGCGGGTGCTCGACGAGCAGGACGAGCGCCCGTTCCGGCACGTGGTGATCGACGAGGCGCAGGACCTGCACCCGGCGCAGTGGAGGTTCCTGCGCGCGGTCGTCGCGCCCGGGCCGGACGACCTGTTCCTCGCCGGTGACCCGCACCAGCGGATCTACGGGAACAAGGTCTCGCTGCGCTCGCTCGGGATCCAGGTGGTCGGGCGGTCCTCCCGGCTGCGGATCAACTACCGGACGACGCACGAGATCCTCAGCTGGTCCGCGTCCCTGCTCACCGGTGAGCGCCCGGACGACATGGACGGCGGGGAGGAGTCCCTCGCCGGCTACCACTCGACCCTCCACGGGGCCCGCCCCGAGACGCACGGCCACGTCGACGAGGCCGAGGAGATCCGGGCCCTCGTCGCCCGCGTCGGGGAGTGGACCGCCTCGGGGGTGAGTCCCGAGGACATCGGCGTCGCCGCCCGGACCGCCCGGCTCGGCCGTGACATCACCCAGGCCCTGGAGCGGGCCGGGACGCCGGCCTGGCTGCTCGGCAACGCGCCGGCGCCCGGTGTCCGGGTCGGCACCATGCACCGGATGAAGGGGCTGGAGTTCCGCTACGTCGCCGTGGCCGGCGTGAGCGACGGCCTGGTGCCCATGCGGAGCGCGATCACTCCGGTGGACACCGACCCGCAGCAGCACCAGGACGACCTCAACGGGGAGCTGAGCCTGCTCTTCGTGGCGTGCACGCGGGCGAGGGAGGCCCTGCACGTGTCCTGGCACGGCACGCCCAGTGCCTTCCTCGAACCCGTCGTCCCGACCGCGTCGCTCGCGCGCTGACACCCCGGTCGCTCGCGCTCCGACACCCGGCGTCGCCCGCCCGGTGACCCCCGCCGGCGCTCGCCCGGTGACACCCGGCCCCCCGGTCGTCCGCAGGGAGGGGTCCCCCGTCCGGCAGCCGTTCCGGCGCCGTGCCGACCGCGCCCCGGGGCGGCCGCTGCTCCGGTGCCGGGCCGAGGCGGACGTCCTCCGGAAGGAGTTGCCGGGGGTCCGGGGCGGTGCGGTAATGGAGAGCGCCGTGCGGTGAGCGGACGACCAGCGATCCCGGGAGCAGGTATGACAGGCGGTCCCGAGCCCATCAGTCCCGAGGGCCTGCGGGCGGTGCAGGAGGACCTGGCGCAGCTGCGCGCCGAGCGGGCCAGGGCCGCCGCGACGCTGCGCGCGGAGGACCCGGTCGGCGACCGGGCCGACGCGGCGGACGAGCTGCAGCGGGCCTCCGACGTGCTGCGGCTGGACCGGCGGATCGCCGAGCTGGAGCTGCGGCTCCACGAGGCGGAGGTGGCGGGCCCGCCGGCCACCGACGTGGTCGGGGTGGGCTCGACCGTGACCCTCCGGTTCGCGGACGGCACCCGGGAGACCGTGGCGGTCGGGGAGCTCGCCGAGCACCTGGAGCAGAACCTGGTGACGGCCGACAGTCCGCTCGGCCGGGCGCTGCTCGGGCACCGCGCCGGGGACACCGTGGACTACCAGACGCCCGGGGGCGGGACCAGCGCGGTGGTGCTGTCGATCGGCCGCTGAGGCCGGGGGCTGGGCGCCCGCGGCCGGTCACCCGGGCTGCGGGGTCCAGCGGTGCAGGCCCTTGCGGTCGTAGTAGCGGGTCATCCCGAAGCCGAAGGCCAGTGCGAGCACGGTGCCGATCACGATCATGATCCAGGCCCGGGTGAGGCCCGCGTCCGCCCGGGCGTCGAAGAAGAGGATGGCCCGGATGCCGTCGCTGAGCTGGCGCATCGGCTCGAAGGTCGCCAGGAAGCGGTAGAACCCGGGCACCGCCTGGAGCGGGATGGTCGCCCCGGAGGACGGCAGCGCGAACGCGATGAAGACGAACATCGACACCAGCTGGCCGATGCCGCCGAAGGCCGCGTTGATCGCCTGGACGCCGAGGCCGACGGCCAGGCTGGCGCAGTAGGCGAACACCCAGAGCAGTCCCTGGTGCGGGGCGTCCATGCCGAGCAGGGTGATCGAGCAGAGCATCACCAGGGTGGTGGTGAGCAGGGTGATCCCGGCCGTCATGACCATCTTCAGCAGCAGCGTCTGGGTGCGGCTGATCGGGACGGTCGGCCGCCGGGTGTGCCAGGGGCCGAGCTCGCTGTCGCTGTAGCCGAGCGCCGTGTCGACGCCGTTGTGGATGATGTTGCCGCCGATGAAGCCCATCAGCACGGCCAGCAGCGTGTAGTAGAAGGCGGTCAGGCCGAGCCCGCTGTGGGTGCCGATCGGGTGGCCGACCCGGGTGGTGACGGCGAGCGGGTCGGCGAGCAGCAGCCGCGCGGTGGGGCTGGTGTCGGGCCCGCCCGTGCCCTGGTCCCCGGCGGGCGGCAGGGCGGCGGTCAGCTGCTTGCCGACCGCCAGCGAGGCCTGGTGGGCCGCGGCCTGGGTGGTCTGGGAGGCCAGCGAGGAGCCGAGGCTGCCGAGCCCGGGGTTGGTCAGCACCGTCAGGGTGGGCTGCTCCGTCGCCCGCCCGGCCGCCAGTGCCTCGACGGCGGGGGTGAAGTCCGCCGGGACGACCAGCGCGCCGTAGACCTTGCCGGTGGCCAGCTGCTCGTTCGCCTCGTCCGGGTCGACCTGGCGCCAGTCGACGGTGCCGGCCGGGGTGTTCGCGACGACGGCCCGGGTCAGCTCGGTGCCGAGGTTCGTCTCCCGGCCCGGCGGGGGCGCGTTGCGGTCGGCGTTCACCAGGGCGATCGGCAGCCGGTGCAGCTGCCCGACCGGATTGACGATGCCGCCCATGTAGAGCAGCGAGAGCACCACGGCCACCAGCCCGCACAGGACGGCCGGGACGATCCAGAGCTTGGGGCGGCGGGCGAGCACGAGGGCCCGCGCCTGCGGGGGACCTCCCTGGGAACCTGCGGAGGCCATGCCTGCCACCCCTCGGGTCCGGGCGGCAGCCTGGTGCTGCGGCCGGTGCGGTGGGAAGTCGTTCCGTGGCGGCCCCGTGGCCAAACCCGCGTCACCCGATCCGCCCCGTGGGGGTCGGCGGGGGCCCGGGCGGGCCCGCCGGCCGGCGTCGATAGCGGGCCGATGGCCGGGGCTGCCAGGCTGCAGCCGTCCCTCCCCCGCTGCCGACCGGCCGCCGTCAGGACTTGGAGTCAGTTCGAGATGACCGAGCACACCGCGTTCCGCACCGCCGGGATCCGCACCGCCGGGATCCGTACCGCCGTCTTCCGCACCATCGCCTTCCGCGCCGACCACCGGTCGGGCGAGCACAACCCCTGGGGCTAGGACGAGCCCGTCGAGGCGGCGCACCGACCGCGGCGGCCGCCGTGGTCGGTGGGGCGACCACGGCGGCGGCAGGGGGCCGATGGGGGTGCGTCAGGCCCCGAGGGCGGCCCGGACCGCGGCGCCGGCCTCCTTGGTGCCGAGGGTGCCGCCGAGGTCCGGGGTGCACGCGCCCTCGCCGACGGCGGTGCCGACGGCAAGCTGGACCGCCTTCGCCTCGGCCGCCCAGCCCAGGCGCTCCAGCATCAGCGCGGAGCTGAGGATCGCGCCGAACGGGTTGCCGATGCCCCGGCCGGCGATGTCGGGCGCGCTGCCGTGCACCGGCTCGTACAGGCCGAACCCGGTCGCCGGGTTGATGTTGGCGGAGGCGGCGTTGCCCAGACCGCCGGCCAGCATGGCGGCCAGGTCGCTGAGGATGTCGCCGTAGGAGTTGTTGGTGACGATGACGTCGAACTGCGACGGGTCGGAGATCAGCTTCATCGCCGCGGCGTCGACGTAGAGGTGGGTGGAGCGGATGCCGGGGTTGCGGTCGGCGGCCGCCCGGAAGGCCCGCTGCCAGACCTGCCCGCCGTGCCGCACGGCGTTGGACTTGTCGACCATGCAGACGCCGCGCTCGGCGATCGAGTAGGCGTACTCCATCACCCGCGAGACGCCCATGTGGGTGCTGACGTCCGCGTCGATCGCCATCTCGTGCTCGGTGCCGCCGCGCAGCACGCCGCCGATGTCGGTGTAGAGGCCCTCGGTGTTCTCGCGGACGATCACGGCGTCGATGCCGCGGGTCCGGTCGTCGCGCAGCGGGCTCAGCCGCTCGTGCAGCAGGGTGGCGGGGCGGTGGTTGACGTAGAGGTCGAGGTCGAAGCGCAGGCGCAGCAGGACGCCGCGGCCGTAGTCCGAGGTCGTCACCCGGGGGTCGCCGATGGCGCCGAAGAGCACCGAGTCGCTGGCCCTGATCCGTTCGAAGTCCTCGTCGGACAGGGAGACCCCGGTCCGCAGGTAGGTGTCGGCGTTGACGTGGTCGAGGACGTCGAACGCGAGGTCCAGGCCCAGCGCGTCGATGGTCTCCAGGGCCTCCTGGGTCACCTCGGGTCCGATGCCGTCACCGGGGATGACGGTCACTGTCTTGGTCATGGGTCTCACCGTTTCTGGGGTGGGGCCGGCCGGTTCCGGGTCGGGCCGGCCGGGCCGGCCGGGGTCGGGCGGGGTCACCGCCGCACGGCCGGCGTCGCGGGCGGGGGCGCCGCGGGCGCCGGTGGTCAGGAGGCCCGGCGCTGCCGCGCCGCCTCCGGGGAGGAGAGGGCTCCGCGGGTGATGCTGGTCATCCAGGCGGGGCGGCGCTGTTCGAAGGCGGCGATCGCGTCGGCCTTGCGGAGGGTCACGTCGATGTCGTCGAGGCCGTTGAGCAGCAGCCAGCGGGCGCGGTGGTCCGCCTCGAACTCCCAGGTCCCGCCGGCGGCGGTGACGGTGAGCGCCTCGAGGTCGACGGTGATCCCGAACTCCGGATCGGCCTGGGCGCGTTCGGCGAGGTCGGCGACGACGGGCACCGGCAGCGCGACGGCCAGCAGGCCGTTCTTCAGCGCGTTGCGCAGGAAGATGTCGCCGAAGCTGGTGGCGATGACGGCCCGGAAGCCCCAGTCGCGCAGCGCCCACACGGCGTGCTCGCGGGAGCTGCCGGTGCCGAAGTTGTGGCCCGCCACCAGGACGCTGGCGTCCTGGTGCTGCGGCTGGTTCAGGACGAACCCGGGCTCCTTGCGCCAGTGCCCGAACAGGGTGTCGGCGTAGCCGGACTTGGTGAGCCGCTTGCAGAACTCGGCCGGGATGATCTGGTCGGTGTCGACGTCGTCCCGGGAGAGCGCGACGGCCCGTCCGGTGTGCGCCGTGAGCGGCTCCCTCATGCCTGTGCCCCCTGCTGGTCGGTGCGCGCGGTCGGCGCGGTCGGGTCGGACGGACGGGTCCGGGCGGACGGACGGGTCGGGCTGGTGCGCCCGGCGGCGCTCACAGCTCGGTCGGCGCGGCCAGCCGGCCGGCGACGGCGGTGGCGGCGGCGACGACGGGCGAGACCAGGTGGGTGCGGGCGTGGGTGCCCTGCCGGCCCTCGTAGTTGCGGTTGGAGGTGGAGGCGACCCGCTGGATGCCCTGCAGGCGGTCGGCGTTGATGCCCATGCACATCGAGCAGCCGGACAGCCGCCACTGCGCGCCGGCGTCCAGGAACACCTTGTGCAGCCCCTCCTCCTCGGCCTGGGCCCGGACGGCCATCGAGCCGGGGACGACGAGCATGGTGATGCCGTCGGAGACCGTGCGGCCGCGCAGCACGTCGGCGGCGGCCCGGAGGTCCTCGATCCGGCCGTTGGTGCAGGAGCCCAGGAAGACCGTGTCGATCCGGACGTCGCGCAGGGCGACCTCCGGCTCCAGGCCCATGTACTCCAGGGCCCGGCGGGCGGCCTGCTGCTCGGCGGCGGTCGCGAAGGTCTCCGGCGCCGGCACCGCGCCGTCCAGCGGCACGGCCTGGCCGGGGTTGGTGCCCCAGGTGACGAACGGCCGCAGCCCGGTGACGTCCAGCTCGACGACGCGGTCGAAGGCGGCGCCCTCGTCGGTGCGCAGCGAGCGCCAGTGGAGCTCGGCCTCGTCCCAGTCGGCGCCGGTGTCCGCCCAGCGCTCGCGCAGGTAGTCCAGCGTGGTGTCGTCCGGGGCGATCAGACCGGCCCGGGCACCCGCCTCGATACTCATGTTGCAGACCGTCATCCGCCCCTCCATGGAGAGGTTCTCGACGGCCCGGCCGCGGTACTCGATCGCGTAGCCGTTGGCACCGTTGGCACCGATGTGCGCGATGAGGGCGAGGATCAGGTCCTTCGGGGTCACGTCGGCCGGCGGCTCGCCGAGGAACTCGACGGCCATCGTCCGGGGGCGCGGGAGCGCCAGCGTCTGGGTGGCGAGGACGTGCTCCACGTCGCTGGTGCCGACGCCGAAGGCGAGCGCCCCGAAGGCGCCGTGCGTGGAGGTGTGGCTGTCGCCGCAGACCACGGTCATCCCGGGGCGCACGAAGCCCAGTTCGGGCGCCACCACGTGGACGATGCCCTGGTGGTCGTCGCCCAGCGAGAAGAGCTCGATGCCCTGATCGGCGCAGTTCTCGCGCAGCCGCTCCAGCTGCGCGCTGCCCATCGCGTCCTTGACCAGCAGCGTGTTGGTGGGCACGTTGTGGTCTTCCAGGGCGAGGGCGAGGTCGGGCCGGCGGACCCGGCGCCCGGCCAGCTGCAGGCCGTCGAAGGCCTGCGGGGAGCTGGCCTCGTGGAGCAGGTGGAGGTCGATGTAGAGGAGGTCGGGCTCGCCCGGGGCCCGGTCGACGACGTGGCTCTCCCAGACCTTCTCGATCAGGTTGCGCGCGGTGCCGCTCATCGCCCGGCCACCGCCATCCCGGCGGCGTCGGCGGTGCGGCGCAGGCGGCCGGCGATGATCTCGCGCAGTTCGCCGAGCTCGACGCAGGTGCCGTCGGCGCGGTCGGCGATGTAGGTGTCGTAGATCTCGTCGAGCAGGTCGCGCTCGGCGCCGAGGCCCATCTGGTCGAACAGGTTGCGGACCACGGTGCGCCCGGAGTGCCGGCCGATGAGGATTCCGCGCTCCCGGCCGAAGCTGTGCGGTTCGACGTACTCGTAGGTCACCGGATTGCGCAGCATGCCGGCCTGGTGGATTCCGGCCTGGGTCGCGAAGGCGTTCTCGCCGAAAATGGCCTTGTTGCGCGGGGTGGACATTCCGATGATGCGGGCCAGCAGCTGATAGGCCGGGTAGAACTTCTCGGTGCGCAGCACGCTCGTGACGCCCAGCTGCTCGCCCTTGTAGAGCAGCACGGCGGCGAGCTCCTCCAGCGGGGTGTTGCCGGCGCGCTCGCCGATGCCGGCGATGGTGGCCTGCACCTCGTCCGCGCCCGCCGCGACGCCGGCCAGGGCGTTGGCGAGGGAGAGCCCGAGGTCCTGGTGGCAGTGGGTGGACAGGATGACGTCGTCGGGTATCCAGGAGCGGACCCGGGCGACCTGCGCGCCGAACTCGGCCGGGAGCAGGCAGCCGGTGGTGTCGGCGAGCGCCACCGTGCGGGCGCCCTCGGCGATGCCGGCCTCGATCATCGGGCGCAGCAGGTCGTCACTGCCCCGGCTGGCGTCCTCCAGGCCGAGCGTGATGTCGGTGAAGCCCAGCTCACGGGCGAACCGGATGCTGTCGACGATCTCGTGGAGGCCCTCGGCGCGGGTGAGGCCGCGCTTGTGCTCCAGGTGCACGTCGCTGCCGGTGGCCATGATCTGGATCTGGTGACCGGTGCCGGCGGCCTCGGCGGCCAGCTCGATGTCCGAGCGGACCGCCCGGTTGAGGGTGGCCACCTTGGCGGTGGTGAGCGCCCCCGAGATGAGTCTCGCCGCCTCGAAGTCGCGCGGTGACGAACTCGGGAAGCCGGCCTCGATGGTGTCGACGCCGGTGGCCTCGATGGCGAGGGCCAGCTCCAGCTTCTGCTCGGGGTTCATCGCGTTGCCGGGGGCCTGCTCGCCGTCGCGCAGCGTCGAGTCGAACACCCGGAGCCGTCGTGCGGTGGGGACGGATTTCGAGGACATGGGTATTTCCGCCTCTTTCGGGAACGCCACCGGACGGACGCCCGGACGGGGGTCGCGGTGTGCGGCGGCGGGTGAATGTGGCTGGCAGCGGTGACTTTACTGGGCGGGAATGAGCACCCGTCAAGACTTTTCGAACAAATAAGCATTCGATGGCGGGCCGATAGCGCGGCTCCCGACAATAGGATCGACGCGCCCTTTTCCCGATGCATCGTGTACTGAGGTAAGGAGTGGTTATTCATGGCCGACATTCCGGGTGGACCGCGCAGGTCGTCGCCGTCGTCACGCGTGGAACGGGTGGGCTGAGCATGGGGAAGGTCATCGTCGAAGCGCTGGACGGCGTCCACGGACGCTCCGCCGCCGGACTCGACGCGCGGCTGGAGTCGCTCGTGGACGACGAGTGGGTGCCGGTGGTCGAGCGCAGGACCGACGCGAGCGGCCGGATCGAGGAGTGGGGCGGGACGGACGGCGGGCGGGGCCTCTACCGGCTGGTCTTCGACGTCGACCGGTACTTCACCGCACTCGGCCTCTGTACCGCGCACCCCGAGGTGGCGGCCACCTTCCGGATCCCCGACGTCGGGTCAGGGCACCGGGTGAACCTCACCCTCTCGCTGAACCACTACGCGGTGGCGTTCGTCGCCGACTGAACGGGCTGAACGGGCTGAGGGGGGTGAACGGGCTGGGCGGGGCCGGCGGGCTGACCGGGCCGCCCGGGCTGGGCCGCCGGGCCGGGCGGGGCGGGGCAGGCCGACCGGACGGGGCGGGCGGACCGCGGCGGCTGGGCCCTCGGGTCCGGCCGGTCCCACCGCCCGGGCCGGGCGGTGTCCGGCCCGGCCTCCGTCGGAGGGGCCGGGCCGGCCGGCCCGGGCTGACCGGCGGCCAGCCGGGCCGCGCGCAGCAGGTCGAGCGTGCGGGCCTCCTCGGCCGGTGTGCGCATCAGCCGGAACACCAGCCGGGCCCGTCTGAGGTGCTCGGCGGCCCGTTCGGCCTCGCCGGTGCCGAGCGCCAACTCGCCCAGGGTGAACTGGATCCGGCCCATGATCAGGCGCTCGTTGGCGGCCTCCGCGAGGACCAGGGCGCGGTGCAGGGCGTGTGCGGCCTCGCCCGTCTCGCCGAGCCGGTGCCGGGCCGCGCCGATGCCGTGCAGCGCGTAGATCTCACCGGTGTGGTCGCCGATCAGCCGGACCACGTCGAGGGCCTGCGAGAAGGCCTCCAGGGCCCGGTCGTGGTCCCCGCGTTCCAGGTGGCCCTGGCCCATCCGGTGGAGCACCTGCGCCTCGACCCGGCGCCCGCGCCCCTCCCGGCTCAACCGCAGTGCCTCGTCGAGCAGTTCGGCGGCCCCGGTCTCGTCCCCCGCCCCCAGCCTGAGCTGGGCGAGGTTGTGCAGGACGTAGGCGACGGCCACCGAGTCGCCGCCGGCCCGCAGCACGGTGAGGGCCGCCTGGTAGTGGCGGGTCGCCTCGTCGGGCCGGCCGTCCACCCGGGCCAGGTAGCCGAGGCCGCGGGCGGTGAGCGCGGAGCCGAGGTCGTCGCCGAGCTCGGTGAAGATCCCGGCGGCCTGCCGGAAGCGCTCCTCGGCGGCGGCGAAGTTCTGCCGGGTCAGGGCGAGCGAGCCGAGCGAGTGCAGCGTGGCGGCCTGGCCGAGCCGGTCGCCGCCCTTGCGGGCCGCGGCGAGGGCGAGTTCGTGGGTGACCCGCCAGTCGTCCAGCCGGCCGTGGGTCTCCAGGAAGGTGACCGCGGTGACGGCGAGCTCCCAGCAGTGCGCGGTGAGGCCCATCACGGCCGCCTGTCTGACCCGCGCGACGAGCATCGGGCGCTCCCGGGAGAACCACAGCAGCGGTTCGGCCAGGATGCGGTCCACCGTGCGGTCGGGCAGCGGGTGCAGCGCGGTGCCGCGGCCGCGGATCAGCACGTCCCGCCCGTACTCGCGCCGGCGCGCCTCGACCAGCAGGTGGAGGAAGCAGCCGAGCACCCGGGTCAGCGCGGCCTCCCGGGCCTCGGCGCCCTCCTCCGCCACCAGGCGTTCGCGCGCGAAGACCCGGATCAGGTTGTGCAGCCGGTACTGGGTGTGGCGCCCGGGCGCGGCGGCGACGGCGTCCAGCAGCTGGGCGTCGGAGAGTTCGTCGATCAGGTCCTGGACCCGGTGCTCGGGCAGGTCGAGCAGCGCCATCCCGACCCAGGCCGAGAACGGCCCCTCGTCGACCAGGGCGAGCCGGCGCAGCAGCCGCCGGGCGTCCTCGCTGACGCCGTCGTAGGTCAGCGACAGGCCGGCCCGGATGCCGACGTCGGCGTACTTGAGCTCGTCGAGCCGGCGGGTCTCGTCCTCCAGGCGCTCCGCCAGCTCGGTGAGCTCCCAGTGCGGCCGGGCGGCGAGCCGGGCACCCGCGATGCGCAGCGCCAGCGGCAGGTGGCCGCAGAGCTCGGCCAGCGCCGCGGCGGCCGCCGGCTCGGCGGCGACCCGCCCGGGGCCGGCGATCCGCCCGAGCAGTTCGGCCGACTGCCCGGGGGCGAGGGTGGGCACGTCCACCCGGACGGCCCCGGCGAGGCTCCCGATGTGCCGCCGGCTGGTGACGATCACCGCCGACGTGGGCTTGCCGGGCAGCAACGGGGTGATCTGGTGCTCGGTGGCGACGTTGTCCAGGACGATCAGCACGCGGCGTTCGGCGAGCAGCGCGCGGTACATCTCGGCCCGTTCCTCCAGGCCCTCGGGGACGGCGGTGCCGTTGACGCCGAGGGCCCGCAGGAAGCGCTCCAGGACCTGGGCCGGTCCGACGGTGTCGGGGGCCGCGCCGTGCAGGTCGGCGAAGAGCTGCCCGCCGGGGAACTCGGCGGCGATCTGGTGGGCGGCGTGGACGGCCAGGGCGGTCTTGCCGACCCCGGCCTTGCCGACGACGGAGACGACCGGGACGGCCAGCCGGGACTGCTCGTGGGAGCCGAGCAGGAGCCGCTCGCGCAGCCCGGCGAGCAGGTCCTCGCGGCCGGTGAAGTCCGCCAGGTCGGCGGGGAGCATCTCGGGGACGGTGACGGGGGCCGCGGGGGCGGTGGGTGCCGTGGCGGCGGGCGCGCGGCCGGCCGGGGCGGCGGACGGACCGGTGCCGGGCAGGTCGAGCCGGGGGTCGGTGGCGAGGATGGCGTGCTCGAGCCGCTTGAGCCGCGGGTCCGGCTCGACGCCGAGCTCGTCGATCATCCACTGCCGGGCGTCGCGGTAGACCCGCAGCGCCTCCGCCTGCCGCCCCGAGCGGTACAGCGCCAGCATCAGCTGGCCGCGCAGCCGCTCCCGCAGCGGGAACTCGTCGACCAGGGAGAGGAGTTCCCCGACGACCTCGCCGTGCCGGCCGAGCGCGAGCTCCAGCTGGAGGCGTTCCTCGGTGGCGGCCGCCCACTGCTCGGTGAGCGCCGTCGCGGCGGAGCGGACCACCTCGCTGGGCAGGCCGCCGAGCGGGTCGCCGCGCCACAGCACCAGCGCCTCGCGGAAGAGCTCGGCGGCCTCGGCCCGCCGCCCCCGGTCGCGCAGCGGCCGCGCCCGGCCGACCAGGGCGCGGGCGCGCAGCAGGTCGAGCTGGTCGTCGGCCACCCCGATCAGGTAGCCCTGCGGGTGGGTGGTGATGACGTCGGAGAGGCCGTGCGCGGCGAACAGCCGGCGCAGCGCGGAGACGCTGATCTGGAGCTGCGCGCGGGCGGTGGCCGGCGGCGCCTCCTCGTACAGCGCCCGGACCAGGCGCTCCACGCTGACCACCCGGTTGGCGTCGAGCAGGAGGGCGGCGAGCACCGTCTGCTGACGGATCCCGCCGAGGTTCAGCGGCCGCCCGTCGACGAGCGCCTCCAGCGGTCCGAGGATGCGGAAGGCGACCGACGGCACGGGTGTCCCGCCGTCGTCGTGGCGTATGCCGGAATCAGGTCGGTGCCCCACCGTTTCCACTCCCCCCAGAGGAACAGGCGCAGATCGCAAGGCACTCTAAGGACGGGCTCGTCAACGGGTCAACGAATTTCAGTTCTCCTGAAAACACGCCGACGGCAGGCCTGTTCCCCGCACCCGCCCACCGGGGTGGCGGGACCGAATTGCGGGGGGAATTGCCGAATGGCCGGAGTCGGCGCGCACCGCCCCGGCCGTCGCGTGCCGCCGGGGGCACCGGGCGCCGGCGGGCACGCTCGCGCTCCGGGGCCCCGGCGCCCCCGGGGTCAGCCCTTCATCAGCTCCGCGACCCGGAAGGCGAGGTCGAGCGACTGGCGGTGGTTCAGCCGCGGGTCGCAGGCCGTCTCGTAGCGGTGGTGCAGGTCCTCGGCGCGCACCCCGTCCCCGCCGCCGAGGCACTCGGTGACGTCGTCGCCGGTGAGCTCCACGTGGATGCCGCCCGCGTGCGTGCCCAGCTCCCGGTGCACCGCGAAGAACCCGGCCACCTCGTCGAGGATGTCGTCGAAGCGGCGGGTCTTGCGGCCGTCCTCGGTCTGCACGGTGTTGCCGTGCATCGGGTCGCAGATCCAGGCGACCTGCGCGCCCTCCGCGGCGACCTTCTCGACCAGCGGCGGCAGCAGTTCGCGCACCCGGCCGGCGCCCATCCGCGCCACGAAGGCCAGCCGGCCGGGGCGGCGCTCGGGGTCGAGGCGGTCGACGTAGCCGAGCACCTCGTCCGCGGTGGTCGCCGGGCCGAGCTTGACGGCGACGGGGTTGCGGACGCCGGCGAAGTAGGCGACGTGCGCGTCGTCCAGGCCCCTGGTCCGCTCGCCGAGCCAGAGCAGGTGGCCGCTGGTCGCGTAGTCCGCCCCGGTGCGCGGGTCGGTGCGGGTGAGGGCCTGCTCGTAGTCCAGCAGCAGCCCCTCGTGGCTGGCGAAGAACTCGGCCTCCAGCAGCCCGGCCGGGTCGCAGCCGCAGGCCTGCAGGAAGCGCAGCGCGCGGTCCACGCCGTCGGCCAGCTCCTCGTAGCGCCGGCCCTCGGCGGAGTCCTCCAGGAAGCCCCGGTTCCACTGGTGCGCCTGGTAGAGGGAGGCGCTGCCGCCGGCCGCGAAGCCGCGCACCAGGTTGAGGGTGACGGCCGACGCCTCGTACATCCGCCGCAGCCGGGCCGGGTCCGGGCGGCGGGACGACTCGGTGAAGTCCGGGCCGTTGACCGCGTCACCGCGGTAGGAGGGCAGGCTGACGCCGCCCCTGGTCTCGTCCGGCTGGGAGCGCGGCTTGGCGTACTGCCCGGCCAGCCGGCCGACCTTCACCACCGGGACGCCGCCCGCGTAGGTCAGCACCACGGCCATCTGCAGCAGGGTGCGCAGCTTGGCGGTGACCGCGTCGGCGGTGAGGCCCGCGAAGGTCTCGGCGCAGTCGCCGCCCTGCAGGACGAAGGCCTCACCGCGGGCGACGGCGGCCATCCGGTCGGTCAGCCGGTCGCACTCCTCGGCGAGGACCAGGGGCGGGGCGGCCGTCAGGTCGGCGACCACCTCGCGCAGCGCCGCCCGGTCCGGCCACTGCGGTTGCTGGGCCGCCGGGAGGGAACGCCAGGCGGCACGTGCTCCGGTCTGCGGAATTCGATTCATCACGGCCCTCGGATGGGAACGGAAATCGCTGGCCCGCTCATTGCAGCCCGGCCGCGGAAAGAAGGTCAAGCGTCGACGAATTGGCCTGCCTCCGCACCGGAGAACTGGTCTGACCGCCTTCCCGGAACAACGGATTGACTGGGGACCATTCGTCCACCGGCCGTACCCAGCCGGCCTTTCACGATGAGGATTCCGATGCCAGACGCGCCATCGCACCCTCCGTTCGCCGTCCGGCTCGGCGCCGTGCCGCTGCCGTCGCACGACCCGCTGGAGCTGTACACCCGGCTGAGCCGGCGGCACGGTCAGGACGAGGTCTACCTGCTGGAGAGCCTCACCGAGTCCGGGCGGCCGGGCGGACCGGCCGTCGTCGGCTGCGGCCGGCTCGCCGAGATCCGGCTGTACGGCTCCCACCTGGAGATCGACGGCGCGGCGGAGCTCGCCGCGGGCCTGCGGGCGGCCGCCCTCGCCGCGGGCCTCGCCCCCGCCGCCGGCGCCCCCGGCCGGCTGGCGGCCGACGACCCGGCCCGGACCTGGGAGTTCCTGCGGCGCGCGCAGGCCCTGTTCGCCCCGGACCGGGAACTGCCCGGCGACCGCTTCCACTTCGGCTTCCTCGCCCGGTTCGGCTACGACGCCGCCTGGCACATGGAGGACCTGCCGCCGCGAGCGCAGCCGCCGGCCCGCCCGGACGCCGTGCTGACGCTCTTCCGCGACGCCGTCCGCTACGACCCGGCCGGACCGCCGGTGCTGCTGAGCGCGGACTGCCCGGCCTTCGACGGGCAGGGCCGCTACGACGTCCCGGGCGCCGCCCGGGAGGCCGCCTGGCAGGACCCGCCGGCCGCGTGCCCGCCCGCCGTCCGCCCGCGGTCGGTGCAGGACAGCGTGGACCGCGACACCTTCCACGGCTGGGTCGAGCGCTGCCTGGAGCACATCCGGGTCGGCGACATCTACCAGATCCAGGTCGGCCACCGGATCGACGTGCGTACCGCGCTCACCCCGGTCGAGGTCTACCGGCGGCTGCGCTCGCGCAACCCCTCCCCGCACATGTACCTGCTGCCGAACGGCGGGGGCACGCTGATCGGGGCCAGCCCCGAGCTGCTGTTCCGGATCGAGGACGGCCGGATCGTGATGCGCCCGATCGCCGGCACCACCCGCCGCGACGCGGACGAGGAGGAGAACGAGCGGCGGATCAAGGCGCTGCTCGCCAGCCCCAAGGAGCAGGCCGAGCACGTGATGCTGGTCGACCTCTCGCGCAACGACATCAGCCGGGTCTGCCGCCCGCACACCCTGGCCGCCGACGACCTGATGGTGGTGGAGACCTTCTCGCACGTCTTCCACCTGGTGTCGACGGTCAGCGCGGAGCTGGAGGAGGACGCCGACGTCTGGCGGTCGCTGTGCGCGACCTTCCCGGCCGGGACCATGACCGGCGCGCCGAAGCTGCGCGCCATGGAGATCATCCACGAGATCGAGCGGGAGCCGCGCGGGGCCTACGCGGGCGCCGTCGGCCTGATCGACGTCGGTGGCTGGAGCGAACTGGCGCTGTGCATCCGGACGATCGCGCACGACGGGGCGGTGTACTCCGTGCAGAGCTCGGCGGGGATCGTCGCCGACTCCACGCCCGAGGGCGAGTGGAACGAGACGCTGGCGAAACTGGGCGCCGCCTACTGGGCCCTGACGGGTGAGGAGTTGACGGCGTGAAGGTTCTGCTGGTGGACGCGCGGGACAGCTTCGTCCACATCATCGACCAGTACCTGCGGGCGCTCGGCGCGGACACCGAGGTGGTCCGCTCGCACACCCGCACCCCGGAGCAGCTGGCGGCCTCCGGCCCGGACGCGGTCGTGCTCGGCCCCGGCCCCGGCCACCCGGCGGCCTCCGGGCACGTCGAGCTGGTCCACCACTTCGCCGGGCGGGTGCCGCTGCTCGGCGTCTGCCTGGGCCACCAGGCGATCGGGCTGGCCTTCGGCGGCCGGGTCGAGGTCGCCGACCGGCTGATGCACGGCCGCACCAGCACCGTCACCCACGACGGGCGCGGCCTGTTCGCGGGCCTCGGCAACAGCCTGACCGCGACCAGGTACCACTCGCTGATCGTCACCTCGCCGCTGCCCGAGGAGCTGGAACTCACCGCCACCGCCGACGACGACGGCTACGTCATGGGCATGCGCCACCGCAGCCTGCCGATCGAGTCGGTGCAGTTCCACCCCGAGAGCATCACCACCACCGGCGGGATGCAACTGCTGGAGAACTTCCTCGCGGCCGGCGTCGGCCGCTGACCGCGCCACCGGGAAACGACGAGCGGAAACGGGTGCCCCGTGACTGGGAATTCTGACACGCGAGACTGGCCGCGGCTGCTCGCGGCACTGATCGCCGGAACGGACCTGAGCGCCGCCGACACCGGCTGGGCGATGGACCGGGTGATGCGCGGCGAGGCGGCCCCGGCGCAGCTGGCCGGCTTCCTGGTGGCGCTGCGGGCCAAGGGCGAGACCGCCGAGGAGGTCGACGGGCTGGTCCGGTCCGCCCGCGAGCACACCGTGCGGGTGGACGTGCCCGGGCCGACGCTGGACATCGTCGGCACCGGCGGGGACGGCGCGAAGACCGTCAACGTCTCCACCATGGCCGCGATCGTGGCGGCCGCGGCCGGCGCCCGGGTGGTCAAGCACGGCAACCGCTCGGCCTCCTCGGCCTCCGGCTCGGCCGACGTCCTGGAGCGGCTCGGCATCGCCCTGGAGCTGTCGGCGCAGGAGGTGGCCCGCTCGGTGCGCGAGGTCGGCATCGGCTTCTGCTTCGCCCCGGCCTTCCACCCCGCCTTCCGCCACGCGGCCGTCGCCCGGCGCGAGTTGGGCGTGCCGACGGTGTTCAACGCGCTGGGCCCGCTGACCAACCCGGCCTCGCCGACGGCGATGGCGGTCGGCGTCGCCGACCCGCGGCTGGGCCCGCTGATCGCCGCTGTGTTCGCCCGCCAGGGCGTCGACGCGCTGGTCTTCCGGGGTGACGACGGCCTCGACGAGCTGTCCGTCGCCACCACCTCGACGGTCTGGTCGGCGACCGACGGGGAGGTCGTCGAGGAGCGGCTCGACCCGCGCGGGCTCGGCATCCCCACCGCGGCTCCGGACGCGCTGCGCGGGGGCGACGCGGCCCACAATGCGGAGGTGGTGCGGGCCGTCCTGGACGGCGCGCGCGGGCCGGTGCGCGACGCCGTCCTGCTCTCCGCGGCGGCCGGCCTGGCCGCGCTGGAGCCGTCGCGGCGGCCGGTGTCCGCGCGACTGGCCGCGGTGCTGCCCCGAGCCGCCGAGGCGGTCGACTCGGGTGCGGCGGCGGCGCTGTTGAAGCGCTGGGTCGAGGGCTCCCGGCCGGGCGCGCCGCGGGCCGGCTGAGCGCTACCGGCCGGGCGGGACGCCGGCGGGGGCGGGGGGGGGCCCCGCCCCGGGGGCGCGCCGCCGCCCGCCGCGGCGCGCGCCGCCCCCCCCCCCCCCGCGCCCGCGGCGCCGCGGGGCGGGGGGCCCCGGGCCGGGGGCGCGGGGGCCCGCCTGCCCCCCCCCGGCGGGGGGGGCCCCCGCGGCGCGGCCGGGACCTCTCCGGTGAGGTCCGCGCGGCCCGTCGGCGTCATCGTGCCCGCCCCGGCCGGGTGCGCGGCGCGGGCCGGGCGTACGGGGTGCGCGGGTGCGGCGTGCGGGTACGGCGTGCCTCGTGGGCGCCGGGCCCGGGCGCACGTCCGCCCCGGGGCCGCCGAGGGCCCCGGGGCGGACGGCCGGTCAGTCGCGGTGACGCAGCTCCAGCGTGCAGCACTTGACGCTGCCGCCGCCCTTGAGCAGCTCCGACAGGTCGACGCCGATCGGCTCGAAGCCGCGCTCGCGCAGCTTGACGGCGAGGCCGGTGGCCGCCTCCGGCAGGAACACGTGCCGGCCGTCGCTCACCGCGTTGAGGCCGAACACGGCCGCGTCGTCGGCGTCGGCGAGCACCGCGTCCGGGAAGAGGCGGCGCAGCACCGCCCGGCTGCCCGAGGAGAAGGCGTCCGGGTGGTACATCACCTCGTCGCCGTCCAGGACGGCCAGCGCGGTGTCCAGGTGGTAGTAGCGCGGGTCGACCAGCTGCAGGCCGATCACCGGGCGGCCGAAGAACTCCTGCGCCTCCTCGTGGCCCGCCGGCGTGCTGCGGAAGCCCCGGCCGGCGAGCACGTACGAGGCGGTGACCAGGAAGTCGCCCTCGCCCTCGTTGACGTGCTGCGGGTCGTGCCGGTCGGCGTAGCCGTGGGAGCGGAACCACTCCAGGTAGGCCGGGCCCTCGGCGGCCCGCTCCGCGTTGCGGAAGCGCGCGCCGAGCACCTTGCCGTCCACCACGGTGGCGCCGTTGGCGGCGTACACCATGTCCGGCAGGCCGGGGATCGGGTCGATCAGCTCCACCCGGTGGCCGAACTCCCGGTAGAGGGCGTGCAGCCGCTCCCACTGCGCGACGGCGAGCCCGGTGTCGACGGGCTTCGCCGGGTCCATCCACGGGTTGATCGCGTAGCTGACCTCGAAGTGGGTGGGGCGGCACATCAGGTAGTGCCGGGGGCGGGCGGTGCGCTCGGCCCGCAGTGTGGCGGCGGTCATCGGTGACTCCTTGTGAGGGATCGGGAGGTCGGGCGGCGGGGCTCGCTCGGCCCGGACGGGCGGCGATCGGGTGCCTGCGGGGCTCCGGGGCCGGTCCGCGGGCGGCGCGGCCGGGTGTGGGGGAACCCGGGCGCGCCGCACCGCGTCGCTACGGGCCGGCCCCGCGCCCGTCCCTGACATGCTGTCAGTTTCCGTTCAGGGGGCGGAAGATCCTTAAGCCAGGGCGGAACAGCCCTGATGGAACCGGTCGGCCGGGCTCAGTCGACGCGGGCGTCCATCGCCTCGGCCAGGCTGCGCGGGCGCAGGTCGGTCCAGTGCTTCTCGACGTAGTCCAGGCAGGCCTGCCTGGTCTCTTCGCCGAACACGCTCCGCCAGCCGGCGGGCACCTCGACGAAGGCGGGCCAGAGCGCGTGCTGGTTCTCCTCGTTCACCAGGACCAGGAAGGCGCCCTGCTCGTCGTCGAAGGGGTTGGTGCTGCTCATCGGGACCTCGTCTCAGTGGTGGTGGGAAACTCGCGGACCGGCGGCGTCGCCCGACCGGCCGGGGCGGCGCGTTCGTCGGGG
Source organism: Kitasatospora sp. NPDC101176 (assembly GCF_044768035.1). NCBI lineage: Bacteria > Bacillati > Actinomycetota > Actinomycetes > Kitasatosporales > Streptomycetaceae > Kitasatospora > Kitasatospora sp. NPDC101176. The sequence continues at coordinate 612,956 of NZ_JBIWPA010000001.1, forward strand.
CGGCGCGGCTCGTCGGGGCGGCGCGGCTCGTCGGGGCGGCGCGGCTCGTCGGGGCAGCGGGGCTCGTCGGGGCCGTTCAACGCGTCGCAGAACGCGGCGACCCGCCGCCGGAAGGCGGCCGCCACCCGACCGGCGGACGGGCCGTCGCAGCGCTCCAGCGCGTGCACCAGGGTGCACTCCAGCCCGTCCGGCGAGCCGTCCGCGGCACGCCGCTCCACCAGCTGGAGCAGCAGGTCGACGGCGGTGCGGATGGCCGGGACGGGCCGCTCGGCGGCCGTCAGGGCGTCCGTCCAGCGCACGTCCGCACCGGTCGGGGCGGGCCGCACCAGATGGGAGAGCGCCGCCCCGAACAGCGGCTGGCGGCCGGCCTCCCGGGGCGGGTTGAGCAGCTCCACCACCCGGTCGAACGGCAGGTCCTGGTTGGCGTGCGCGGCCAGCAGCCGTTCCCGCACCCGGCCGACCAGGGTGCGGGCGTCCGGGGCGCCGGACAGGTCGACCCGCAGCACCACGGTGTTCACCAGGCAGCCGACCACGCCGTCCAGCGCCTCGTCGTCCCGGCCGGCCAGCGGCACGCCGAGCGCCAGGTCTCGACCGGCGCCCAGGTCGCCCAGCGCGGCGGCGAACGCCGCCTGCAACAGCATCCCGGTGCCGGCCGAGCAGGCCAGGGCGGCCGCGGCCAGCCGCCGGTGCGCCGCCGCGTCGAGGGCGAACCGCACGGTGCCGGCCTCACCCGGCGCGGCGCCCGGCACCCCGGTCGCCTCCGGCAGCCCCCGCCACGGCGGCAGGGCCGCCAACTCGGCCCGCCAGTGGGCCTCCTGGCGGGCGGCCGGACCGTCCGGCCGGGACTCCTCGCCGAGCCGCCCGCGCAGCCACAGGGCGCAGTCCGCGAACTGGACGGCCGGGGCCGGCCACGCCGGGGCCCGGCCGCCCGCCCGGGCCCGGTAGGCGGACCGCAGGTCGGCCAGCAGCGGTCGGAGGCCGTGCCCGTCCACCGCCGCGTGGTGCAGCACCAGCAGCAGGGTGTGCCGGTCCGGGCCGCTGCGCAGCAGTGCGGTGCGCAGCGGCGGCTCCGTCAACAGGTCGAAGCCGCGGTCGAGTCCGGCGGCGATCCACTCGTCCAGCAGCTCGGGCGGGACGTCCTCGCGCTGCGGCGCGGCCGGGGCCTGCGCCGGGTCGAGGACGCGCTGCTCCGGGCCGTCCGGGCCGTACGGCAGGACGGTGCGCAGCGCCTCGTGCCGGGCCACCACGTCGCCGAGCGCGGCCGTCAGCGCGGCGGCGTCCAGCTCCCCGGTGAGGTCGAGGGCCAGCGCGGTGAGGTGGTCCGGGCGGTGCTCGCCCAGGTAGCCGGCCGTCCACAGCCGCAGTTGGGCGGGGGCGAGCGGCAGCCGGGCGGGCCGGTCCGCCGGATCGGGCGGGCCCGGTGCGGCGGCGGCCGGGCGGGCGGCCCGGTCGAGCCGGCGGTCCAGCGCGGCCACCGTGGGCGCGTCGAACAGCTCGCGCAGCGGCAGGTCGACGCCGAGGACGGCCCGGATCCGGCCGGTCAGCCGCATCGCGGCGATCGAGTTGCCGCCGAGGGCGAAGAAGTCGTCCTCCGCGGCGACGGCCGGGGCGTCCAGCACCTCCGCGAACAGGGCCGCCAGGACCTCCCGGCGGGGCGTGCGGGCCGGCTCGGCGGCCGGGCGCGGCGGCGCCGGGAGCGCAGCCGCGTCGACCTTGCCGTTCGGGTCCAGCGGCAGCCTCTCCACCGGGACCAGCACGGCCGGCACCAGGTGGCGCGGCAGCCGGTCGGCGAGCCGGCGGCGCAGCTCGGCGACGGCCACCGGCCGGTCGGCGACCAGGTAGCCGACCAGGGAGCGCCCGGCCGGACCGCTGCCGTGCGGCACCACCCGGGCGGCGGTGATCCCGGGCTCGGCGCACAGCGCGGCCTCGATCTCGCCCGGTTCGATCCGGAAACCGTTGATCTTCAGCTGCCGGTCGGCGCGCCCGAGGAAGTGCAGCCGGCCGGCGTCGTCCCAGCGGCCGAGGTCGCCGGTGCGGTACAGGCGGCCGCCCGGCGGGCCGTACGGGTCCGCGACGAAGCGTTCGGCGGTGCGCGCCGGCGCGCCGTGGTAGCCCTCGGCCAGGCCCGCCCCGGCCAGGTAGACCTCGCCGGGGACGCCGGGCGGCACGGTGCGCAGGGCGTTGTCCAGCAGCAGTACCCGCGTCCCGGCGAGCGGGCGCCCGACGGGGACGGCCTGGTCCTCGCGGACCGGGCCGGGCGGGAGCTCGTGGCCCAGCGCGAAGGTGGTGCTCTCCACCGGGCCGTACAGGTCGAGCAGCCGCTGGCCCGGGGCGGCCCGGCGGGCCCGGGCGAGCGCCGCCGGGGGGACGACGTCGCCGCCGGTGCAGATCAGCCGCAGCCGGGCGAGGGCGGCCGGGATCTGCTCGGTGAGCAGGTCGAACAGGCCGGCGGTGAGCCAGGCCGCGGTGACGCCGCCCTGCTCGACCACCCGCGCGTAGTCCGCCGGGGCCAGCTCCCCGGCCGGGGCCACCACGACCTGGCGGCCGGTCAGCAGCGGTGCGAACAGCTCGTAGACCACGGCGTCCCAGGCGTGCGGCGAGTGGAACAGCACCCGGTCGTGGTCCGGCCCGTGCCAGAGCGGGTCGTCGGCCAGCGCCAGGACGGCGCGGTGGGTGACGGCGACGCCCTTCGGCCGACCGGTCGAGCCCGAGGTGTGCAGCAGCTGGGCGACGGCGTCCGGCGGCACCGTCGTCCCGGGGTTCGCGGTGCTCGCGCCGGAGCTGCGGGCCCGCGCCAGCCCGTCGGCGTCCAGCAGGAGCGCGGTACCCGCCCCGGCGGCGAGCTCGCGCGCCCGGGCGGCCGGGAACCCCTGGTGCAGCGGGACGCAGACCGCGCCGAGCTTGGCCAGCGCCAGCACCGCCACCGGCACCTCCGGGGAGCGCGGCACCCGCAGGGCGACCCGCGTCCCGGCCCGGACGCCGAGCCCGGCCAGGTGGTGGGCCAGGCGGTTGGCCGCGGCGTTGAGCGCGCCGTAGGTGGTGGTGCCGGGCGTACCGGCGGCGCCGCCGTACCGCAGGGCCACCCGGTCCGGGTGCTCGGCCGCCAGCCGCTCGAACCGCGCACCGATCGACGGCGGTTCGGCGGCGGCCGCCGGGCCGGTGCCCCAGGCCCGCAGGCCGGCCCGCTGCACCGGCGACAGCAGGTCGACCCGGCCGGCGGTGAGCGCCCCGGCCCCCGGGCCGGCCAGGACGGCGCAGGCGGCGGTGAACAGGCCACGGACCCGGTCCGCGTCGATGTGCCCGTCCAGTTCGGCGGGGCGCAGCTGGAGCCGGACGTCGAGGCCGCCCCGGCGCGGGAGCACCACCAGCGACAGCGGGTAGTGGGTGCCGTCGGACGGCTCGACCCGGTCGATCCGCAGCCCCGGCGCGGGCTCGCGGGCCCCCTCCTCGTCCAGCGGGTAGTTCTCGAAGACCAGCGAGCTGTCGAACAGCCGGCCGGCCCCGACCGCCTCCTCGATCTCGGCGAGCCCCAGGTGCTCGTGGTCCAGCAGCGCGGTGCGCTCGCGCTGGAGCCGGGCGGCGAGCCCGGGCAGCGGCTCGCCGGGGTGCAGCCTGGCCCGCACCGGGACGGTGTTGATCAGCAGGCCGACCAGCCGCTCCGCGCCGGGAAGTTCGGCCGGGCGCTGGGCGACGGTGGTGCCGAAGAGGACGTCGTCCCGGCCGGTGAGGTGGGACAGCACGAGGGCCCAGGCCGTCGAGACCAGGGAGCCGAGGGTGACCTCCCAGTCGGCGGCCCGCGCCCGCAGCCCGACGGCCAGCTCCGGGGCGAGGGTGAAGACCGTCGTGGACGGGGCTCCGGCCGGGTCCGCCGCCCCGGCGCGACCGACCCGGGTGGGTTCGGCGCCGGCCAGGGCGGTGCACCAGGCGGCCCGGGCCGCCACCGTGTCGCGGGCGGCCAGCCAGTCGAGGTAGCCGCGGTAGGCGGGCGGCGGGGGCAGCGCACCGCCCTGGTGCAGGGTGAACAGCTCGCCCAGCACGATCGGCACCGACCAGCCGTCCAGCAGCAGGTGGTGGTGGGTGAAGACCAGCCGCCAGCGGTCGGCCGCCAGCCGGAGCAGCGTGAAGCGGACCAGGGCGGGCTCCGGCGGCGGCGCGTCCGGCGTGAACGGCCGCAGGTCCTCCGCCGCGTGCCGCCGGGCCGCCTCGGCCCGCTCCCCCGCCGGCCGCCCGGTGAGGTCCAGGGTGCGCCAGGGCGGCGGCGCCGGGGCGGCGGGCACGACCTGCCGCGGTGGGCCGTCCCCGTCGGCGGTGAAGGCGGCGGCGAGGTGCGGGTGCCGGCGGAGCAGCCGGTGGGCGGCCTCGCGCAGCCGCTGCGGGTCGAGCGGCCCGGTGAGGTCGAGGGCGAGCTGGACGAGGTACGGGTCGGGGCGGCCGTCGCGGACGGCGTAGCGGGAGTGGAAGAGCAGGCCGCTCTGCAGCGGGGTGGCGGGCAGGGCCCCGGCGTCCGCGGCGGTGGCGGGCGGGGCGGCGTCCGACGGGCCGTCGGACGCGGGGGGCGCGGGGGCGGGGTGCGCGGGGGCGGCCGCGGCCGCGGCGGGCTCGCGAGCGGGACCGCCGGCGAGTGCGGCGGGGACGGCTTCGACGGGGGCCGCCGGGACGGTGGTGGTCAGGTCGGTCAGCGCGCGCTCCCAGCGGGCCGCGAGGCCGCCCACGGCGGCGGCGTCCAGCACGCCCGCCGGCCACGCCCACTCGACCCGCAGCCGCGACCCGTCCGGACCCGCCTCCACGAAGGCGTCCACCGCGAGGACGTGCGAGAGCGCGAGGGCCGGGTCGGCCTCGCCCCGCAGGGTGCCGGGCAGCGGCCGCCAGGGCCCGCGCCGGTCGGTGTCGAACCGGCCCAGGTAGTTGAAGGCGATCGGCGCCGTGCGCTCGGGCAGCCGGCCGGCCTGCCGGAGCAGACCGTACGTCAGGCCGCGGTGCGGGGTGGCCCGCAGCGCGTCCCGGGCGGCGGTGACGGCACGGGCCTCGGCGGCACCGGCGGCCTCGTCGGCGGCGGGTTCGGCGGACCCCTCACCGGCGGCCTCGTCGGCGGCGGGTTCGGCGGAAGCGGCACCGGCGTCCAGCAGGACGGGGTGGATCACCGTGAACCAGCCGAGCGTCCGGGAGAGGTCGAGGCCGTCCAGGGGGGCCGGTTCCGGATCGCGCCCGTGGCCCTCGACGTCGACCAGGAGCGGTCCGTCGCCGGTGCGGGCGGGCCAGCCGTCCAGGGCCAGGGCGAGCGCCCCGAGCAGGATCTCCGGGACGGCGGCACCGAGCCGCTCCGGCAGCTCCGTCAGCAGGGCCGCGGTCGGGCCGCTCGGCAGCGTGGTGCGCAGGGACTCGGCGCGGGCCGCGGTGTCCCGGGCCCGGTCCAGCGGTCGGGTGCCGAGGCCGCCGGTGCCGGTGGTCAGCAGGCGGTGCCAGTGGGCGTGGTCGCCGGCCACCGCCGGGTCGGCCGCGGCCGACCGCAGGGCGCGGGCCCACTGGGCCGCCGTCACCGGGACGGCGGCGAGCTCGGCCGGGCGGCCGGCCGCGGCGGCCTCGTGGGCGAGGGCGAGGTCGTCGAGCAGGATCCGCCAGGAGACGCCGTCGACGGCGAGGTGGTGGACGACCAGCAGCAGCACTCCGCCGGCCGGGCCGTCGAACCGGACGGCCCGGAGCAGCTCGCCCCGGCGGGGGTCGAGCCGGCGGCGGGCGTCGCGCCGCTGCTCCTCGACCAGCGCCGCCAGCGCCGGCACCGGCTCCCCGCCGGGCCCGAGCAGCGGGCCGGCGTCCGCCAGGCCCTCGCGGGCCAGGTCGACCCGGTGCAGCAGCGGGCCCGCCGGGACGCCGCCCACCGGGCGGACCTCGAAGTCCAGCGGCTCGCCGGGGCCTCCGGTGAGCCGCGTCCGCAGGGCGTCGTGGTGGTCGACGAGCTGTTGCAGGGCGGCGCGCAGGGTGTGCTCGGTGGCTCCGGGCGGCAGCTCGACCAGCACCGACTGGGCGGAGCCCTCGATCGGGCCGCCGCGGGAGGCCAGCCAGTGCGCGATCGGGGTGGCCGGCAGCACGGCGCCCGGTTCGGCGGGGGCGGCCGGCCGGGGCACCGGGGCGGGGGCCGGGGCTCCGGCCAGGGCGGCGAGGGCGCGCGGGGTCTGGTGGGTGAACACGTCCTTGGGCGTGATCGGCAGCCCGGCGGCCCGGGCCCGGGTGGCCAGTCGGATCGCCAGGATGCTGTCGCCGCCGAGCCGGAAGAAGCCCTCCGACGGCCCGGGCCGGGCCCGGCCGAGCACGGTGCCGAACAGGGTCCGCAGCTGTTCCTCGGCGGGCCCGGCGGCGGGGTCGCCGCCGGGGCCGGGGCCGGCCGCAGGCGCCGGGACGGCGGGCAGGGCCACGGCGTCCGCCAGGGCAGGCGTGTCCACCGGGGCGAGCGTGTCCACCGGGGCCGTCGGGTCGGCCAGGGCCGCGGCGAGCAGCCGGCCGAGCGCCCCCGCGAGGCGGTCGGCCGTCCGCGGGCGGAAGTGGTCGGTGCTGTACTCCAGAGTGCCGTCCAGGGTGCCGTCCGGCTGCTCGGTGAAGTCGAAGAGCAGCGGGAACTTGGCCATCACCCGGTGGAGTTCGTACGGCTCGGCGGTCAGGCCGGGCAGCGCGAGGGCCGGCGGGCGGCCGGAGTGCAGGGTGACCATCACCTGGAACAGCGGGTGGCGGCCGAGTTCGCGGTCCGGCGCGAGCGCGTCCACGACCCGGTCGAAGGGCGCCGTGTCGTGGGCGAAGGCGGTGAGGTCGGTCTGCCGGACCCGGTCGACCACCTCGGCGAAGCCCGGCCGGCCCGACAGGTCGGTGCGCAGCGCCAGCGACTGGGCGAAGTGGCCGACCACCTCGTCCAGCGCCGGATCGGCGCGGCCCGCGGTGACCGTCCCGAGCACCAGGTCGGTGCCCGCGCCGGAGCGGGTGAGCAGGCAGGCGACGGCGGCGTGCAGCACCATGAACAGGGTGGCGCCGCGCTGCGCCGCCACATCCTTGGCAGTGTTGACCAGTTCGGCGTTCCAGCGGAAGCCGGTGGCGGCCCCGCGCAGGGCCGTGCCGCCCGCCGGCCGGTGGTCGGCCGGCAGCGCGGTGCGCTCCGGCGCGCCCTGCAGCGCCGTGCGCCAGTGGGCGAGTTCGGCCGACAGCGGGCTGTCCGGGTCGTCCGGCGCCCCCAGGGCTCGGCCCTGCCACAGCGTGAAGTCGGCGTACTGGAGCGGTGGTTCGGGCCACTCGGGGGCCCGGCCGCGGCACCGCGCCGCGTAGCCGGCGGCGAGGTCCCGGGTCAGTGGGCGCAGCGACTGCTCGTCGGCGGCGATGTGGTGCAGCACGACCAGCAGCAGGTGGGTGCCGGGCCCGGTGGTGAGGACGGCCAGCCGCCAGGGCGGCTGGTGCGCGAGGTCGAAGGAGCGGTGCAGTTCCTCGTCCACCGCCGCCGCCAGCCCGGCCGGTCCGGGGTGCCGGACGGTGAACGGCACGGGCGGGTCGGGCAGCACCACCTGGCGGGGTGTGCCGTCGACGGCCGGGAAGACGGTGCGCAGGCTCTCGTGCCGCCGCTGGACGTCGGCCGCGGCGGCCCGCAGCGCCCGCGGGTCGAGCGGGCCGGTCAGCCGGGCGGCCAGCGGGACGTGGTAGGTGGAGCCCTGCCCGCCGAGCCGGTGCAGGACCCAGAGCCCGCGCTGGGCGTGCGAGAGCGGGACGGACTCCGGCCGCGGGCCGGCCCCCGGGCGCGGCGGGGCGGGCACCGGAGCCTCGTGGCGGGCGCCGGTCCGGGCCGCCAGGGCGGCCACCGTGGGCGCCGCGAAGACGTCCCGGATGCCGATGGCCCCGGCGAGTTCGGCGCGGGCGCGGACGACCAGCCGGTTGGCGGCCAGCGAGTCGCCGCCCAGCGCGAAGAAGCTCTCGTCCGCACCGAACCCGGCGACGCCGAGGACCTCGCCGAACAGCCGGTGCAGCAGGTGCTCCCGCTCCCCGTGCGGCGCCCGGCCGCCGAGCGCCGGGGCGGCGGCCAGCGCGCGCAGCCGGTGCTCGTCGAGCTTGCCGTTGGCGGTCAGCGGGAAGGCGTCGACGGCGTGGAAGGCGGCGGGCACCAGGTGCTCCGGGAGCACCCGGTGCGCGTCGTCGGCGGCGGCCCGGACGGCCTGGCGGTCGCCGAGCAGGTAGGCCGTCAGGCTCTTCCGGCCGGGCTCGCGTTCGACGGCCAGCACGGCGGCGCCGGTGATGCCGGGCAGTGCGGTCAGCGCGGCCTCGACCTCGCCGGGCTCGATCCGGTAGCCGCGCACCTTGACCTGCCGGTCGGTGCGGCCGAGGTGCTCCAGTTCGCCGTCGGGGCGGCGGCGGGCGCGGTCCCCGCTGCGGTACATCAGGGCGCCGGGCGGGCCGAAGGGGTCGGCGACGAAGCGGGCCGCGGTCAGCCCCGGGCGGCCGAGGTAGCCGCGGGCCAGGCCGGGGCCGGCCACGTACAGCTCGCCGGGCAGTCCGTCGGGCACCGGGCGCAGCGCGGCGTCCAGCAGGCGGACGGCGAGGTCGGGCAGCGGGTGGCCGATGGTGGCGGCGCCGGAGGCGGTCGCGGCGGCGTCGAGGTCGCCCGCGGTGACGTGCACCGTGGTCTCGGTGATGCCGTACATGTTGACCAGCCGGGGCGCGTCCTGGGGGTGGCGCAGGTACCAGTCGGCGAGCCGCCAGGGTTCGAGCTGCTCGCCGCCGAAGACCACGTGGCGCAGGGCCAGCGGGGTGCCGGGGCGGGCCGCGTCGGCGGCGGCCAGCTGGGTGAACGCGGAGGGGGTCTGGTTGAGCACGGTGACCCGCTCGGCGGCCAGCAGCGCCAGCAGGTCCTCCGGCGAGCGGGCGGTGTCCCGGGGGACGACGACCAGTCGGCCGCCGTGCAGCAGGGCGCCCCACAGTTCCCAGACCGAGAAGTCGAAGGCGTAGGAGTGGAACAGCGTCCAGGTGTCGGCCGGTCCGAAGCCGAACCGGTCGGCGGTGGCGGTGAACAGCCGGACGACGTTGCGGTGGGTGACCAGGACGCCCTTCGGCACCCCGGTGGAACCGGAGGTGTGGATGACGTACGCGACGGTGTCCGGGCGGGGGCGCTCGGGCGTCACCCGCGCGGCGGGGGCCGCCGCGTCGTCACACTCCCGCGGCGTGGCGTCGAGGGAGAGCAGCGGCAGGCCGTCCGGCAGCGCGGCGCGGGCCGCCTCGTCGGTGACGACCAGCCGGGGAGCGGCGTCCTCGACGGTGGCGCGCAGCCGCCCGGCCGGGTAGTCCGGGTCCAGCGGCAGGTAGCCGGCGCCGGCCTTCTGGACACCGAGCAGGGCGACCACCAGGTCGGGCGAGCGGTGCAGGGCGACGCCGACCAGGTCGCCGCGGCGCACCCCGCGGGCCGCCAGGCGGCGGGCCAACCCGGCGGCCCGCAGGTCGAGTTCGCGGTAGCTCAGGACGGTGCCGCCCATCGTCACGGCGGGCGCGTCCGGGCGGGCCGCGGCCTGCGCCTCGAACAGCGACACCAGGGTGTCCGGCTCCGCGCCCCCGCGGACCGGCACCGGCGCGGGGCCGGGCCCGTCGCCGGTGCGCAGCCGGCCGACGGGGAGCCCCTCGGGCGCCGCGGCCAGCGCCGTCACCAGGTCGAGCACCCGGTCCAGGTGGGCCCGGACGGTCTCCTCGGGGTAGTCGCCGACGGCGTCGGCGAACACCGGCAGGGTGTCCCCGCCGTGGTCGTAGACGCCGAGGGCGAAGTCCGCCGGCAGGCCCGGCGAGACCTCGTGCACGGTGGCCGGGACGCCGTCGAAGCGCAGGCCGAGGTCGAGCGGCAGCAGGTTCAGGGTGGGGCCGACCAGCGGCCGGTCACCGCGGGCGGCGGCGGTGTCGCGGAGCATGTCCTCGAAGCGGTAGCGCTGGCGGCGCAGCGCCGCGCGGACCCGGTCCGCGGTGGCCGCGACCAGCTCCCCGGCGGTGGCGGCCGGGTCCACGACGAGCCGCAGCGGGACGACGTTGGCGGTCATGCCGAGGGCCTTGCGGGCCAGCGCGGCGTCCCGGCCGCGGACGCCGAGCCCGATCACGGCCGTGCGCTCGCCGGTGTCGGCGTGCAGGGCGAGCGCCAGCGCGGCCGGGAACAGCGTGGTCCAGCCCGCGCCGGCCCGCTCCCGGACGGCTGCCCAGCGCGGCGCGGACAGCTCCGTGCGGACGGCGACCGGCGGCTGCGGCCCGGCGCCGGTGCGGCGGGTGCGCCCGCCCGCCAGCCGGGGCGGGTCGCCGAGCCCGGCCAGCTCGGCCGCCCAGAACCCGGCGTCGGTGCGGAACCGGTCCGAGGCCCGGTAGGCGGCGTCGTCGTCCAGCAGCGCCGACAGCGGGTCGTGGAGGCCGGTGGAGCCGGGCCCGCCCGCGCGCAGCGCCGTGTACTCGGCCGCCACCCTGCGCATCAGCCCGGCCGAGCCCGTCCCGTCGCACAGGATGTGGTGCATCCGGACGTACCAGAGGTACTCCGCCTCGCCGGTGCGCAGCAGGAAGTGGTCGGCGGGCGGGCCCGCGGTCAGGTCGTAGGCGTGGGCGAGCCCGGCGGTGACGAACTCCCGGGCGGCGGCGGCCGGGTCGGCGTGGTGGCGCAGGTCCAGCCGGTGCAGCGGGTGCCCGGTGTCGTCGAGGACCTGGACGGCGCCCTCGGCGGTCGGCTCGAAGCGCACCCGCAGGCTCTCGCTGCCGGCCAGCACGGTGTGCAGCGCGCGTTCGAAGACGTCCTCGTCGACGGCGCCGTGGATCCGGACGTACTGGGCGGCGGTGAACCGCCGGCCGGTGGGGTCGGCCTGGTGACCGAACCAGATGCCCGACTGCGGTGCGGTCAGCGGCCAGCGCTGCGGGGACATGCGTCAGCTCCTCTCCGGGCCGTGCGGCCCGCCCGGCGCGTGCGGCTCGTACGGCTCGTACGGCTCGTGCGGCTCCTGCGGCTCCTGCGGGTCGACGGGGTCGGCGAGGCGGGCGAGCAGCGCCGGGGCGAGGTCGGCCAGGGCGGCCGGGCCGCCGAGGTCCTGGTGGGCGTGGTCGGTGCGGTGGCGCAGCAGCCGGCCGCCGTCCAGGTGGGGCCGCCAGGTCTCCGGCTCCTGCACGGGCCCGCGCCTCTCGGGGACGGCCTCGACGAGCAGCAGGTCGCCGCGGAAGCGGCCGGGGCGGAAGGCCCGGCCGATCCGGACGTTGTTGTCGTAGACCTCGGCGAGCGCGGTCAGGCGGCGCTCGGAGAAGACCGAGAGCGGCGAGTCGGACTCCGCCGCGAGGGCGAGGAACTCCTCGGCCGTCGGCGCGGGCGCGTCGACCGGCCGGTCGACGCCCGACAGCCGCAGCAGGGCGTTGCGGACCTGCCCCTGCTCCAGGAGCACCTCGGCCTCGGTGCGCGCGGGCAGGTCGGCGAGCACGTAGCTGTCGAGGAGGGCGAGCAGGCCCACCTCCGCGCCCTGCTCCTGCAGCCGGGTGGCCACGGCGTGGGCGACCAGTCCGCCGAAGGACCAGCCGAGCAGGTGGTAGGGGCCCTGCGGCCGGACGGCGCGGATCTCCCGCAGGCAGTCCTCGGCGACCTCCTCGACACTGGTCGGCAGCGGGCCCCGGCCGTCGAGGCCCCGGGACTGCAGGACGTAGAGCGGCCGGTCGCCGAGCGGGCCGAGCAGCGCCGCGTACGTCCAGCCGATCCCGGCGGCCGGGTGCACGCAGAACAGCGGCGCGCCGGTGCCGGTCGAGCGCAGCGGCAGCAGCGGGGCCAGCATCGGCTCCAGGCCGTCGGCGGGCGGCTCCGCGGCGGACGGGCCGTCAGAGGACGGGAGCGCCGCGGGCGGGCCGTCGGCGGACGGGGGCGCGGCGGGCGCCGGGAGCGCCTCGGACGTCGGGAGCGCGGCGGGCTCGGCGGGCACGGCGGGCGCGGCGGGCGCGGCGGCCGACGGCCAGGGGTCGACCAGGCCGAGCGCGCCGACGGCGGTGTCCGGTCCGGCCGCCAGGGTGTCCAACAGGTCCAGCACCCGGGCGAGCAGGGCGTCGGCGGCCGCGGCGTCGACGACGTCCTCCCGGTGCAGGACGTCCAGCTCCAGCGCGCCGCCCCGCGGGATGGCCATCAGGGTCAGCGGGTAGTGGGTGGCCGTCTCGCTGCCGGAGGCGGTGATCCGCACCCCCGGGAGCGCGTCGCGCTGGTCGCCGGTCTGCGGGAAGTTCTCGTACACCAGGACGGTGTCGAAGAGCTCGCCGAGGCCGGTGGCCCGCTGGATCTCCGGGATGCCCAGGTGCTGGTGGGCGATCAGCCGGGCCTGCTCCCGCTGGACCCGCTCCAGCAGCCCGGAGAGCGACTCGTCGGGCCGCAGGGTGACCCGCAGCGGCAGGGTGTCGATCAGGAACCCCAGGACGGACTCCGAGCCCGGCAGCTCCGGCGAGCGGCCGGAGACGATGGTCCCGAACACCACGTCCGGGCGGCCGGTCCGCTCGGCCAGCAGCAGGGCCCAGACGGCCTGCAGCACGGTGTTGAGGGTGACGCCGAGTCCGGCCGCGAGGGCGCCGAGGCGCTCGGTGCGCCGCTCGCCCAGGTCGCGGTAGCGGCGGGACGGCCACCCGGTGGCGGGCGGCGGCCCGGGCGGGGTCAGCAGGGTGGGCTCGGGCGGCCCGGCCAGGGCCTCGCGCCACGCCCGGCGGGCGGCCTCGTGGTCGCGGCCGGCCAGCCAGGCGAGGTGGTCGCGCAGCGGCACCGGGTCCGGCAGCGGCACCGGGTCGGCCGACGGCAGCGGGTCGGGCGGCACGGCCCGTTCCCGGTAGAGCGCGGCCAGTTCGGGCAGGAGCAGCTGGTTGGACCAGCCGTCGACGAGCGTGTGGTGCGCGACGACGACCAGCCGGGACCGGTCCGCCCCCAGGCGCAGCAGGGTGAAGCGGATCAGCGGCGGGTCGGCCGGGTCGAACCGGGTGGTCCGGTCCCGGGCGGCCTCCTGCTCCGTCCGGGCGAGTCGTTCGGCCGGGCTCAGGCCGGTGAGGTCCAGCTCGGTGAACGGCGCCGGGCGGTCCGGGACGACCTGGACCGGGCGCCCGCCGGGCAGCCGGACGAACCCGGCCATCAGGTTCGGGTGGCGGCGGCAGAGCGCCTCGACGGCCCCGCGCAGCGCGGTCGCGTCCAGCCGGCCCGCGAAGTCCGTCCACAGCCGCATCACGAAGGCGTCGCCGCCGTCCTGGCCGTGGTGCGCGCTGAACAGCAGCCGTTCCTGGAGCGGGGTCAGCGGCAGCACCTCCCGGTGGCCCGGGAACCGCTCCGCGAGCCAGGCGCGGTCGGCGGCGTCCAGCGGGAGCAGCTCACCGCCGCCGGGGCGGCCGGCTGCTGGGCCGGCCGGGTCGACCGGGGTGGCGACCGCCGCGAGCCCGGCCGGGGTGGGATGGGCGAAGACGTCCTCCGGGGCGAGGGCGAGGCCGGCCCGGCGGGCCCGGCGGAGCAGCTTGATGGAGCGGATGCTGTCCCCGCCGAGGGCGAAGAAGCCGTCGTCCGGGCCGACTTCGGGCAGGCCGAGGACCCCGGCGAACAGCTCGCGCAGCAGCCGGGTGCGGTGCTGCCCGGGGTCGGGGGCCGGGATCGCCGCAGCAGGGTCCGCGGCGGCGACCGGGTCGGCTGCGGACGGCTCCGTGACGGCCGGGTCCGGGCCGGCGTCCGCCGGCGGGGCGTCGGCGGAGGACGGGGCGTCGGCGGAGGACGGAGCATCGGCGGAGGACGGAGCATCGGCGGAGGACGGAGCATCGGCGGAGGACGGGGCAGGCGACCCGGCGGCCAGCTCGGCGAGCGCCCGCCGGTCGGTCTTGCCGTTGGCGTTGGTCGGCAGCGCGTCCAGGAGGACCACCGCGGCCGGCACCACCGCTGCGGGCAGCTCCTCGCCGAGCGCCGCCCGGACGGCCCGCGGGTCGGCCGGGCCGTCCTCCCCGGCGACCAGGAAGGCCGTCGTCCGGCGGTCCCCCTCGCCGTCCTCGGTGGCGACCACCACCGCCTGCCGGACGCCGGGCATGGCCGTCAACCGGGCCTCGATCTCGCCGAGTTCGATCCGGTGGCCGCGGATCTTCACCTGCTGGTCGGTGCGGCCGAGGAACTCCAGCTGCCCGGCGGCGGTCCAGCGGGCGAGGTCCCCGGTGCGGTACATCCGGGCGCCGGGCGGGCCGAACGGATCGGGCAGGAAGCGCTCGGCGGTGGCCCCGGGCCGGTGGGCGTAGCCGCGGGCCAGGTGGTCGCCGGCCAGGTAGAGCTCACCGGTGGCGCCGACGGGCGCGGGCCGCAGGACCGGGTCGAGGACGTGGGCGCGCACGTTGCCGATCGGGGTGCCGATCGGCGGCTCGCCCTCGGCGCCCGGCGGGCACGCCGCGGCCGTCGCGTACACCACGGCCTCGGTGGGCCCGTAGAGGTTGAGCACCCGGGCCCGCGGGTTGCGGTCGTGCACCCGGCGGACCACCTCGGCGGGCAGCGCCTCCCCGCAGAAGACGTAGACGGCGGCCCGCTCGTGCACCCACTCCGCGTCGGCGACCTGCCGGTACACCGACGGCACGGTGTTGACCAGGCTCCCGGACCAGTCGGGGCGCTCCAACAGCGAGAGCAGGCTGTCGACGAGGTCGACGCCGCCGCCGGTGAACAGCGGCACCAGGAGCTCGAAGACCGACAGGTCGAAGGAGAGCGGGGTCGAGCCGAGCACCCGGGAGAAGGCCTCGGGGCCGAGCTCCGCCACCGCCCAGGCCGCGAGGTTGGCCACCGAACGATGGGTGACCACCACGCCCTTGGGCGTCCCGGTCGAGCCGGAGGTGTACAGGACGTACGCCGCGTTGCCGGGCAGCGGGCCGACGGGGTCGGCCTGCGCCGCCGCGGGCCCGGTGGGCGCACCGGCCTCGTCGAGCAGGACGACGGCGGGGCCGGCCGCCCCCGGCCGCAGGTCCGGCTCCGGCTTGGGCTCCGGCTGCGGCTCCGGGAGGAGGGGAGCCAGGTCCGCGGTGGTCAGGACCGCCCGCGGACGGGCGTCCGCGAGCAGGAAGGCCACCCGGCCGCGCGGGTGGGCCGGGTCCACCGGCAGGTAGGCGGCGCCGGCCCTCAGCACCCCCAGCACGGCCGCGACCAGCGCGGGGGTGCGCGGCAGCAGCACCGCGACGACGTCCTCGCGGCCGATGCCGAGTCCGGCCAGGTGCCGGGCGATCCGCTCGGAGCACGCGTCCAGGCCCGCGTAGTCCAGCTCGGTGCCCGCGCCGCGCACCGCGACGGCGGCCGGGGTCCGCACGGCCCGGGCGGCGAACGCCGCCGGCACGGTGGCCGCGGGCACCGCGCGGTCGGTGGCGTTGACCTTCCGCAGCAGGGCGAGCTCCTCCTCGCCGGCCAGGTCGAAGGAGTGCAGCGGCGCGTCGGGTCGCTCCGCCAGCCGCGCCAGCAGCCGGACCGTCCGGCGGTGCGCCGCCGGGTCCGCGCCGTGGCCGCCGGCGGCGACCCGCCACCCGCCGTCCGGGTCGGCCGGCCCGGGGGCGGGGTCGGCGCGCAGCACCAGGCCGGGCAGCGGCTCGCCCCAGGCCCGTGCCAGCACGGCCGCCGCCTCCGGACCGTACGCCACCCGCTCGGCGCCGTCGGCGAGCCCGGTGACCAGGCCGTACCCGGAGGACGGGCTCCAGGGCAGGTCGAGGTCGGGGCGGTGGCCGTGCCGACGGGCCGCCCGCAGCGCCAGGCCGGCCTGCCGCAGGACGTCGGTGAAGCACAGTTCGGGGGCGGCGGCGAGCCGCACCGGGACGACCAGACCGCGGCCGCCGGGGCCCGGCGCGGGCGTCCAGTGGCCGAGCAGCAGGTCCCGTGCGCCGGTCAGCCGGTGCGTGTGGACGGCCGCGGCGGCCAGCAGCACCGCCGCGGGCCCCGCGCCGCCGGCCCGGGCCGCCCGGGCCAGCGCGGCCGGGCCGGCCACCGGCAGCCAGGGCAGCTCGACGGGCGGTGCGCCCGGCCCGGCCGGGCGGGCGCCGGCCGCGGGCTCGGGGGCGGCCAGCCCGGCCAGGACCTGCCGCCAGTGCGCCCGGTCGGCGGGCCGCTCGCCCTCCGGCTCCGGGACGGCCGGGCGGGCGCCGGCCGGGGGCGGGGCGGCCTCGCCGTCCGCGGCGTACAGCTCGGCGGCCCGGCGGACCAGTGCGGCCAGACCGCCGTCGTCGTCGAGCAGCCGGTGGTGGCGCTGGAACCAGAGCAGCCCGCCGTCCGGACGGCGGATCAGCACGTGGCGCAGCAGGGGCCCGCGGGCGAGGTCGATCGGGCGGCTGAGTTCGGCGGCGGCCCAGCCGTCCAGGTCCGCCTGGTCGAGGTCGAGCAGTTCGACCGCGAGCGGGCGGGCCGGGCCGGGCGGGAGGCACAGCGCGGCCCCGCCAGGGGCGCCGGGGCGGTCGGTGCGCAGCGCGGCGCGCAGGTCCGGGCGTTCGGCCAGCGCCCGGGCCACGGCGCGGCGCAGCCGGTCCGGTGCGATCCGGCCCTCGAACCGGACCAGGCGCGCCACGCAGTCGGTGGCCAGGCCGGGGGTGTCCCGCAGGACGGCCCGGCGGGCGGCGTCGAGCGGGGCGGCGTCGAGCGGGGTGGGGGTGGAGCTGCTCATCGGGCGTCCCTCCGGGCGGCGTCGGTCTGCGGGGGTGCGGCCGCGGTCGGCCGGGTGCCGGCCGGGTCCGGGCCCGGCTCCGGGTCGGCGTGTTCGGCCGCCACGTCGTGGACGGGCCGGTCGGGCTCGGCGAGCAGGCCGCGCAGCAGCTCGCGCAGGGCGGTGGCGAAGCCGGCGGCGGTCGACGGGTCGAAGAGCTCCGGGGCGTAGTGGACGGTCAGGGCGGTCGGGCCGCCGCCCGGCCCGGGCCGCCAGGCCAGGTCGAGTTCGGCCGGCCCTGGGCCCTGGGTGGCCGGGCCGTCCTGGTCCGGGCCGTCCTGGTCCGAACCTCCGAACTCACCGCTGTCGCGTCCGTCGCCGCGGGAGCGGACGGTCGGTTCGGCTCCGGGGGCGGCCACCGCGGCGGTGGCGGTCCGCTCGACCAGGGCGGCGAAGCCGGGTTCGTCGGAGAGGTCGGCCCGCAGCAGGGTGCCGCCGGGCAGGCCGACCGCCACCTCGTCCTCTCCTGAGATCCACGAGAGCAGCACCAGCCAGCCGGCCCGCAGCACCCGCTCGGGGTCGGTGCCGAAGGCCTCGACCGCCTCCCGGAGCGGCTGGTCGACCGGGGTGGTGGCGGCGCGTGCGGCGGCGACGGGGCTGCCCGGGCGGGGGCGGTCGGTGGGGACGTCCAGCCGGACGGGTCCGGAGGGGACCGGTCCACGGGGGGCCGGTTCGCCGGGGGCCTGGGCGGCACCCGGGGCCGGGGCCCACAGCCCGGCGAGCGGCGCGGTGCCGTCGGCCGCGACGAGTTCGCCGAGCAGCGCGGTGTACTCCGCGGCGAACGCGGCCGCCGTCGCGGGGGTGAACAGCTGGGTGCTGAACTCCAGGCAGGCGGTCATCGCGTCGTCGCCGGCCCGGTCGGAGGTGATCAGCGTGAGGTCGAACTTGGCGGTGCCGCCGGGCAGGCCGCCGAA
The DNA here is from genome assembly GCF_044768035.1 of Kitasatospora sp. NPDC101176. Taxonomy (NCBI): domain Bacteria; kingdom Bacillati; phylum Actinomycetota; class Actinomycetes; order Kitasatosporales; family Streptomycetaceae; genus Kitasatospora; species Kitasatospora sp. NPDC101176. The sequence goes on from NZ_JBIWPA010000001.1 coordinate 630,531, forward strand.
GAGGTTGGCACGGGTGTGCCCGGTGTCGAAGTACCCGGTGGAGGTGCCCTCGATCCGCTGGATCGGCGGCAGCTCCTGGTGCACGAAGAAGACGTCGAACAGCGGGCTGCGGCCCGGGTCGCGCTCCGCCGTCAGGGCCTGGACGACCTTGTCGAACGGGATCTCCTGGTGCTCCAGGGCCTCCAGCACCACGGTGCGCACCCGGCGCAGGAAGCCGGCCACCGACGGGTCGCCGGAGAGGTCGGCGCGCAGCGCCACGGTGCTGTTGAAGAAGCCGATCAGGCCCTCCAGTTCGGGCCGGTTGCGCCCGGTGGTCGGGGTGCCGACGACCAGGTCGTCCTGCTCGCTGTGGCGGGCCAGCAGCAGGTAGAGGCCGGCGAGCAGGACCACGAAGAGGGTCGCGGAGTGCTCGGCCGCGAGCCGGCGCAGCTCGCGCATCAGCTCGGCGTCCAGGGTGAAGACGGCCAGTTCCCCGGCGTAGTCCTTGCGGGCCGGGCGGGGGTGGTCGGTGGGCAGCCGCAGCACGGGGGCGTCCCGCAGCTTCTCCCGCCAGTAGGCGAGCTCGCCGTCCAGGGCGGGGCCGGCCACCAGGTCCCGCTGCCAGGCGGCGTAGTCGGCGAACTGGACCGGCAGCGGCGCGAGGCGGTGCGGGCGGCCCTCGCGGCGGGCGGCGTGGAGTTCGGGCAGCTCGCGGGCGAAGATCCGCGGGGAGGCGCCGTCGTTGACGGCGTGGTGCATGGTCACCTGGAGCACGTGCTCCTCGGGGGCGGTGCGGATCACGAGCACCCGCACCAGCGGGTCGTGGGCCAGGTCGAAGCGGTGCCCGGCGGCCCGCCGGACCAGCTCCCGGGCGGCGGCCTGCGGATCCGGCTCGCCCGAGACGTCCCGGAAGGCGAAGAAGTCCCCGGGCTCGGGCCGCAGGCGCAGCACCGGCTGGTCGTCCTCCTCGACGAAGTTGGACCGCAGCACCTCGTGGCGCAGCATCAGGTCGTGCCACATGCCGCGGACGGCGTCGACGTCGAGCGGGCCGCTGATCCGGCTGACCATCGGCAGGTTGTAGAGGGTGGTGTCCGGGTCGAGCTGGTGGTGGAACCAGATCCGGTCCTGGCCGAAGGAGGTGACCGCGGCGCCGCGCGGGACGACCGGGGGCAGGGCGGGGGCGGACGGGCGGCCCGCCCTGGCCCGGATGAGCGCGGCGAGGGCGCCGACCTCGGGGTGCTCGTAGACGTCGAGCAGCTTGGGGCGGAAGCCGAAGCGGGCCTCGACGCGGTCGGCGAGCTGCAGGGCGATGATCGAGTTGCCGCCGAGCTCGAAGTAGTGGTCGGCCGGGCCGAGCGGCTGCTCGCTGTGCAGCAGTTCGGCCAGCACGCCGGCGAGCCACGGCTGCGGGTCCTCCGGCCGCTCGACAGGGGCGGGCGCGACGGCGGTGGCGGGCGCGGCAGCGGCAGCGGACGGGACGAGCGCGGCGGGTGCGGCCGGCGGCCGGAGCCAGCACGGGGTGGCGGCCAGCGGGTGCCCGGGCAGCCGCAGCCGGCGGGCCGTACCGGGGGCCGGGCCGAGTGCAGCCCAGTCGAGCTCGACGCCGGCCTCGTACAGCCGGCCGAGCAGGGCCTCGAATCCGTCGGCGGCCGTGCCCGCACCCGCGGCCTCGGCGGGGACGGTCACCAGCCGGGCGCCGTCCTGCCCGTGCGGACCGAACCGCTCGGCGAGCAGCCGGCCGAGCACCCCGCCCGGGCCGGGGTCGACGAACACCACCGGTCCGGCGGCGGTGAGCCGCTCGGCGGCCGCGACCAGCCGGTCCCGGTCCGGCGGCGGGGCCTCGACGCCGGCGGCGAGCTCCCGGGTGTCCGCGGCGGTGAGGGTGCCGAGCAGGTGCCGGGCCGCGTAGCGGGAGACGCCGCTGCTGAGCACCGTCTCGACCGGCACGCCTGCGGCCAGCAGGGCCCGGTGGAGGGCCAGTTGACCGGCCAGGAGGTCGGCCTCCAGCCGGCCGGTGGCGGGCAGGTCCACGGGCAGCGGCGCCGGGCCGGGGGCGACGGGGGCGGCGTCCGGGGAGAGCAGCAGACAGACGGCGGGCGGCCCGCCGCGGCCGCCGGGCGCGGCGTCGGCGACCGGCTCGCCCGGCCCCGGAGCCCGGTCGGCGAGGGCGCGGGCCAGTCCGGCGGTGTCCCGGGCCGCCACGGCGATCCGGTACCGGTGGTGGGCGCGCCCGGAGTTGAGGGTGTGGGCGACGTCGTCGAGGTCGGCGCCGGCGGCCGGTCCGGCCAGGGCGGCGCCGAGGTCCGCGCAGAGCGCGGCCAGCGCGGGGCGGCTGCGCGCGGAGACCGCGACCAGCCGGGCCGGCCGCGGCCCTTCGGCCCGGCGCGGCGCGGCGGGCGCGGGCGCGGGCGGCCGCTGGACGACGCAGTGGGCGTTGATGCCGGCCAGGCTGTACGAGCTGACGCCCGCGATCCGCTCCGCGCCTTCCCAGGGCCGCAGTTCGGTGACCACCTCGACCGGGTCGAGGGCCGCCGCGTCCACCGGCCGGCGGAAGTGCAGCGAGGGGTAGAGCTCGCCGTGCCCGACCGCGAGGACGGCCTTGACCAGGCCGGCGATCCCGGCGGCGTGGTCGAGGTGGCCGATGTTGGTCTTGACCGAGCCGATCGGCAGCCGCCGGCCCCGCCCGCCGAAGCCGCGGGTGCCGAACACCTGCCCCAGGCCCTCCAGTTCGACGGCGTCGCCGAGCCGGGTGCCGGAGCCGTGCGTCTCCAGGTAGCCGGCCAGCGCCGGGTCGAGGCCGGCGGCGCGCCAGGCGGCGCCGATGACGGCCGCGTGGGCGGGCGCGCTCGGGGTGCTGATGGTGGCGGCGGCCCGGCCGTTGTGCCGGACGGCGCTGCCGCGGATGACGGCGTGCACGGGCGCGCCGTCGGCGCGGGCCCGGCCGAGGGTGGTGAGCAGCAGGACGGCGCCGCCCTCTCCGCTCACCGTGCCGTCGGCGTCGGCGTCGAAGGCCCGGCAGCGCCCGCCCGGGGAGACGAGTTCGGTCATCCCCTCGGTCTGCGGGGCGGGCAGGCCCTCGGGGCGCAGGCTGAAGCCCCCGGCGAGCGCGTACGCGGCCTCGCCGTCGCGCAGTTCGCGGCAGGCCTGGTGGACGGCGACGAGCGAGCCGTTGCAGCCGGTGTCGACGGCGTAGCAGGGGCCGGTGAAGCCGAGCACGTGGGCGATCCGGGCGGGCAGCGCGAAGGGGACGTTGCCGAGGGCGCCGAGCGGGCCGGGTTCGGCGGCGGCGGCCCGGTAACCGGAGGCGGCGGCGCTGAGCACCACGGCCACCGGGTGCCCGCGCAGGGCGTCCACGGGGTAGCCGGCGTCCTCGACGGCCCGGTGGGCGAGGACGAGGGCGATCCGGTGCTGCGGGTCCATCAGGGCGGCCTCGCGCCGGGAGAGGCCGAAGAACGCGTGGTCGAAGGTGTGGACGTCGGCGAGGTGGCCCATCGGGAGGCGGTGGGCGTCCGGGTCGAGTCCGGTGGCGGCGGCCCGGGCGGCCGGCATGGCGCCCACCGAGTCCCGGCCGGCGGCGAGGTTGGCGCGGAAGGCGGCCAGGTCGTCGGCGTCGGGGAAGCGGGCGCCGATGCCGACGACCGCGATGTCGGTGTCGCGGGGCGCCGTCGTGGGGCTGGTGGTCACTGTCTCTGCTCCCGTTCCTCGGGCTCGGTGCGCGTTCGCCGGTTCGTCCGTCAGACCTCGTACGCGGTGCCCGGTCCGGGGCCCGGGTGCTCCGGCGGGCCGGGCGGCGGGGCCGTGGCGGCGACGGCGGCGGCCTGGTCGGCGACGGTGCGCAGGTCGAAGAGCCGGCCGACCCGGACGGCGCCGGGCCAGGTGCGCTCGAGCCGCAGGTGCAGGTCGACCACGCGCCGGGAGTTGCCGCCGACGGCGAAGAAGTCGTCCCGGGGCCCGAAGTCGCGGTGGCCGAGGACGTCCGCCCAGAACCCGGTCACCACCGCCAGGGCGGCACCGGTGCCCCGGTCCTGGCCGGCCGGGGCCTCGCCGTCCACGCCCCCGCCCTCCACGTCCCCGCCGTCCGGGCCCCCGGCCTGCGGTGCCGCCGGGAGCAGCGCGCGCAGCGCCCGCAGGTCGGTCTTTCCGGACGGCGCCAGCGGGAACGCCGCCACCCGGACGAACCGCTCGGGCACCGCCGGCCCGCCGACCAGGGCCGCGCAGTGCGCGACCAGCTCCCCCGCCCCCGGCCCGGGCGCGGTCTGGTCCACCGGGGACCAGAAGGCCGCCAGCGCGGTGCCGCCCGCCGGGTCGGCGACGGCGAGCACCGCGGCCTGCCGCACGGCGGGGTGGCGGGCCAGGGCCGCCTCCACCTCCTCCCGCTCGACCCGGACCCCGCGCACCTTGAGCTGCCCGTCGGCCCGGCCGCGGAAGACCAGGGCGCCGGTGGCGTCGGCCGCGGCGAGGTCGCCGGTACGGTACATCCGGGCGCCGGGGGCGGGCGCGAACGGGTCCGGGACGAAGCGCAGCGCGGTGTCGACGGGCCGGCCGGCGTAGCCCTCGGCGACCTGCGGGCCGGCCACGTACAGTTCGCCGGTCCGCCCGGGCGGCACCGGCGCCAGTCGCCCGTCCAGCAGGTGGATCCGGGCCCCGGCGGTGGGGCGCCCGATCGGGACGGGGTCGGCCGGCGCGGGCGGGACGTCGTGGGCGACCACGGTCACGGTGGTCTCGGTGGCCCCGTACTCGTTGCGCAGTGCGGTGCCCGGCAGGACGGCGCGGTGGCGCGCGGCCTGCGCGGCCGGCAGGGCCTCGCCGCCGACGATCCACCGGCGCAGGTGGCTGTCGGTGCCCGCCAGGTACGGCAGCATCAGCCGGTGGAAGGAGGGCGGGCAGACCGCCACCTCGACCCGGTGGCGCCGCACCAGGGCGGCGCAGGCCTCCGGGTCGGGCAGGGCCCGCTCGTCCGGCAGCACCGCGGTGCCGCCGCCGCACAGCGTGTGGAGCAGCATCAGCAGCGGGCCGTCCCAGGAGAGCCGGGAGGCGGTGAAGGTGGTGGCGGCGGGGTCCTCGTCGCGGGAGGCGACCAGCGCGGCGAGGGCGCCCCGGGAGACCACGACGGCCTTGGGCTCGCCGGTGGTGCCGGAGGTGGTGACGGCGTAGGCGGGCGCGGCGGCGGGCACGGCGGCGTCCGGGAGCGGGCCGGCGGCCGGCGCGGGGCCGGTCTCGGGCACCAGGGCGACCGGCCGGCCGCAGCCGGCCACCAGCTCGCGGACGGCAGCGGGCGCCGTGGCCCGGTCCGCCTCGTCGTGCACCAGGACGCCGCAGCCGCCGTCGCGCAGCAGCGCGCGGACCGCGGCGGCGGGCCGGTCGGGTTCCAGGACGCACCAGGCGGCGCCGAGCCGCAGGGCGGCCAGCATGCCGACGACGGTCCGCACCCCCTGACGGCGGTGGACCAGCACCAGCCCGCCGGGGGCGGCGCCGGCCGCGGCCAGCCGGGCGGCCAGCTCCCGGGTCGCGGCGTCGAGCCGCCGGTACGTCAGGGACTCCCCGCCGACCACCACGGCCGTCCGGTCGGGCACCGTGCGGAACCGTTCCCGGATCAGGTCGAGCACGTCGGCGGCCGGCCGCCCGGCGGTCACGGCCGCGTCCCGTAGGCGTGGAAGCCCAGCCCGGTCTTGCGGCCGAGGTGACCGCGGCGCACCAGGTCGAGCAGCAGCCCGCAGGGCCGGTAGCGCTCGTCCCCGGTGGTCTCCAGCAGGACGTCGAGGGTGTCCACGATGGTGTCGAGCCCGATCAGGTCCGCGGTGCGCAGCGGCCCCATGGCGTGGCCGAAGCAGTCCTGGAAGATCAGGTCGACGGTCTCCGCGTCGGCCACGCCCTCCTGCACCCGGGCGGCCGCGTCGTTGACCATCGGCATCAGCACCCGGTTGGAGACGAAGCCCGGCGAGTCGCGCACCACGTGGGCGCGGCGGCCGACCCCGGCGAGCAGGGCGAGGGTGGTCTCCAGCGTCCGGGCGGTGGTGGCCGGGCCGCGCACCACCTCGACGGTCTCCTTGAGGTAGGCGGGGTTCATGAAGTGGGTGGCGAGCACCCGGTCGGCCCGGTCGGTGTAGGAGGCGAGCCGGCGGACCGGGACGGCCGAGGTGCAGGAGGCGAAGACCGCCTCGGGGGCGCAGACCTCGTCGAGCTCCCGGAGCACCCGTTCCTTGACGGAGAGCCGCTCGGAGGCGCACTCCACGACGAAGCCGGCCTCCGCCAGGTGGCCGAACTCGTCCGTCCAGCGGACCAGCCCGACGGTCTCCGCGGCCGTGGGCCGGGCCTCGTCGGCGGCCGGTCGGCGGCCCAGCAGGCGCGCGGCCCGCAGGCCGTCCCGCAGCCGGCCCGGGGCGGCGTCGAGGGCGGGGCGGTGGCGGTCGACCACCACCACCGGGTGCCCGGCCGAGGCGAAGACCTGGGCGACGGCGGTGCCCATGGTGCCGGCGCCGACGATCCCGACCGGGATCCGTCCTGCGGTGCCCGCACCGCTCCCGGCGGTGTCCCGGGGCGTGGTGTCCTGCGTGTGCACGGTGTCCTTCCTGGTCACGGCGTGGCCGGGGGTTCGGGGCGGGCGGTCGGCCCGGGGCCGGCAGGGGTGGGCCGCAGGGATTCGGCGGGCCCCCGGGTTTCGGCGGGCGCCGGGGTCTCGGCGGGCGCCGGGGTCTCGGCGGGCGCCGGGGCGATGAGGCGCAGGTGGCCCGGGGGCGGGGGCGGCGGGGCGGCCGGCGGGTAGCCGAGCAGCAGCCGCCCCTCCTCCGCCGGGCCCAGCACGGTGAACCCGGCGAAGCGGAGGTTGACCAGCATCACCCGGTTGACCTCGGTCGGGACGAACTCGGCCAGGGGGCGCCGCCCTTCGGCGAGCGCGCTGCGCACCACGTGGCCGATCAGCGCCGGGCCGACGCCCCGGGACATCACCCGGCAGGAGAGCAGCAGCAGCCGCAGGAGCTCCGCCGGTTCGGCCGGGCCCTCCCCCGCGGCGTACCGGATGCGCTCGCTGAGCGCGAGGCCGATCGTGCCGTAGTCGCCGAAGCGGTCGGTCAGTTCGGCGACCAGCACCCGGTGGTCCGGCGAGCCGCACAGCGCCCGCAGCCGCGCCAGGTCGTAGGTGCGGCCGGTGGTGTTCAACTGGTGGGTACGGACGGTGAGTTCGTGCGCCCGGGCGAGGTCGCCCGGCTCGGCGCGCCGGACGGTCAGCGTCAGGTCGAGCGAGGCCAGGAACTCTTGCGGCGTGCCCTGGTACTCGCCCCCGGCCTGCGCGCGCCGGGCCTCGGCCCGGTAGCGCAGCCGCCGCTCGCGGGCGTCGGCGGTGACGAACGGCGGCCGGAAGTCCGGCAGTCCGGCCAGCGCCCCGACCTGCTCGGCCGGGTAGCAGCGCACCACCGGGTGGGCGGCGGCCACCTCGGCGCGCTCGACCGGGTCGTTGTCGACGAAGGCGACGGTGTCCAGGCCGATGCCGATCGCCTCGGCGATCCGCCGCACGGCACCGGACTTCGGGCCCCAGCCGACCTCCAGCACGGTGAACAGTTCGTGCAGGCCGAGCCGTTCCAGGTGGGCGGTGGCGGCGGCCCGGTCGCTCCGGCTGGCGACGGCGTGCAGCACACCGCGCCCGTCCAGCTCCCGCAGCGCGGCGGCGGCGGCCGGGAACGGCGCCGGGTCGTCGCCCTCCAGCACGGTGCCGTCCCACAGGGTGTCGTCGAGGTCCCAGACCAGGACCTTGACGGTCGGCCGCTCCGGCCCGGCCCCGCCGCCCGGCGCGGTGGCCCCGCGCGGGGCGCTCATCGGCGCACCGCCCGGCGCAACAGCCGGTCGGCAAGGTGCAGTTCGGCCAGCTGCGGACTGCCCTCGATGATCTCCATCACCTTGGCGTCCCGGTAGAACCGGCCCGGCCGGCCCCCCGGTTCGCAGCCCGCCGAGCCGAGCACCTGCACGGCCCGGTCGGCGACCGCCTTCGCCGCCCCGGCCGCCGCGTACTTGGCGGCCACCGTCTCGGTGACGGCGCCCAGCGGCGAGCCGGCCCGGGCCTGGGCGGCCCGTTCGGCCAGGGCCCGGGCGGCCGCCGCGTCGACGGCCGAGCGGGCGAGCAGGGAGCGCACCAGCTGGTGCTCGGCCAGCGGGACCCCGCCCTGGACCCGCCGCACGGCGTGCTCGACGGCGTCCGCCAGGCAGGCCTCCGCCATGCCGACGCAGCCCCAGGCCACCGTGAAGCGGCCGTGGTCCAGGGCCACCGCCGCGGTGTGGGTCAGGCCCGCACCGGCCGGCGCCACCAGGTTCTCCCGCGGCACCCGCACCCGGTCGAAGGTGAGGTGGGCGATCCGCGCGGCGCGCAGGCCGAGCTGGCCGGCGACGGGCTCGCGGCCGATCCCGGGGCGGTCGCCCTCCACCAGGACGGCGGTCGGGCCGGCGGCGGTGCGCCCGAGCACCAGCAGGAGGTCGGCGCTCTGCCCGAAGGTCACCCACCGCTTGGCGCCGGTGACCACCAGCTGCTCGCCGTCGTCCTCGATCCGGGTGCCGACCTCGGCGAGCGCGCTGCCCGCCTCCCGCTCGGTGGCGGCGAAACCGGCGAGCCGCTCGCCGGAGGCCAGGGCGGGCAGCCAGCGCTCGCGCTGGGCGGCGCTGCCCCAGCGCAGCAGGGCGGCGGCCGTCATGCCCTGGACGGTGAGCAGCGCGCGCAGGGCGCCGCAGGCGCCGCCCAGGTGCGCGACCGCCTCGCCGAGCTGGACGGGCGTGGCGCCGGCTCCGCCGTGGCGGGCCGGCAGGTCGGGTGCGAGCAGCCCGGCGGCGGCGACCGCGCGGACCGCCTCGTCGGGCAGGGCGCCCCGCTCGTCCCAGCGGCCGGCGTCCTCGCGCACCGCGGCGGCCAGGTCGGCGGCGGCGTCCACCACGGAGACGTCCGGCACGGCTACGGAGACATCCGGCACGGCCACGGGGAGCCCCGGGGCGCCCGCGGGCCGCGGTGCTTCCGGGCCGGCCGGCCGGGCGCCGCTAGCCGCGGGCGGCACGGCCGGCGCCCGTCTCGTCGCCTGCGGCGGGCCCGCCGTGCTTGCCCGCGACCAGCGCGGCGATCCGTTCGGCGGTGCGGAAGTTGTCCAGTTCGAGGTCCTCCACCTCGATCCGGATCCCGAACCGCTCCTCCACGAAGACCACCAGCTCCAGGGCGAACAGCGAGTCCGCGAGGCCCAGGGCGAAGTAGTCCTCGTCCGGTTCCACCGGCCGGCGCAGGGCGACGGTCAGGAACTCCCGTATCTCGATCGCGGTGTCGGTCACGCGGTGCTCTCCCAGGGTCCGATTTCCACCAGCAGCAGGTTCCAGGCCGCCACCGGGCTGACGTTGACCAGCACGACCCGGTCGCCCTCGGCCAGCCGCCGGTTCGCCAGCGCCGTCCAGAGGTTGAGGAGGACGTCGTTCGGGCCGAGGTGGCCGTAGCGGGCCAGGTTCTCCCGGCACTCCGGCAGCAGTTCGACGTCCAGCGACTCCTCCAGGAAGCGCAGGCCGCCGGCGGAGAGGTTGTGGCTGGCGTAGCCGGCGACGTCGGCGCGGTCGAGGCCGTGCCGCTTCAGCAGGCCCGCCAGGAGCGCGGCGAGCCGGTTCCGGGTCTCGACGGCGAGCCGGAAGGAGTAGCCGGGCAGGTCGCGGCACTCCTCCCGCCACTGCTCCCAGGGGCGGTCCCGGTAGTCGACCCGGAAGAGGTCCCAGTGGGCCCCGTTGGTCTCCTGGACGAGGTCGAGGATCCGGACCGGACCGGTGCGGGCGAGCAGCAGGGCCTGGCCGGCGTCGCCGTTGACGGTGACGGGGTGCCGGTAGCGGCCGGGGGTGGCCGGGGTGGAGGCGTGGGCGACCAGCACGTGGTGCAGGTCCGGGTCGGCGGCGAGCAGGCCCCGGGCGGCCAGCAGGGCCGGCCCGAGCGAGACGCAGCCGAGGCCGCCGACGCCGAAGGCGAGGGCCCGGTCGGCGCCCAGCCGGGCCTGCAGCCTGGTGACCTCGGAGCTGATCAGCGTCTCGGGCGCGCGGGACTCGACGACGACCAGGGCGCCCAGGTCCTGCGCGGCGACACCGGCGCGGGCGAGCGCGCCGCGGCAGGCCCGTTCGGCCATCGCGGTGGCGCCGAGCCCCGTGTCGACGGCCACCGTGTCGATCCCGAGGCCGGCGAGGACGGTTCTGCGCTCGCGGTCCAGGCCCTCGCGTTCGGCCAGCTCGCCGACCGGCACCCGGTGCTCCGGCAGGTGCCAGGCCGCGGCGCGGACCGCGAGCGGGGCGGGCGCGCCGCCCGGGCTCGTCGTCACCATCGGGTCCTCCTCACTCTCCGTCGTCCGTCGTGCCCGGTCCCCGTGGAGCCGGGCGGGCCCTACGCGCTGCGCAGGCAGCCGTCGGCCGCCGCCTGCGCGTAGGCCTCGCCCAGCTCCCGCACCGCCTCGGCGACCCCGCTGCGAGGCACCCCGGCGTAGCCCACGACCAGGGCGGGGCCGGCCTGCCAGGAGCGGTGGTGGTAGCTGCGGGCGCCGCGCACCAGGACCGAGCGGCGCAGCGCCCGGGCGACCAGCGCGGCCTCGTCCACCCGCGGCGGGAGCTGGACGTAGGCGTGCAGGCCGGCGAAGGCGCCGGTGATCCGGGCGCCGGGCAGCCGGCGCCGGACGGCCTCGTGGAAGACCTCCCGGCGGGCCCGCAGCCGCTCCCGCTGGCGCCGCAGGTGCCGGTCGAGCTCTCCGCTGTCGAGCACCTCGGCGAACGCGTGCTGGGTGAACACGTCGCAGCCCAGGTCGCGTTGGGCCCGGACCTCCTCCAGCCGGCGGCGCAGCCGGGGCGGGGCGACCAGCCAGCCCAGCCGCATCCCGGGGGCCAGCGACTTGCTCGCGGTGCCCGCGTAGAGCACCCGGGTCGGGGCGAGCCGCTGCAGCGCGGTGGGCCGGCGGCCGTGGTCCAGCCAGAGGTCGCCGTCGTAGTCGTCCTCGATGATCCAGCCGTCCACGTCCTCGGCCCAGCGCACCAGCGCGGCCCGCCGCTCGGCGCTGAGCACGGCACCGGTGGGGAACTGGTGGGCGGGGGTGACCAGGACGGCCCGGGCGCCGGTGCGGGCCAGGGCGGCCACGTCGATGCCGTGCTCGTCGACCGGGACGGAGGGGCAGTCCAGGCCGGACTCGACGATGAACTGGCGCTGTTGCGGGTGGCACGGGTCCTCGACCGCGAGGGCGGCCAGGCCGGTGCGCGGCAGCGTGGCGCAGACCAGGCCGAGCGTCTGGGCGAACCCGGAGACCACCATCACGTGCTCGGGGGTGGTGTGCACGCCGCGGGCCCGCCCGAGGTAGCGGGCGAGTTCGGCGCGCAGCGCCGGGACGCCGGACACCGGCGGGTAGCCGAGGTCGCGCGGGCCGAGCCGGCGCGCCGCCCGCTGGTAGGCGGCGAGCCACTCGCGCTGCGGGAAGGCGGAGGCGTCGGCGCCGCCGGCCCGCAGGTCCCAGCGGACCACCGGGGCGGGGCGGGCGTCGCTCAGCAGGGTCGGCGGCCGGGTGCCGCGGTCCAGGTGGGCGGCGACCCGGGTGCCCGAGCCCCGGGTGGCCTCCAGGTAGCCGCCGGCCACCAGCTGCCCGTAGGCCTCGACGACGACGCTGCGGGACACCCGCAGGTCCTCGGCGAGCTGACGGCTCGACGGCAGCCGGGTGCCGGGGTGCAGCGCCCCCTCGGCGATCTCCCGCTTGATGCCGTCCCGGATCTGGGCGGTGAGCGGGAGCACGTCCTCCCGCGCCACGTCGATCAAGGTGTTCCAGGGCATCTGTGCCCCCTCCCTCCCCCGCCCTCGGCGGCCTCGCTAGCGGGCTCCGGACACGCCGGCCGGCTCGGTGTCCAGCAGCGCCCGCAGGGCGGCGGCGCGGACGGCCCGGCCGACGGCCTCGCCCTCCTCGTCGGCGATGCCGACCCCCCAGTGGGAGCGGGAGTCCACGACGATCTCGAAGGCGGCGGTGACGGCGTTCAACGGTGCGCCGGCCCGGTCCACGGTGAGCCCCTGGACGACGGCGTCCAGCCCGTACCCGGCGACGGCCGCGGCGGCCGCCTCCGTCCAGCGGGCGCCGCCGGGCTCCGCCGCCAGCGGCTCGGGCCGGGGCAGGCCGGGCACCGCCTCCGTGCCGAGCGCCACGTACCGCTCGACGAAGTGGCTCCACAGCTGGTCGCCGGTGATCTCGCCGCCGATCTCCTCGCAGACCGCCTGCATCTCGGAGGCGAAGTCGATCTGGAGGCGGCGCGGCAGTTCGATGCCGTACTCGGTGCGCAGCAGGTGGGCGATGCCGCCCTTGCCGGACTGGGTGTTGATCCGGATCAGCGCCTGGTAGTCGCGGCCGATGTCGCGCGGATCGATCGGCAGGTACGGAACGTCCCAGGTGTCCCGGCCGGACTCCTCGCGGGCGCGCAGGCCCTTGGCGATGGCGTCCTGGTGGGAGCCGGCGAAGGAGGTGTAGACGAAGTCGCCGGCCCACGGGTGGCGGGCGTGGACGGGCATCTGGTTGCAGCTCTCGACGATCCGGCGGACGCCGTCGATGTCGCGCAGGTCGAGCATCGGGTCGACGCCCTGCGAGAACAGGTTCATGGCCAGGGTGACCAGGCAGACGTTGCCGGAGCGCTCGCCGTTGCCGAACAGGGTGCCCTCGACCCGGTCGGCCCCGGCCAGCACGGCGAGTTCGGCGGCGGACACGCCGCTGCCGCGGTCGTTGTGGGGGTGCACGGAGAGGATGGTGCGCTCGCGGTGGAGCAGGTTGCGGTGGGTGTACTCGATCCGGTCGGCGAACTCCTGCGGCGGGAAGACCTCGACGGTGGAGGGCAGGTTGATCCGCAGCGTGTGCGCGGCCCGCGGGGCCCAGAAGTCGAGGACGGCGTTGCAGAGTTCGAGCGCGTAGTCGGGCTCGGTCTGGGTGTAGGACTCGGGCGCGTACTGCAGGTAGATCTCGGTGCCGGGGATGGAGTCCTGGAGTTTGAGGGCCTGTTCGGCGCCGTCCAGGGCCATCGCGGTGATCTGCGCGCGGTCCTTGCGGAAGACCAGCCGGCGCTGGGCCTCCGAGGTGGGGTTGAAGATCTGCAGGACGGCGCGGGGGACGCCCTCCAGGGCCTTGACGGTGCGTTCGATGAAGTCGCCGCGGATCGGCGTCATCACCTGGACGACGACGTCCTCCGGGATGGCGTCGGTGTCCACGAGGTGGCGCAGGAAGGCGTGGTCGTCCTGGGAGGAGGTGGGGAAGCCGACCTCGATCTCCTTGAACCCCATCCCGACCAGCAGGTCGAACATCCGCCGCTTGCGGGTGGTGTCCATGGGGTCGGTCAGGGCCTGGTTGCCGTCCCGCAGGTCGACGCTGCACCACAACGGGGCGCGCTCCGCGCGGCGTCCCGGCCAGGTCCGGTCGGGCAGGCCGACCGCCTCGTAGGGCCGGTACTTCCGGACCGGCATCGCGCTGTGGCGCTGGATGCCCTGGTCGCGGGCGGGTGCGCGCCGGGGGGTGTCCGCGTCAGTGGGTTGAGCTGTCATCTCTCCTCCACAACGGTGTTCTCGGGGGTCGGGTGGGAACCCTCTGGTCAGGCGGTCCAGGTGCTGAACTGTCGCCTCCCGTACAGCAGCGGCGGCGGCGCGTCGCTGAGTTCGGTGATCCGGACGACCTCGCCGAAGACCATCCGCTGGCCGCCCACGGGCACCAGCTGGCTGACCCGGCAGTCGGCCACCGCATGGGCGTCGCGCACCAGGTGGGGTCCGCCCGCGCCGGGCGGCAGCCGCCAGGGGGTGGCGTCGAAGCGGTCCGGGTCGCCGGAGGCGAACAGTTCGGCGGTGCCGCGGCCGTCGGCGTGCAGCAGGTTCACCGCGAAGGCGCCGCTGCGCAGCACGGCCCGCAGGGTCGGGCTCTCGGCCCGCATGCCGACCAGCAGCGTGGGCGGGTCGACGGTGACGCTGCACAGCGCGGAGCAGGTCATGCCCCACGGGCGCGAGGCGTCGTCCAGCGAGGTGACGACGGAGACGCCGCTCGGGAAGCCGGACATGAAGGTCCGGAAGTCGGAGGGGGTTGAGGTGACGAGTTCCACGTGGCTCACCGCTCGACGGGGTAGGGGACGGCCGGCTCCGCGGTCCGGGGGGCGGCCTCGGGCGCCGTGAACCGGTCGATGGCCCACAGCAGCGGGCCGCTGAGCGCCGTGGTGAACAGGGCCATCACCACGAGCGCGAGGAACAGCGCGGGGGTGAGGATCCCGGCCTGGTAGCCGGCCTGCAGGACGGCGAGTTCGGTCAGGCCGCGGGCGTTGAGGAACACCGCGATCTTCATGCACTCGACCGGGGGCCGGCCGGCCGCCCGCGCACCGGCGTAGCTGCCGACCAGCTTGCCGAGGATCGCGAGCACCACCGAGAGCAGGACGGCCTGCCAGGAGAAGACGCTGAGCGGCGCCGAGGCGAGGCCCATGCCGGTCACCGTGAACAGCAGCGGCAGCGCGAGCCGCCCCCAGCCGCCGACGGTGTGCGCGGCCCTGGTCCACGGGCCGGCGCCGTCGTCGCCCGGCAGGGCGAGGGCGACCAGCACGGCGCCGAGCACGTCGGTCAGGCCCAGCCGCGAGGTGGTCAGCGCGGCGGCGACGGCCGCGGCGGCGGTCAGCCCGATCGGCACCGCGACCGGGACCCGCTCGGCCCAGGCCCGGGGCACCGGTGCGGCGCCCGCCCGCCGGATCGCCCAGGCGACCAGCAGGCCGACGGCGAACACCGCGTACGGGGTGATCCTCCCGCCGCCGTGCGCCAGGCCGACCGCGATCGCCAGCATCGACCAGGTGACGGCGTCGATGGAGACCGCGACCGCCATGCAGAGCCGGCCGATCGCGGTGTTCAGCATGCCGCGGTCGTCCAGGATGCCGGCGAGCACCGGCACGGCGGTGACGGCGAGGGCGATCGCCAGCATCAGGACCAGGACCCCGGCCGGGGCGTCGCCGCGCAGGGCCGGCGAGCCGTCGGCCAGCACCCAGGCGGCGAACGCCACGCCGCAGCCCAGCGGCAGCAGCAGGGAGCCGGCGGCGGTCAGCGCGATGGTCCGGCCGCCGAGCCGGCTGCCGCCGGCCCTGATCTCGTGGACGGCGCCGACCAGGAAGAGCGCGAGGCCGAGGTGGCCCGCCTTCTCCAGGACGGCGCCGCCGTCCATGCCGGCCGGCTTCCAGTCCCACTGACTCGCCAGCAGCGCGCCGAGCAGGAGGCAGGCCATGATCTCGCCGACGATCTCAGGCTGCCGCAACAGCTTGGCCAGCCGGCGTCCGAGCAGTGCCGCGGGGACGAGCAGAGCGAGCGTCACCGCGGCCGGTACGTACGGAAGACTGTCCATGGTGCCTCCTTCCTCGGGGCTCCGGCGGGTCAGTGCATCTGGGCGAGGTACTCGTACTGGCTGGGCAGGCGCTTCACGAGCTCGGCGGACTGGTCGCGCAGGAGCTGGAACTCCTTCTCCGCCCGGGTGGAGTCCTGCAGGGCGACGGACGGCGGGGCCTTGAGCTCCACGCCGCCGAGGCCGAGCAGCATCGCCAGGTAGGAGTAGGACTCGAACCCGTGGTAGTGCGGGTAGATGGTGTTCTCCGTCGGCGGCTTGGCCTGCCACAGTTCGAGCCGCTCGGCCAGGCCGTCGGGCATCACGCGGGTCTTGGCGTCCCGCCAGTAGGCGTTGTCGGCGCGGGCCGCGGCCTTGTAGTGCAGGACGAGGAACTCCCGCACGCCGTCGATGGTGTTGCCCACCGTGCGGTTGTAGGAGCGGCGCAGCGCCGGGTTCCAGTCGGCGTCCGGGAAGTGCTTGACCAGCTCCTCGATGCCCTGCTGGATGAAGAAGATGCCGGTCGACTCGAGGGGCTCGACGAAGCCGCTGGACAGGCCGATGGCGACGCAGTTGTTGACCCAGGCGTTGCGGGTGCGGCCGATCCGCATCCGGATGTGGTTGGCCTCCAGGGCCTCCGCGTCCGGGCCGACGTGGGCGCGCAGGGTGGCCTCGGCCTCCTCGGGCGTCGTGTACTCGTCGGAGTAGACGTAGCCGGTGCCGATGCGGCCGAACAGCGGGATGGTCCAGATCCAGCCGGCGTCCGAGGCGGTCGCGGTGGTGCAGGGGCGCAGGCCCCGCTTCTCCATGTCGACCGGGACGCGCAGCGCCACCGCGCGGTTGTTGGGCAGGGTGTCCTGGAAGGAGTCGAAGGGCTCCTCGAGGGTCTGGTTGATCAGCAGGCCGCGGAAGCCGGTGCAGTCGATGAACAGGTCGCCCTCGATCAGGCCGTGCTCCTTGGTGCGCACGCCGCTGATCCAGCCGCGCTCGTCCTGGACGACCTCGACGACGTCGTCCTCGATGTGCCGGGCGCCGCGCTCGGTGGCGTACTCGGAGAGGTAGTCGGCGAGCAGCGAGGCGTCGAACTGGTAGGCGTACGGGAACTGGGTGTCCTGCTCGGTGAGCGTGTTGCGGTCGGCCGTGTCGGCGCCCTCCTTGAACTCCTGCTCGAAGAGGGTGCCGTCCAGGTGGCGCGGGGACCGCTCGGCGTCGCAGATCGCGGCCATCAGGAACACGTCCTGGTCGAAGCGGTCGCCGGAGCGGCTGTTCAGCCACCAGTCGGTGAGCGGCAGGCCGTCGACGACCCGGAGGCGCTCGAAGGGGTGGTAGAAGTAGTGGCCCTTGCGCCGCCAGTTCTCGAATCGGATGCCGAGCTTGTAGGTGGCATTGCACTTGGGCATCCACACGTGCTCGGGCAGGCCCAGGTAGTTGAAGAAATGCCGGACGGTACTGAAGGTCGCCTCACCGACCCCGATGGTCTTGATTCGCTTGGATTCCACCAGCGTGACGGAAATCCGATCGCCGAATGCGGCGCGCAGGTACGAGGCGGTCATCCAACCGGATGTCCCACCGCCGACGATGACGACGTTGCCAAGCATTCCTGACCCTCTCAGCCGGTCGTTCAACCCGGAGCCCCGGGCTGTCCCATGGCTCGAAATCCTCCGGCAGCGGAGCCGCCGGAAACAGGCTTTTAAGCCTCAGCGGAAACACGCACTCCAGCGCGCCCCGGCCTTCGCGGGGGTATTCCGGGCATGCCGAACGGATGGCGACCCGATAGTGCCGGGTGCCATCCGTCGGCGAACTCGCCGGATCCCGCGGAACGCGCGGAATTCGGCGGGGGCGGGTCGCGGCCGGCTCAGCCGCGGTCCAGCAGGTGGTCGTGCAG
Source organism: Kitasatospora sp. NPDC101176 (assembly GCF_044768035.1). Lineage (NCBI taxonomy): Bacteria > Bacillati > Actinomycetota > Actinomycetes > Kitasatosporales > Streptomycetaceae > Kitasatospora > Kitasatospora sp. NPDC101176. The sequence goes on from NZ_JBIWPA010000001.1 coordinate 647,721, forward strand.
CAGGGAGATGACCCGGGCCCGTTGCGCGGTCAGGTAGAAGTGCCCGCCGGGCAGCACGTGGCAGGCGAACTCCTTGCCGGCCAGCGCCTCCCAGCCGCGGGCCCGTTCCGGGGTCACGGTGACGTCGGAGTCCCCGGTGAGGACCACGATCCCGCACTCGACCGGGCGGGGCCCGGCCGAGCGGTAGGAGTCGATCAGGAGGTAGTCGTTGCGCAGGATCGGCAGCACCATCTCCCGGATGTCCGGGTCGTCGAAGATCGACATCTGGGTGCCGCCGTGGCCGGCCACCGTCCGCAGCAGGTCCTCGTCGCTCCTCGGGCCGACCGGGGCCGCCGGCCCGCCCGCCGTCTGCGGCGGCGGCGGGTAACCGGAGAGCACCAGCCGGGCCACCGGCAGCCCGTGGGCCTGCAGCGAGAGCACCGTCTCATAGGCGAGCAGCGCGCCCATGCTGTGCCCGAAGACCACCGTCTCGACGCCCGGGCGGTCGGTCTCCAGCAGGGCCCGCGTCACCTGCTCCACCAGGGTGGCCGCGTCGTCGACGAACGGGTCCTCGACCCGCTCCTCGCGCCCCGGGTACTGGACGAGCTGGAGCTCGACGGTGGCCGACAGGTGGTTGGCCCACGGCCGGTAGAACCCGGCGCTGCCGCCGGCGTGCGGCAGGCAGACCAGCCGCCGGGTGGCCTCCGGGCGCGGCCGGGGGACCACCAGCCAGGGTTGGTCGTTCACCGGTTCCCCTCCCCGGGCCGACGGGTGCGGCGGTGGGCGGCGGCGCGGCCGGTGCCGCGGCGGCCGGTCATCCGCAGGCCCGGACGATCTCGGCGAGCGCCTCGTGCATCGCCCCGAGCAGGGCGGTCACCGAGGCGTCGTCGAACCGGCCGCCCGCGTGCACGCAGGACAGCTCCATCCGGCCGCCCTCCACGGCGGCCGCGACGTCCAGCTCGTAGGTGCGGGTCTCGTCCGGCTCGTGGTCGCCGCCGCCGTGGTCCAGGTGGCGCAGCACCAGGCGGTCCCCCTCGGGCAGCTGGTTGTCCCACTGGCCGAGGTAGTTGAAGCCGATCCGCGCCCGCGGCGCGGGGACCCGCAGGTCCTCGCGGCCGCCGGCGGCCACCAGCCCGAGGACGCCGTGGCCGAGGCCGCGGCGCGGGACGGCCCGCAGCCGGCGCTTGACGACCCGGACCGCGGCGGCCGGTGCGAGGTCCGCGGGCGCGTCCAGCAGCACCGGGTAGATGGTGGTGAACCAGCCGACGGTGCGGGACAGGTCGACCCCGTCCAGGATCTCCTCGCGGCCGTGGCCCTCCAGGTCGACCACGGTGCCGCCCTCCTCGGCGTACCCGCGGACGGCGAGCGCCCGGGCCAGTGCGGTCAGCAGCACCTCGTGCACCTGGGCGCGCAGCACCCCGGGCACCCGACGCAGCAGCGCCTCGGTCTCCTCCTCGCCCAGGGTGCGCCGCACGGTGCGCCGGTCGCCGAAGCGGCCGGCCGCGGCCGGCTCGCCGACGGGCGCGGGCAGGGCCCGCCAGTGCGCCAGCTCGTCGTCGAAGCCGCCGGCCAGGGCGTGCTCGCGCAGCCGGCGCGACCACTGCCCGAAGGAGGTGGAGCGCGGGGCGGGGCGCAGCGGCCGGCCGGCCGCCAGCTCGGCGTAGCCGGCGCGCAGGTCGTCCAGCAGGATGCGCCAGGAGACGCCGTCCACCACCAGGTGGTGCGCGGTGAGGAAGAGCCGGGCCGGACGGTCCGGTCCGAGGTCGGCGAGGACGGCGCGCAGCAGCGGGCCGTCGGCCAGCCGCAGGCCGCGCTGGGCCCGCCCGAAGGCCTCGGCGGTCCGCTCCCGCACCGTGGCGTCGTCCGCGCCGGCGAGGTCGAGCGGTTCGAACCCCCAGTGGCCGTCGGACTCCTCGGCGACCTCGGCGACCTCCTGGGACCACCGCCCCGCGTCGTCGCGGGTGTAGCGGGCGCGCAGCACGTCGTGCCGGTCGACCAGCCCGGCCAGGGCCGCGCGCACCGCCGCGAGGTCGGCGCCCGGGACCAGCTCGAACAGCACGGACTGGTTGAAGTGGTCCGGGTTGACGGTGTGGTGGTCGAAGAACCACTGCTGGACGGCGGTCAGCGGGACGGGGCCGGTGCGGTACGGGTCCGCCTCCTCCGGCTCGTCCTCCCCGGTGCCGGCCACCCTGGCCAGTGCGGCCACGGTCTTGTGCTGGAAGAGGTCCCGGGCGGTGAAGTGCAGGCCCGCCTCGCGGGCCCGGGCGACCACCTGGGTGGAGAGGATGGAGTCCCCGCCGAGCAGGAAGAAGTCGTCCTCCGCGCCGACCTCCTGGACGCCCAGCACCGAACGGAACACCTCGGCCAGCGCGGTCTCCACCGGGCCGTCGGGCGGGGTGACGGCCCGGGCCAGCGCCTCCCGGGCGTCCGGGAGGGCGTCCCGGTCGACCTTGCCGTTGACGGTGAGCGGCAGCGCGTCCAGCGGGACGAGCGCGGCCGGCACCATGAAGGCGGGCAGCTCCTCGGTGAGGGCCTCGCGGAGCTCGCGGACGGCCCCGCCCGGCTCGTGGCCGTCCGCGGCGACCAGGTAGCCGACGAGCTGCTTGCCGCGGTCGCTCTCGCGGACCACCACGGCGGCCTCGGCGACGGCCGGGTGGCGCTGCATGGCGGCCTCGATCTCGCCGGGTTCGACCCGGAAGCCGCGGATCTTGACCTGGTCGTCGGCGCGGCCGCGGAAGTCGATCCGTCCGTCCGGCAGCCAGGCGGCGAGGTCGCCGGTGCGGTAGAGCCGGGCCTTCGGGTCCTCGTCGAAGGGGTGCGGGACGAACCTCCGGCGGGTCAGCTCGGGGCGGCCCAGGTAGCCCTGGGCGACGCCGCGGCCGCCGAGGTGGATCTCACCGGTGACGGTGGGCGGCACCGGGTTGCCCTGCCCGTCCAGCAGGTACACCTCGGTGTTGGGCAGCGGCCGCCCGATGGACAGCCGGTCGCCGCCCTCCTCGGCGCCGACCTCGAACATGGTGGCGCCGACGGTGTTCTCGGTCGGGCCGTAGCCATTGATGAACCGGTGCACCCGCGACCACCGGCGGGCCAGGCCGACGGGGCAGCGGTCGCCGACCGCGAGCACCACCGAGCCGGCCGGCAGCGCCTGCGGGTCGACGGCGGCGAGCGCCGCCGGCGGCAGTCCGAGCACGGTGGGCCGGCCCGCCGCCATGGCGCGCAGCTGCTCGGTGCCGAGCGCCTCGGACTCGTTCGCCGGGACGGCGAGCGCCGCACCGGACACCAGGGCGAGGAAGGTCTCCCAGACCGCGCCGTCGAAGCTCGGCGAGGAGAGCTGGCAAACGGTGTGGGCGGGGCCGGTGCCGACGATCAGCCGGGAGGCGTTGATCATGTTGGTCAGGCCGCCGTGGCCCAGCAGCACGCCCTTGGGCGTACCGGTGGAGCCGGAGGTGTAGACGACGTAGGCGAGCGCGTCCGGCTCCACCGCCAGGCCCTCGGGCACCTCCCCGGTGTGCGCCTCCAGCAGCGGCCGCAGGTCCTCCAGGACCAGCGGTTCGGCGGCGGACTCGCCCGGCGCGGCGGCCAGCGAGCGCTGGGTGAGGACGAACCGGGCGCCGGTCTCCCCCAGCATCAGCTCCCGGCGGGCGGCCGGGAAGCGCGGGTTGAGCGGCAGGAAGGCCGCCCCGGCCCGGAGCACCGCGAGGGTGGCGGCCACCTGCGCGGGCCCGCGCTCGCAGCAGATGCCGACCACGTCGCCGGGGCGGGTGCCGCGCTCGCGCAGCACCCCGGCCAGCAGGCCTGCCATCCGGTCGAGTTCGGCGTAGCTGAGGCGCTCCTCGCCGCGCACCACCGCGAGGTCGTCGGGCCGCTCGGCGGCCCGCCTGGCGACCAGCAGGTGCACCGGCTCCTGCTCCGGGAACGCCACCGGGTTGCGGGCCCAGTCCACGGTGAGCCGGTGGTGCTCCTTCGGGCTCAGCAGGTCGAGCGCGCCGATCGCCCGGTCGGGGTCGGCCGCGATCGAGCCGAGCAGGGTGGTGAGGTGGCCGGCGAACCGGCGCACCGTCGCCTCGTCGTACAGGTCGGTGCTGTACTCCAGGGCCGACCAGAGGCTGCCGTCGGGCCGCTCCTCGAAGGCCACCACCAGGTCGAAGCCGGTGCTGGCCTGCGGCAGGGCGAGCTGCTCCATGGTCAGCCCGGGCAGGTCGAGCCGCGCCTCGGGGGCGTTCTGCAGGACGACGAGCACCTGGGCGAGCGGCATCCGGCTGGGGTCGCGCTCGGGCTGGACGGCGTCCACCACCCGCTCGAACGGGACCTCGGCGTGGTCGAAGCCGGCCAGCACGGTGTCCCGGACCCGGCCCAGGAACTCCCGGAAGCTCAGGTCGGGTTCGGGCCGGGCGCGGAGCACCAGGGTGTTCAGGAAGAGCCCGACCAGGTCCGCCAGCTCGGGCTCGTCGCGCCCGGCCACCGGCGTTCCGACGGCGACGTCCTCCTGCCGGGAGAGCCGGGCCAGCAGCAGCTGGGTGGCGGCGGTGAGCGTCATGAAGAGCGTCGCCGCGGAGGCCTCGGTGAGCTCGCGCAGCCCGGCGAGCGTCCGGGCCGGGACGGTGAACTCGTGGAAGGCGCCGGCGCCGGTGGGCACCGCGGGGCGCTGCCGGTCGGTCGGCAGCTCCAGCACCGGCACGCCGGCGAGCTGCTCGCGCCAGTAGTCGACCTGCTCGTCGAGCCGCCCGTCGGAGAGCCGCTCGCGCTGCCACACCGAGTAGTCCGCGTACTGCGGCCCGGGCGCCGGGAGGTCCGGCTCGCGGCCCTGGAGCGCGGCCGCGTAGTTCTGGCCGAGCTCCCGGGTGACGATCGACAGCGACCAGCCGTCGTGGGCGATGTGGTGGATGCTCAGCACGAGGACGTGCTCGCGCTCGGAGAGCCGCACCAGCAGGGTCCGCAGCACCGGGCCGGTGCGCAGGTCGAAGGGCCGCACCGCCTCCTCGCGGACCAGCCGCAGCAGCTCCTCCTCGCGGTCCTCGGCGCTCCCGCCGACGGCCTCCACGACCGGCAGCGGGATGTCCACCGACGGGTGCGGGACCTGCACGGGGACGCCGTCCACCTGGTCGTAGGTGGTGCGCAGCGCCTCGTGCCGGTCGACGACCGCGGCCAGCGCACGGCGCAGCGCGGCGTGGTCGAGCTCGCCGCGCAGCCGCAGCGCGAACGAGGAGTTGTAACCGACCGCCAGCGGGTCGAACTCGTAGAGGAACCACATCCGCTGCTGGGCGAAGGACATCGGCAGCGGGCGGCCGCGCTCGACGGTGCGCAGCGCGGTGGGCGCGGCCGCCGCCGGGGCGGGCGCCTCGGCGCCCGCCAGCCGGTCCCGCAGCAGGGCCCTGAGGTGTTCGGGCAGGGCCGCGATGCGGTCCTCCCGGGACGTGGTCGTCCGGACTTCACTCATGGTCGTCGTCCTCACTCCGCCGCGGGCGCCGACTGGCGCGCGGCCTCTCGCTCGAGTTCCTCCAGCAGCGCGTCCTCGACCAGCCGGGCGACCGCGGCCACGGTGGGGTTCTCGAGGAGGCTGCGGAACGCGATCCGGACACCGAAGGTCTGCTTGATCCTGGTGATCGCCTGGACGCTGGTCAGGGACTGCCCGCCGAGGGCGAAGAAGCTGTCGTGCGCGCCGACCCGCTCGACGTGCAGGGTCTCGGCCCAGATCCCGGCGATCAGCCGTTCCGTCCCGTCGCGCGGCTCCACCCACTCCTCGGCGGCCTCGACGGCCGTCTCCTCCGGGTCGGGCAGCGCGGCCCGGTCGATCTTGCCGTGCCGGGTGAGCGGGAACTCCGCCACCTCGGTGTAGGCGGCCGGCACCAGGTGGGCGGGGAGCCGCTCCGCGAGGTAGCCGGCCAGTTCGGCGCCGCCGGGCAGGCCGCCCGCGGCGGGGCGCAGGTAGGCGACCAGGCGGGCGTGCTCGGCCTCGCCGCGGACCAGGACCACCGACTCGGCGACGCCCGGGTGCTCGTCCAGGGCCGCGGTGATCTCGCCCGGCTCGATCCGGTAGCCGCGCAGCTTGACCTGGTCGTCGAGCCGGCCGAGGAACTCCAGCCGGCCGTCGGAGAGCCGGCGGACCCGGTCCCCGGTGCGGTACAGCCGCTCCTTCGGGTCGAACGGGGCGGCCAGGAAGGCCCGTTCGGTCAGGTCGGGCCGGCCCAGGTAGCCGCGGGCCAGGCCGTCGCCGGCCAGGTACAGCTCGCCGGGCGCGCCGACCGGGGCGAGGTTGCGCTCGGCGTCGAGGACGTAGGCCCGGACGTTCTGGACCGGCAGGCCGAGGACCGGCCGGGGGCTGTCGGCGATCCGGCAGACCAGCGCGTCCACGGTCGCCTCGGTGGGCCCGTAGAAGTTGTAGGCGAGCAGGCCGGTGCGGGCCCGCAGCCGGTCCCACTGGGCCTGGCCGATCGCCTCGCCGCCGAGCGCGGCGCCGCGCAGCGGGTGGGCGCCGTCGTCGAGCAGTCCGGCGTCGTCCAGCTGGCGGAACCAGGACGGGGTGGTCTGCAGGAAGTCGATCCGCTGCTCGGCACGGTACGCGACCAGGGCGTGCGCGTCGCGCCGGACCTCGTCGTCGACCAGGTGCAGCTCGTGCCCGGCGACCATCCACAGGACCGGGTTCCACGAGGCGTCGAAGGAGGCGGGCGCCAGGTGGGCGACCCGGACCTGCCGGCCGCCGCAGGCCTCGCGCAGCGGCTCGAAGACCGTCCGCAGGTGGCTGTCGAACAGGTTCGCCAGGCTGCCGTGCTCGATCAGCACGCCCTTGGGCCGGCCGGTGGAGCCGGAAGTGTGGATGACGTAGGCGGCGTGCTCGGGGGCGAGCGCCACCTCGGGCGCGGTGGCCGGCCGGGCGGCGATCGCGTCCCGCTCCCGGTCCGGGGCGAGCAGGTCGACGTCCGCGGGCAGCGTCAGCAGGGCGCCGGTCGCCTCGTCGGCGATCACCACCCGGGGGCGGACGTCCTCGACCAGCAGCCGCAGCCGCTCGGCCGGGGCGGCCGGGTCCAGCGGGGTGTACACGCCGCCCGCCTTGAGCACCGCGAGCAGCGCGGTGATCAGGCCGGTCCCGCGCCGCAGGCAGACCGCGACCGGCACCTCGGGGCCGACGCCCCGGTCGGCGAGGTGGTGGGCGAGCCGGTTGGCCCGCTCGTCCAGCTCGGCGAACGTGAGCCGCTCGCCGTCGTGGACCAGCGCGACGGCCTGCGGGGTCTGCGCGGCCCGGCGGGCGAACCGCCCGGGCACCAGGGCGTCGTCGGTCAGCGCGGTCTCGGTGGCGTTGTACCCGGTGACCAGCCGCTCCCGGTGGGCGGGGGCGAGCGCGGGCAGCTCGGCCAGGGTGCGCCCGGGCTCGGCCGCGAGGTCCTCCAGCAGGGCCCGCAGGTCTCCGGTGACCCGGTCGGCGGTGTCCGCGTCGAAGAGCCCGGGGTCGTAGGCGAGCCGGAAGGAGAGCCGCTCGCCCGCGAAGACCGCCAGCACCATCGCGTAGCTGGTGGGCTCCTGCGAGCGCACGTCACGGATACCGATGCCCTGGTCGGAGCCCATCTCGCCGTCGAAGGGGTAGTTCTCGACGACCACGTAGCTGTCGAACAGGTCGACGCCGGCGGGCAGTCCGGTCCAGCCGCGGATCTGCGCCAGCGACACGTACTCGTGGCTGCGGGCCTGGACCTGACCGCGCTGGAGGTCGCCCAGCCAGTCGAGGACGGGCTGCTCGGGCCTGACCTCCACCCGCACCGGCAGGTTGTTGATGAACAGACCGATCATCGACTCGACGTCGGGCAGGTCCGCGGGGCGGCCGGAGACGGCCGAGCCGAAGCAGACCTCCCGTTCGCCCGAGTAGCGCGAGAGCAGCAGGGCCCAGGCGCCCTGGGCGAGCGTGTTGATGGTGAGGCGGTGGCGCCGGGCGACCTCGGCGAGGCGCTCGGTGGTGGCCCGGTCCAGCTGGAAGACGCTGGTCGCCTCGCTGCCCTGGCGGGCCGCCTCCTCGCCGGTGCGGTCGGCCGGCAGCGCGGTCGGGGCGGTGAAGCCGTCCAGCAGCCCGCGCCAGTAGCGTTCGGCGTCGCCGAGGTCCTGCTCGCCGAGCCAGGCGACGTAGTCGCGGAACGGGCGGCGGGCGGCCGGGGCGGGCCGGTCGTGGCCGGTCAGCCGCAGGTAGTCGTCGACCACCTCGGAGACCAGCTCGGCGCTGCTCCAGCCGTCCAGCAGCAGGTGGTGCGAGGTCCAGACGACCCGCAGGGCGCCGTCCGGCTCGTCGATCAGGGCCAGCCGCATCAGCGGCGCGGCGGCCAGGTCGATGCCGCGGGTGCGGTCCTCGGCGAGGTGGCGGGCGAGCCGCTCCTCGCGCTCGGCGGCGGGCAGGTCCCGCCAGTCCAGCCGCTCGACGGGCACGGTGACCTTCTCCCGGACGACCTGCAGCGGCTGGTCGGTGTCCACCCGGGCGAAGGCGGTGCGCAGCATCGGGGTGCGGTCGGCGAGGCGCTGCCAGGCCTCGGCGAAGGCGTCCGGGTCCACGCCGCCCTCCAGGAGGAAGGACAGCTGGCCGAGGTAGACGCCCTCGCCCTCCTCGGTGAGGCTGTGGAACAGCAGGCCGTGCTGCATCGGGGTGGCCGGGTAGAGGTCGGCGATCCGGCCGGCGCGGCCGAGCTCGTCCAGCAGCGGCTGGTCGACCCGGGCGAGCGGGAAGTCCGAGGGGGTCGCGCCGGAGGCGGTGGCACCGGCCTCCCGGCAGTGCGCGACGATCCCGCGCAGGGCCGCCACCAGCTGGTCGGCGACCCGCTGGACGGTCTCCGTGGTGTGGGTGGCGGTGGAGTGGAACAGCTCGAAGCCCAGCTCGCCGTCGCGCACGTACGCGACGATGTCGAGCGGGTACTCCAGCAGCTCCGCGGGCGACTGCTCGTCGCCGTAGCCGAGCCGCACGTCCCGCAGCAGGGCGCCGTCGTGGCCGTCGACGACCCGGCCGAGGTAGTTGAAGCCGACCTGGGCGCGGGCCCCCTCGGCGAGCAGCTCGCCGGGCGCGCCGGCGGGGCTGAGGTGGCGCAGCGCGCCGTAGCCGATGCCGCGCTGCGGGAGGCTGCGCAGCTGCTCCTTGACGGACCGCAGGCGGGCGCCCCAGTCGGCGTCGGCGTCGGTGTCCAGGGCGACCGGGAAGGAGCTGGTGAACCAGCCGGTGGTGCGGCTCAGGTCGACGTCGTCGAAGATCTCCTCGCGGCCGTGGCCCTCCAGGTCGACCAGGACGGCGGAGCCGCCGGTCCAGTCGGCGAGGACCCGGGCGAGCGCGGTCAGCAGCACGTCGTTGACCTGGGTGCGGTAGACCGCCGGGACCTCGCGCAGCAGCGCGTCGGTGGTCCCGGCGTCGAGGGCGGCCCGGACGGCGGCCGCGGTGGCCACGGTCGGGGTGCCGTCGGCGTCGGCGGGCAGCGGCGCGGCGGCCGCGCGGCCGGCCGCGAACCAGTGGTCGAGCTCTTCGTCGAAGCCGCCGACCGCGGTGTGCTCGGACAGCCGCCGGGACCAGTCCGGGAAGGAGGTGCCGCGCGGGCCGAGGTCGACCGGGCGCCCCGCGGCGGCCTGCCGGTAGGCGGTCTCCAGGTCGCCCAGCAGGATCTGCCAGGAGACCGCGTCGACGACCAGGTGGTGGGCGGTCAGGAAGAGCCGGGCGCCGGCGGTGCCGCCGAGGTCGGCGAGCACGGCCTTCACCAGCGGGCCCTCGGCCAGGTCGAAGCCGGCCTGGGCGGCGGTGGCGGCGGCCAGCAGTGCGCCCTCCGGGTCGGCCTCCAGGGCGAGGTCCAGCCGCTCCAGCGGCCAGGCGTCGCCGGGGGCGGCGATCTCCTGCTGCCAGCGGCCGTAGACGGTGCGGAACCGGGTGCGCAGCGCGTCGTGGTGGGTGAGCAGCGCGTCCAGCGCGGTGCGCAGGTGCGCCTCGTCGGGGAGCTCCCGCAGCTCGGCCAGCACGGACATGGTGCTGTGCTGCGGGGCCTCGGTGTGGTGCTGGAAGAAGGCCCGCTGGATCGGGGTCAGCGGCGCCCTTCCGGTGACGGGTTCGGTGTTCACGCCGGCCGGCTCCTCGGGTTCGTGGGTGGTGGTCGCCGCGGCGATCCCGGCGATGGTCTGGTGGCTGAAGATGTCCTGCGAGCTGAGGCGCAGGCCCAGCTGGCGTGCCCGGGAGACGACCTGGATGCTCAGGATCGAGTCGCCGCCGAGGTCGAAGAAGTTGTCGTCGACGCCGACCTCGGGCACCCGGAAGACCTCGGCCCAGAGCCCGGCGAGCGCCTGCTCGGCGGGGGTGCGGGGGGCGGTCCTGGTGGTGGCGGGGCGGTCGTCGGCGGCGGCCGCGGGCAGCGCCCGGCGGTCGACCTTGCCGTTGGCGTTCAGCGGCAGCCGGTCGAGCCGGACGAAGGCCTGCGGCACCATGTGCCGGGGCAGCGAGCCCTCCAGGTACCGGCGCAGGTCGGCGCTCTGCGGGTCGGTGCCGGGCACGGCCACCACGTAGCCGGTGAGCACGGCGCCGGGTTCGGTGCGCAGCGCCGCGACGGCGTCCAGGACGTCGGGGTGGCGGCGCAGCACGGCCTCGATCTCGGCCAGTTCCACCCGGAAGCCGCGGATCTTGACCTGGTCGTCGCCGCGGCCGAGGAACTCGACGTCCCCGGTGGGCAGGAAGCGCGCCTGGTCGCCGGTGCGGTAGAGCCGGCCGTCGGGGTGCGGGGTGAACGGGTCGGCGCTGAAGCGCTCCTCGGTGAGGTCGGGGCGGTTGAGGTAGCCGCGGGTGACGCCGAAGCCGCCGAGGTAGAGCTCGCCGACGACGCCGACCGGCAGCGGTTCGAGGTCCGCGTCCAGGACGTACATCCGGGTGCCCGGGACGGGCCGTCCGATCGGCACGCTCGCGACGTCGGGCAGCGACTGCGGGGTGACGGTGAAGTACGAGGACTCGACGGTGGCCTCGGTGACGCCGTAGGAGTTGAGCACCACGGTGCCGGGGGCGACGGCGGCCAGCAGCCGGCGGCAGTCGTCGGTGCGCCAGTTGTCCGAGCCGACGGCCAGGTAGCGCAGCGGCGGGAAGGGCCGGCCGGTGCGGGCGGCCTCGTCGGCCAGCGCGTTGGCCAGCGACGGGACGGTCTCGACGTGGGTGACGCGGTGGCGCTCGATCAGGTCGAACAGGCGGGCCGGGTCGGTGGTGGCCTCCTTCGGGCAGAGCACCAGGGCGCCGCCGGTGGTCAGCGCGTGGGTGAGGTCGGAAACGAAGACGTCGAAGGCCATGCTGGCGAGGTTGAGCTGGCGGGCCGGCGCCTGGTCGAGCCGGTACGCCTCGCGCCAGGCCGCGGCGGCCCGGGCGACGCTGCGGTGCTCGACCGTGACGCCCTTGGGCCGGCCGGTGGAGCCGGAGGTGTAGATGACGTAGGCCAGGTTGTCCGGGGTGACCTCGGTGCTGGGCGCCTCGGCGGGCCAGCTGTCGATCTCGGCGCGGTCGGCGTCCAGGCAGAGCACCGTCGCGTCGCAGAGCGGGAGCCGCTCGGCGAGGTCCTGCTGGGTGACGAGCATGGCGGCGGCGCTGTCGTCCAGCACCAGGCGCAGCCGCTCGGCCGGGTGGGAGGGGTCCAGCGGCAGGTAGGCGGCGCCCGCCTTGAGCACGCCGAGGGCGGCGACGACGGTGTCCGGGCCGCGGTCCAGGCAGATCGCGACCACGGTCTCCGGGCCGATGCCCTGGCCGACGAGGTGCTGGGCCAGCCGGTTGGCGCGGGCGTCGAGCTGGGTGTAGGTCAGCGAGGTGTCCTCGAAGACCACCGCCTCGGCGTCCGGGGTCAGCCGGACCTGCTCGGCGAACAGCTCGTGCAGGCAGGCGTCGCTGCCCGGGGTGCCGGTGTCGTTCCACTCGTACAGCACCCGGTCGCGGGCGCGCAGCGACAGCATCGGGACGTCGCCGACCCGCTGCTCGGGGGCGCTCGGCATGCTGCCGAGCAGGACGGCCAGCTGGTCGGCCAGCGCCTCGGCCCGGGCCCGGTCGTAGAGCGCCGGGTCGTAGGAGAGCAGCAGGGTCAGCGAGCCGTCGTCGTCGTAGGCGGTGAGGTCCAGCGTGAAGCTGGTGGTGTCGACGGCGCGGACGTCGCTGAGCCGCAGTCCGTGGCGCTCGGCGGCGGCGCCGTTGCCCGGGTAGTTCTCGAACACCACCAGGGTCTGGAAGAGCGCGCTGCCGCGCGGGACGCCGCTGCTGCGCTGGATCTCGGCGATCGAGGAGTACTCGAAGCGGCGGGACTCCGCCTGGTCGGCCTGCAGCGCCGCGAGCCACTCCACCAGCGGCGCGTCCGGGTCGACGGCGGTGCGCAGCGGCAGGGTGTTCAGCAGGTTGCCGACCATGGTGTCGGCGCCGGGCAGGTCGGTCGGGCGGCCGGCCACGGTGGTGCCGAAGCAGACGTCGCGCTGCCCCGAGTGTCGGGCCAGCAGGATCGCCCAGGCGCCCTGGACGGCGGTGTTGAGGGTGAGCCGGTGACGCCGGACCATCGCGACCAGCGCGTCCGTCTCGGCGCCCGACAGGCCGACCCGGACCTGACCGGCGGACTGCGACTCGTGGCCCTGCGGCACCGTGCAGCCGAACGGCAGCGGGGTCGGCGCGTCCAGGTCGCCCAGCAGGGCGCTCCAGTGCGCGGCGGCCGCGTCCTTGTCCTGCCGGGCCAGCCAGGCGACGTAGTCGCGGAAGGGCCGGCGCTCGGGCAGCGCGGGGGCCGCGCCCCGGCCGTCGGTGAGCGCCCGGTAGGCGGCGAAGAGGTCGGCGAACAGGTGCGAGGTGCTCCAGCCGTCCAGCACGGCGTGGTGGAAGGTCCACACGACGCGCACCGTCCGCTCGTCCTCGCGGGCCAGCGCCAGGCGCATCAGCGGCGCCCGGGACAGCTCGATCCCGGTGGCGCGCTCCTCGTCGATCAGGGCCCTGACCCGGCGCTCCAGCTCGGCGGCGGGCAGGCCGGTCCAGTCGAGGCGGCGGACCGTCAGTTCGGCGGTGCGCTCGACCACCTGGACGGGCTCGGGGACGCCGTCCCAGACCAGCCGGGTGCGCAGCGCGGGCGTGCGGTCGACGACGTGCTGCCAGGCGGCGGCCAGCGCGTCGACGTCGCGCACGCCCTCCAGCCGGAAGGCGACGTGGTCGGAGTAGGCGCCGACGCCGTCCTGGTTGAGGGTGTGGAAGAGCATGCCGCTCTGCATCGGGGTGAGCGGGTGGACGTCCTCGACCGAGGAGCCGGCCGGCACCAGCCGGTCGACGGTGGCCTGGTCGAGGCTGAGCAGCGGGAAGTCGCCGGGGGTGGCGCCGCCCGCGCCGGGGGTGAGGCAGTGTTCGACGAGTTCGGCCAGGGCCGCAGCGAAGTTGTCGGCGAAGCGCTGGACGGTGGCCCGGTCGTGGCGCTGCGGGGCGTAGTGGACGTCGAAGGTCAGTACGCCGTTGCGGACCTCGCCGACGACGTCCAGCAGGTGCGGCCGTTCCTCGTCCGGGTGGTGGTCGCGGCCGTAGTCCGGCTCGACGGCGCGGAACAGCTCGCTGCCGGCCGCCGCGTCGCTCCACTGGCCGAGGTAGTTGAAGCTCACCTGCGGCTGCGGCGCCGCGGCCAGCGCGCGGGCCCGCGGCTCGTCGCCGCGCAGGTGGCGCAGCGGGCCGTAGCCGGCGCCGCGGGCGGGCACGGCGCGCAGCAGCTCCTTGGTGTCGCGGATCAGCCGGCCGAGCGGGCGGTCGGCCGGGGACTCCAGCAGCACCGGGAAGATCGAGGTGAACCAGCCGACCGTGCGGGAGACGTCGACGCCGTCGAGGATCTCCTCGCGGCCGTGGCCCTCCAGGGTGATCAGGGTGCGGGACCGGCCGGTGAAACGGGCCAGCGCGCGGCCGAGCGCGGTCAGCAGGACGTCGTTGACCTGGGTGCGGTAGACGGCCGGCACGTCCTGGAGCAGCTGCCGGGTGCGCTCGGCGTCCAGGCCGGCGGAGACGGCACGGGTCTCGCCGACGGTGTTGCGGCCCTCCCGGTCGGTGGGCAGCTCGGCGGAGCCGGCCGGCACCGGGCGGGCCCAGTGGTCCAGCTCGGCGTCCAGGCCGCCGTCCCGGGTGAGGGCGGCGAGCCGGCGGGCCCAGCCGCGGTAGGAGGTGCCGGCCGGGCCGAGGTCGACGGCCCCGCCCCGGACGGCCTGGCGGTAGGCGGCCTCCAGGTCGTCCAGCAGGATGCGCCAGGAGACGCCGTCCACCGCGAGGTGGTGCACGGTGATCAGCAGGCGGGGCGGCCGGCCGGCGCCGTGGTCGAAGAGCAGGGTGCGCAGCAGCGGGCCCTCGACCGGGTCCAGCGAGGCCTGGGCGGCCTCGGCGAGGGCGCGCATGGCGGCGTCCCGCTCCTCGGGGGCGGCCTGGTCGAGGGTGATCCGCTCGATCCGGGCCTCGGAGGGCGTGCTGCCGGGTTCGAGCGCGGGGACGAGCTGCACGCGCCGGCCGTCGGGGCCGGTGGCGAAGCGGGAGCGCAGGGCGTCGTGCCGGCCGACCAGGCCGGCCACCGCGCGGGCCAGCGCCGCCTCGTCGACCGCGCCGTCCAGGGTGATCAGCACGGACTGGTTGAAGTGGTGCGCACCCCGGGTGTGGTGTTCGAAGAACCACTCCTGGACGGGGCCGAGCGGGGCCGGCTCGTGGTCCTCGGCCTCGGGCCCGGCCGCCGGGGCCTGCTCGACGGGCCGGGCGGCGCGGGCCAGGTCGGCGAGCGACTGCCGGGAGAAGATGTCCTTCGAGGTGATGACGAGGCCGGCCCGGCGGGCCCTGGCGACCACCTGGATGCTGAGGATGGAGTCGCCGCCGAGCTCGAAGAAGTTGTCGTCGGCGCCGACCCGGTCGATGCCGAGGACCTCCGACCAGACCTCGGCGAGCGCCTGCTCGGCCGGGTCCTCGGGGGCCCGGTAGTCCTCCCGTTCCAGGGTGGTCTCCGGCGCGGGCAGGGCCCGGACGTCGACCTTGCCGTTGGCGGTGAGCGGGAAGGCGTCCAGGGTGACGAAGGCCGTCGGCACGCTGTAGGACGGCAGCCGTTCCTCGGCGAAGGCGCGCAGGTCGAGCGGTGCCGGCGCGGCGCCGGGCTCCGCCCGCAGGTAGCCGACCAGCCGCTTGTGGTCGCCGTCGGCGAGGGCGACGACCAGGGCGGCGGCCACCCCCGGGTGCTGCTCCAGTACGGCCTCGACCTCGCCGGGCTCGATCCGGTAGCCGCGCACCTTGACCTGCGTGTCGGCGCGGCCGAGGTACTCGACCAGGCCGTCGGCCCAGCGCACCACGTCCCCGGTGCGGTACATCCGCTCGCCGGGACCGGTGGCGAACGGCGACGGGAGGAAGCGCTCCTCGGTCAGCTCGGGGCGGCCCAGGTAGCCGCGGGCCACGCCCGGGCCGGCGATCCAGAGCTCGCCGGGGGTGCCCGGCGGGACGGGCCGGCGGCGCTCGTCGAGGACGTACACCGCGGTGTTGGAGATCGGGCGACCGATCGGGATGGCGCGCACGCCGTCGGTCTCGCGGATCAGGTGGGTGACGGCGAAGGTGGTGGTCTCGGTCGGCCCGTAGGCGTTGACCAGCCGCTGCGGCGGGCGGCCGCCCGCCAGCAGCTCGGCGATCCGGCGCGGGTTGAGCGCCTCGCCGCCGACCAGCAGGTGGCGCATGCCGCCGAAGGCGGTCGGCTCCAGGCTGACGACCTGGTTGAAGACGCCGGCGGTGAGGAACATCGCGGTGGTGCCGGTGGAGGCCAGCGCGGCGGCGAAGGCCGGCGGGTCGAGCAGGACGTCCTTGGTGATGACGGCGATCCGCGCGCCGACCACGAGCGGCGCCCAGAACTCGAAGGTGGCGGCGTCGAAGGTGGCGTCGGCGACCTGGGCGACCACGTCGTCGGCCCGCAGCGGGGCGTAGTCGGCGCCGTGGACCAGCCGGACGACGGCGCGGTGCTCGACCACGACGCCCTTGGGCCGGCCGGTGGAGCCGGAGGTGTAGATGACGTAGGCGGCGGTCTCCGGGCCGGCGTCGGTCGGCGGCGGGCCGGCCGGCAGCGCGGCCAGGTCGGCGGCGTGCTCGGCGGGGAGCAGGGCGGGCACGGCCAGGTCGGGCAGTCGGGCGAGCAGCTCGCGGTCGGTGACGCAGAGCGCGGCCGCGGTGTCCGCCAGCATGAACTCCAGCCGGTCGGCCGGGTAGTCCGGGTCCAGCGGCACGTAGGTGCAGCCGGCCTTGAGCACCGCCAGCAGGGCGACGACCAGCCCCGTCCCGCGGGGCAGGCAGACCGCGACGTGCTGGCCGGAGCCTGCGCCCCGCTCGACCAGCAGCCGGGCCAGCCGGTCCGACCGCTCGTCGAGTTGACGGTACGTCAGTTCGCCGTCCGGGTCGGAGGCGGCGATCGCGTCGGGGGTGGCCGAAGCCTGCTCGGCGACCAGGGAGTGGACCGTCCGGTCGGACGGGTAGGGCACCCGGTTCTCGGCCCACTCGCCGGTGACGAGGGCGAGTTCGGCGGCGGTGAGCAGCGGCAGGTCGCCGACCGGCCGGTCGGCGTCGGCGGCCACGCCGGCCAGCAGGAGCAGCAGACGGGTGCAGAGCGCGTCGACGGTGGCGGCGTCGAACAGGTCGGTGTTGTACTCCACCGTCCCGCCCAGCCCGCCGCCGGCGTCCGGGGTGAACTCCAGCGTCAGGTCGAAGATGGAGGAGACCGAGGGCGCGCGGAACTCGGAGACCTCCGGGCCGCCGAAGTCGGGCAGCCCGCCGGGCGCGTTCTGCAGCACCAGGGCGGCCTGCACCAGCGGGGTGCGGCTCGGGTCGCGCTCGGGCTGGATCTCGTCCACCAGGCGGTGGAAGGGCACGTCCTGGTTGCTCAGGGCGTCCCACAGCTGGTCGGTGGTGCGCTCCAGCAGCTCGCCGAAGGGCTCGTCCAGGTCGATCCGGCCCTGCAGGACCAGGGTGTTCACGAAGAAGCCGACCAGTGGCTCCAGTTCGGAGCGGTCGCGGCCGACCGAGACGGTGCCGAGGCCCACCGTGCGCTGCCCGGTGTGCCGGGCCAGCAGGACCTGGGTGGCCGCGGCGAGCACGGCGAACAGGGTGGTGCCGCGTTCGGCGCCGAGCTCCTCCAGGCCGCGGGCCACCGCCGCGTCCACCCGGAAGGCGTGCAGGGCGCCGACGGTGGTGCGCACCGCGGGCCGGGGCCGGTCGGTGGGCAGCTCCAGCGGCTGGAGGTCGGCCAGTTCCTCGCGCCAGTGGTCCAGCTGGCCGGCGAGGAGCTCCTCGGTGCAGCGTTCGCGCTGCCAGCGGGAGTAGTCGCGGTAGCTGACCGGCAGCGGGGCGAGGGTGTGCGGGCGGCCCTCGACCGCGGCCCGGTAGAGCTCGCCCAGCTCGGTGGTCAGCAGGCCCTTGGACCAGCCGTCGGCGGCGATGTGGTGCAGGTTGAGGAAGAGCGCGTGGTCGTCCGGGGCGTGCCGCACCACGGTGGAGCGCAGCAGCGGGCCGCGGGACAGGTCGAAGGGCGTGGCGAGTTCGCGCTGCAGCAGCGCGGCGAACTCGGCCTCGCGCTCCTCGGCGCCGAGCCCGGCGAGGTCCACCGGCTCGGTGTCCGGGGTGTAGGCGGGGCGCACCTCCTGGCGGGCGACGCCGTCCTCGGTGGTGAAGACGGTGCGCAGCGGCTCGTGCCGCTCGACCAGGGCGGTCAGGGCGGTGCGCAGCGCGTCCAGGTCCAGGCCGCCGCGCAGCCGCAGGCCGAAGGAGGTGGTGTACTCCACCGCGTCGGTCTCGAACTCCTGCAGGAACCAGAGCCGTTCCTGGCCGAAGGAGAGCGGGGCCGGCCCGTCCCCGCCGGGGCGGACGGCGTCCCGGTCGCCGCCGGCCGCGGTGGCCAGCCGGCGGCGCAGGATCTCGTCGGCGTCCGGCTCGGCGGCCGTGGTGTCGTCGCCGTGTCGCTGGTCTGTCATCGCTTGCTCCCCCGCGCGACGCCGCGCTTCGTGGTCCGGTCCGCCGGTGTCCGGCGCACGTCTTCGAGTACTTGCTTGCGGACGCGGTCCGCCAGGGCGGCCACGGTGCGGGCGGCGAACACGTGCCGCGCCGAGACGCCGACGCCGAACACCTCGCGGATCCGGGCGGTCACCTGCAGGGTGAGCACGGAGTTGGCGCCGTGGTCGAAGATGTCGTCCTCGGCTCCCACCGCGGCCACGCCCAGGACGTCGGCCCAGATCCCGGCCAGGGCCGCCTCGGTCTCGTCCCGCGGGGCGGTCGGTTCGGCGGCCGGGCGGCGTTCCTGCGGCTCCGGCAGGGCCCGGCGGTCGATCTTCCCGCTGGTGGTCATCGGGAACGCGTCCAGCACCACGACCACCGGCGGCACCATGTAGCCGGGCAGCCGCTCGGCGAGCCGGGCCCGGATCCGCTCCGGGTCGGCGGTGCCGCCCGCGGGCACCACGTAGCCGGTCAGTGCGGTCTGCCCGGACGGCC
Source organism: Kitasatospora sp. NPDC101176 (assembly GCF_044768035.1). Lineage (NCBI taxonomy): Bacteria > Bacillati > Actinomycetota > Actinomycetes > Kitasatosporales > Streptomycetaceae > Kitasatospora > Kitasatospora sp. NPDC101176. The sequence goes on from NZ_JBIWPA010000001.1 coordinate 666,148, forward strand.
CGGTGCGGGCGACGACGGCGGTCTGCTCGACGCTCTCGTCGTCGAGCAGCGCGGTCTCGATCTCGCCGAGCTCGATCCGGTAGCCGCGCACCTTGACCTGGTCGTCGATCCGGCCGAGGAACTCCAGGGTGCCGTCGGGCAGCCAGCGGACGAGGTCGCCGGTGCGGTAGAGCCGGGCGCCGGGCCCGGCGCCGAGGTGGTCCGGGACGAACCGTTCCTCGGTCAGCTCGGGGCGGCCCAGGTAGCCGCGGGCCACCCCGGCACCGCCGACGTACAGCTCGCCGGGGACGCCGACCGGCACCGGCGCGCGGCGCTCGTCGAGCACGTAGCCGGTGGTGTTGGCGATCGGCCGGCCGATCGAGGGCAGCCGCCCGGCCGGGGCGTCCTCCTCGCACTCCAGGACGGTGCCGGTGGTCAGCACCGTGGTCTCGGTCGGGCCGTAGAGGTTGGCCAGCGAGAACGCGGTGCCGCGCGGCAGCCGCCGGCGCACCACGTCGGCGCCGGTGATGACGTGCCGCACCCGGCCCCGGTACAGCGCGGGCTGGTCCAGCAGGGCCTCCAGCCTCGGCGCCGGGACGAGGATCAGGGTGATGCCCTGGTCGACGATCCAGTCCGCCGTCAGGTGCGGGTCCTCCAGCACCCGGTCGGGCAGGTAGCGGATCTCGACGCCGCAGGCGAGGGCGCCCCACTGCTCCAGGACGGTGGGGTCGAAGCCGGGCGGCACCATCTGGGTGGCCCGGTCGCCCGGCCGGGCGTCGAAGAACTCCCGGTACCAGTCGCAGAGGTTGACCACACCGCGGTGCTCGATCAGCACGCCCTTGGCCTGGCCGGTGGAGCCCGAGGTGTAGATCACGTAGGCGAGGTCGGACGGGCCGACGGCCACCTCGGGCGGTCCGTCGGGGCCACCGGCCGGGGTGCCCGCCGCGGTGTCCTCGACGTAGAGCGTCTCGACTCCCTCCGGCGCCCCGGGCCCGGCCAGGCCGCGCTGGGTGAGCAGCACCGGCACACCGGCGTCGCCGAGTACGAAGAGCGTGCGGTCGTCGGGGAGTTCCGGGTCGAGCGGCAGGTAGGCGCCGCCGGCCTTGAGCACCGCGAGCTGGGCGATCGTCATCTCGGCGCCGCGCAGCGTCCGGACGCCGACCACGGTGCCGGGTGCGACGCCGCGATCGACCAGCCGGTGCGCCAGCGCGTCGGTGAGCGCGTCGAGTTCGGCGAAGGTCAGGCTGCGGTCCTCGGCGGTGACGGCGGGGGCGTCCGGGGTGCGCCGGGCCTGCTCGGCCACCAGCCGGTGGACGGTGGCGGTGCGGAAGCGGGCGTCGGTGGCGGTGGCGTTCCAGCCGGTGGTGACGAGCCGGCGCTCCTCCTCCCCCATGATCGGCACGTCGTCGACGAGCCGGTCCGGGTCCGCCGCCATGCCCGCGAGCAGGGCGGTGAGGTGGCCGGCGATCCGCTCGACGGTCTCCGGGTCGAACAGCGCCGTGCTGTACTCGACCAGGCCACCGATCCGGCCGTCGCGCTCCTCGAACTCGAAGCCGATGTCGAACAGCGCGTGCATCCGCGGCAGCGCGGCCTCCTCGACCCGCAGGCCGTCGGGGCCGGGCAGGGCGTCCTGGGCGCGCTTGAGCATCAGCGCCGCCTGGATCAGCGGGGTGCGGCTCGGGTCGCGGTCGGGCTTGAGCTCGTCGATCAGCCGGTCGTACGGCAGGTGCTGGTGGGTGAAGGCGTCCAGCACGGTCTGCCGGACCTCGGCCAGGAAGGCGCCGACGGTCGTCTCCGGCGTGGTGCGGGCGCGCAGCACCAGGGTGTTGACGAAGAAGCCGAGCACGTCCTCGAGTTCGCTGTGCTCGCGCCCGGAGACGATGGTGCCGACCGCGACGTCGCGCTGGCGGGCGTAGCGGGACAGCAGCAGCTGGACGCCGGCGGTCAGCACGGTGAACAGGGTGCTGCCCTCGCGGCGGCAGAGCCGGGTCAGGTCGGCGACCAGGGCGGCGGGGAGCTCGAAGGCGTGGACGGCGCCGACGGTGCTGCGGGTGGCCGGCCGGGGGCGGTCGGTGGGCAGCTCCAGCGGCACCACACCGTCCAGCCGGCCCTTCCAGTAGGCCAGGTCGGCGGCCTCCCGCTCGCCGTGCTCGGCGTGCTGGTGCGCGGCGTAGTCGGCGTACTGCAGCGGCAGCGGGGCGAGCCCGGCGGGCCGGCCGGTGGTCTCCCGGTCGAGCAGCGCGACGAGTTCGCGGGCCATCACCTCCTTGGACCAGCCGTCGGTGACGACGTGGTGCATGTCGAGGACCAGCAGGTGCTCCTCGTCGCCCAGCCGGATCAGCCAGGGGCGCAGCAGCGGGCCGCCGCGCAGGTCGAAGCTGCGGCTCAGCCCGGTGCGCAGCAGCGCGTCCAGGCCCTCGGCGCCGCCCTCCTGCGCGAGGTCGGTGCGGCGCAGCGGCCGCGGTGCGGGGTCGTGGACGACCTGGACGCCCCGGCCGTCCTCGGTGGCGAAGGTGGTGCGCAGGATCTCGTGCCGCTCGACCAGGGCGTCGACGGCGCGGCCGAGGGCGGCGACGTCGAGCGGCCCGGTGAGCCGCAGGCCCAGCGGCGAGTTGTACTCGGTGCCCTGGGACTCGTAGTCGTACAGGAACCAGAGCCGCTGCTGCCCGTAGGACAGCGGCAGCGGCCGCTCGCGCCCGACCGGGACGAGCCCGGCCCGGCGGGCCGGCACGCCGCCCAGACGGCCGGCCAGCCCGGCGACGGTGGGCGACTCGAACAGGGTGCGGATCGGCACCTCGACGTCCATCACCGAGCGGATCCGGCCGATCAGCCGGGTGGCGAGCAGGGAGTGCCCGCCGAGGTCGAAGAAGCTGTCGTCGACGCCGACGGAGCCGACCCCGAGCACCTCGCTGAAGAGGTCGCACAGCTGCTCCTCCCGGGCGCTGCGCGGCCCGTGCCCGGCGCCGGCCGCGGCGGTGCCCGGGTCCGGGAGGGCGGACCGGTCGGTCTTGCCGTTGGGGGTCAGCGGGATGCCGGCGATCGGCACGACCACGGCCGGGACCATGTAGCCGGGCAGGGTCGCGGCGGCGTGCGCGCGCAGCTCGGCCGGGTCGGCCCCGGCAGGGCCGGCCGGCACCACGTAGGAGACCAGCCGGGTGTCCGCGGTGCCGTAGTCGCGGGCCACCGTGACGGCCCGGGCGACCGCGGGGTGCCGTTCCAGGACGGCGTCGATCTCGCCGGGCTCGATCCGGAAGCCGCGCACCTTCAGCTGGAAGTCGGCGCGGCCGACGTACTCGAGGTTGCCGTCGGCGGCCCAGCGGACGATGTCGCCGGTGCGGTACATCCGTTCGCCGTCGGCGCCGTACGGGTCGGGCAGGAAGCGGTCCCGGGTGAGGTCCTCGCGGTGCAGGTAGCCGGTGCCCACGCCGTCGCCGGCGATGTACAGCTCGCCCGCGACACCGACGGGCACCAGGCGCAGCCCCTCGTCCAGGACGCGCACCCGGGTGTTGCCGATCGGGCGCCCGATGGTCGGCGCGCCGGGGCGGTCGTCGAGGCGGGCGGCGGTGGACCAGACGGTGGTCTCGGTGGGCCCGTACAGGTTGGTGACCTCGCGGCCGGTGCGGCGCATCCGCTCGGCGAGGGCGGCCGGCAGGGCCTCCCCGCCGACGAGCATCCGCAGGCCCGTCAGCGCCTGCGGCACCTCGTCGCAGAGCGCCTGCCAGAGGCTGGGGGTGGCCTGCAGGACGGTGGTGCCGGTGCGGGTGACCAGGGCGCCCAGCGCGGCCGGGTCGGTGACGGTCGCGCGGTCGGCGAGGACGACGGTGGCGCCGCCGACCAGCGGCAGGTAGATCTCCAGGGCCGCGATGTCGAAGGCGATGGTGGTGACGGAGGTCCAGACGTCCTCGGCGGCCAGCGGGAAGAGGTCCGCCATCGAGACCAGGAAGTTGGTGAGCGCGCGGCGGCTGATGACCACGCCCTTGGGGCGGCCGGTGGATCCGGAGGTGTAGATGACGTACGCCGGGTCGGCCGCGGTGGCGGCGGGGCCCGGTGCCGGGGCGGGCCCGGCGGCGAGCCGGGCGCGCACCTGCGCGTCGTCCAGCAGCACCGGGTGCGCGGCGGTGGCGGGCAGCCGGGCGGCCGTCGCGGTGTCGGTGACCAGGGCGGAGGGCCCGGCGTGGTCGAGGATGTAGCCGATCCGGTCGGCCGGGTAGTCCGGGTCGAGCGGCACGTAGGCGGCGCCGGTGCGGGCGACGGCGAGCAGGGCGACGACGAGGTCGGCGCAGCGCGGCAGGGCGAGGGCGACCAGCCGGCCCGGGGCGGCACCGTGGCGGCGCAGCTCGCCGGCCAACCGCTCGGCGCGGTCGTCGAGTTCGGCGTAGCTGAGCACGGTGCTGCCGGCGATCAGGGCGGTCCGGTCGGGCTGGGCGACGGCCCGGGCCCGGAACAGCGCGGAGACGTCGGCGTCGGGCACCGGCCGCGCGGTGGCGTTCCACCCGTGCAGCAGGGCCTGCCGCTCGGCCGGGTCCAGCAGGTCGTGGTCGGCCGGGTCCCGGTCCGGCTGCGCGGCGACGGCGGCCAGCAGGCGGACCAGCGCGTCGGTGAGCCGCCGGGCGGTGGCCGGGTCGAACAGCTCGGTGCTGAAGGTGACGTGCAGCCGCAGCCCCCCGCCGTCCGGCGCGGTGCGGAAGGCCAGCCGCAGGTCGAACGGGGAGTGCCGGCGCGGCAGTCGCTCGACGCGGGCGTCGAGCGGGCCGAACGGCAGGCGGGCGGGCAGGTCCTCGGCGAGGTCGAGGGCCACCTGGGCCAGCGGGTGGCGGTTGAGCGCCCGCTCCGGGCGCAGCGCGCCGACCACGGTCTCGAAGGGGACGCCGCCGTTGCGGCGGGCGGTGTCGGCGGCGGCCGCGCAGGCGCGGACCAGCTCGCGGAATCCGGCGCCGGGCCGGGCGGCCGCGCGCAGCACCACCGGGTTGGCCAACGGGCCGACCGTTCCGGCGCGTTCGGCGTCGTCCCGGCCGGGCAGGCTGCCGACCAGGGGGACGTCCGGGCCGGCGCCGAAGCGGCCGAGCAGGACGGTCACGGCGGCGTGCAGCACGGCCTCGACACCGGCGCCGGCGTCGGCGGCCAGGCCGGTGAGGGCGGCGGTCAGCGGGGCGTCCAGCGCGGTGCGGTGCTCGTCGGCGGCGTAGCGGGTGACGGCCGGGCGGGGCCGGTCGACGGGCAGCTCCAGCTGCGTCGGGGCGCCGTCCAGCACGGCGCGCCAGTGGGCGAGTTCGGCCGCGGCCTGGTCGGTGGGCCGGTCGGGGGCGCCGTAGCGGGCGCGGTCGGCGGCGGCCGCCGCGGCGTACTGGGGCGCGGGGGCCGCGTCCTGGTCGGCGGTGTACGCGCGGGCCAGGTCGTCGAGGATCAGGCCGAGCGAGCGCTCGTCGGCGGCGATCTCGTGCACGGTCAGCAGCAGCACGTGGTCCTGCGGGCCGGCGGCCAGCAGCCGGGCCCGCAGCGGGGCCTCCCGCGTGAGGTCCAGGCCTTCCGCGGCGGCCCGGGCCAGCGCCTCGTCCACCCGGTCGGGGTCGACGGGTTCGGCGCGCAGCCCGGCGAACGGCGCGCCGTCGGGGGCCGCACCGGGCCGGCAGCGGCCCTCCTCCTCGCGGTGCACGGTGCCCAGCAGCGGGTGCCGGCGCACCAGGGCGTCCAGCGCGGCGCGCAGGCGGTCCGGGAGCAGCGCGCCGGTCAGGCGCAGCGCCACCGCGTGGGTGTGGCCGGCGGCGCCCTCCTGGAAGCGGTTCAGGAACCACAGGCGCTGCTGCGCCGGCGACAGGGCACTGTCGTTGGTGATCGTCACGTTCGCTCTCCAGCCTGTTCAGGCGACGCGTCGCAGGACGCGGCCGCCGAACTGCATGTGGTCCGCGCGCCCGGTCTCCGGGTCGAGCAGGAAGCGGCCGAGGTGTTCCACCTCGGGCAGCCGCGGGTGCCGGGCGGCGAAGACGCGCTCGCTCCGGCCGGTCAGGTCGTACTCCGTCCCGTCGTCGTCGACCAGGACGGTGGCGCCGGGCAGGGCGCGGTCGTCCGCCGCGGCGCCGGGGCGGATCCAGTAGACGGTCTCGCCGTTGGCCCACCGCCCGGTGCAGTCCGGCAGCTCCTGCCCGGCGCCGGCCGCGGGGGCCGGGGCGGGGCCGGGGACGTCCACGCCGTCTTCCCGGAGCAGGGCCAGCAGGTCCTGCCAGGCGCCGAGCCCGGCCGGGGAGTCGGCCTGCAGCGCGATGACGGTGCCGCGTTCCGGCTGGATCCGCAGGTGGCAGGTGGCGCCGGCGCCGACGCCGTCCAGGCCGAGCCAGCGGTCGGCGCCGTTGCCGAACCGGGCCCAGCCCAGGCCCCAGCCGTCGGCCAGGCCGAACGGCAGGGTGTCGAAGGCCTGTCGGGCCATCTCCTGGACGGCCTCCCGGTCGAGCAGGGCGGCCAGGGCGGCGGGGCGGTCGTCCAGGTGCAGCCGGGCGAAGGCGACCAGGTCGGTGACGGTCCCGGCGACGGCGGTCGCGGGGGCGAGGTCGCGCGGGTGGGCGCCGGCCGCCAGGAAGGCCGGTTCGACGCCCAGCGGCCGGAGCAGGAACTCCGTCACGGCGGTGCGCCAGCTCGTCCCGGCGACGGCCTCGACGACCTTCCCGGCGAGGGCGAACCCGGCGTTGGAGTAGGAGAAGGCCGTTCCGGGGGCGAACAGCGGCTCCGCCTCGACGGCGGCCCGCAGCCCGCCGCCGCCGGGGGCGTCGGTCACCAGTCCGGAGGAGTGGCTCAGGAAATGACGGATCGTCATGTCGAGTGCGGAGTACGGCGCTTCGTTCAGGTACTCGCCGACCGGACGGTCCAGGTCGAGGTCTCCGTCGAAGGCCAGCTGCACGGCCACCGTCGCGGTGAGGAGCTTGGTGAGCGAGGCGAACGGCAGGACGGGGGCCGCCCCGGCCTCCGCGCCCGGCCCGGCGACCCGGAGTTCGCCGGCGTCGTAGAAGGCGCACCGCAGCGTCCGCACGCCGTGTTCGCGCGCGAGCCGCCCGGCATTTTCACGCCATGACTGTGAATTCACTGAAACCCACCCACCGCATTCACCGGAATCCGAAAAAGGCGCAGCACGACAGTCCCGTTCGGCCGCGTTCGGTCCGCGGCTCGTCGGTACGGGGATTACGCAAAAGGGGAATTCGTTCTGGTGAATGCAGGCTAACACCGGGCGGCGGGGCCGGTCAGGGTCGTTAAGTTGCAGCCGAATGACCCTGGTTGCCGCACTGCGACCTGCCGTCCGACCTGCTGTCCGACCTGCTGTCCGACCTGCCGAACGACGTGCCGTCCGGCCTGCCGGGAAACCCGGCCGGAAACCCGGAAACGCCGATGGGGTCCGCGGTCGCGGACCCCATCGGCGGGTCGGTGCTGCAAAGGGTGCGGTGCGAGCCGCCCCCGTGCTCCGGACTACTCGCGCAGCCCGATGGCCTCCACCGGGCGGGCGCGCAGGGCGAGCTTGGTCGGGATCAGGACGGCGGCGGCCGCCAGGGCCGAGGTCGCCGCCACGATCGCCAGGTACAGCAGCGGGGGGATGTGCGGGACCAGCGAGCCGGTCAGCCCCAGACTGACCGTCACCAGTGGCACGATCGGCACCAGGCTGCCGACCACCACCGCGATCACGATCAGCATCAGCGTCTCGGTGCGCATCATCCGCATGACCTGTTCCGGGGTCGCCCCGACCAGCCGCAGCAGCGCGAACTCCCGTGCTCTGGCCAGTGTGGTCATCACCAGGGTGTTGGCGACGGCCACCGCGATGTACCCGAAGACCAGGACCAGTGGCAGCGCACTGCCGACCAGGCCGGCCACCCCGGCCTTCTGCTGGGCGGCGGACAGCCCGCCCTTGTCGCGGACCTGCACCCCGGGGTAGCGGTCGTTGAGCCCGGTGAGCTCGCCGATCACCTTCTTCTGGTCCGCGCCGGGCTTGACGCGCACCAGTACGGAGTCGTACATCCGGCGCGAACTGTGCTGCAGCACGGTGTCGTAGGCCAGTGTGATGTCGCCGAAGCCCAGGCCGCGCTGGTACACGGCCACCACCTTCGGCTCCAGCGTCTGCCCGTCCGGCATGTGCACCTTGACGGAGCCGCCGACGCCCGCGCCGAGCGTGGCGGACGCCCCGCTGCTGATCGCCACGGTGTCCGCGGTGAGGGCGTCCAGCGAGCCCTCGGAGACGTCCAGGTCGAGGACCCGGTCCAGGTTGCCCGTGGTGAGCCCCTGCGCCTTGTAGTCGAAGATCTCCGGGGAGCCCAGCATCTTCGTGGAGGCGAAGAGGTCGACCCGCACCGTCCCGGCCGCGGCGTCCACCCCGTCCAGGGTCCTGATGAACCCGGGCGCGCTGACCGGCAGTCCGCCGGCCTCGCTGGTCAGGGTGTAGTCGGCGACGACGCCCGCCCGCGCCTGGTCCTCGGCCGCACCCGACGTGGTGGTCGGGATGAACAGCTGCACCGAGGCGAAGCCGATGGCCATGATCAGCGGGCCGATGCCGGCGGCCAGCCGGCGGGCGTTGGCCCGGGTGTTGGCCACCGCGAGGAACCCGAGGGTGCCGAAGCGGCGCTGGAAGGGCGCGGCCATCAGCCGTGTCGCCCTGGCCACCACCGGCGGGGCCAGCATGAGGATCGCGATCACCATGATCAGCCCGCCGCTGCCGGCCCCGGCCACCGCGAAGATGCTGCCGAAGAACAGCGGCAGCAGCGACGCGCCGAAGCCGAGGACGAACAGCAGGACCCCGATGGTCACCCGCGCGCCGCCGATGCCCGGCTGCTCGGTCTGGGCCTCGCTGAGCGCCTCCACCGGCCGGATCGACACCACCCGGCGGGCCACCGCGAACGCCGCCACCTGCGCGGCGATCACCCCGATGCCCACCGCCGCGATCGCCGGGATCGGGCCGTAGGAGAACTCGAAGTCGTCGGGCAGGATGCCGATGGCCCCGAGCGCCCCGCGCAGGATGCCCGCGGCGATCATGCCGGGGAAGCAGCCCAGCACCGAGGCGACCAGCGAGATCACCAGCGCCTCGCCGGAGATCATCTTGTGGATCTGCTTGGGCGTGGCACCGACCGCGCGCAGCAGCGCCAGCTCGCGCCGCCGCTGGTGCACGCTGAGCGCCAGGGTGCTGCCCACCACCATCATGGTGATCAGCACGACGGTGCCGCCGAGCGAGCCGGCCAGCTCCTTGAGGCTGCCCCGGGCCGAGGCGACGTCGGGGTTCTCCACGCTGCTGCGCCCGTCGCCGGTGTAGACGTCGGTGCGGGCGCCCTTGAGCGCCTTCTCGATCCGGTCGGCGAGCTTGCCCGCGTTCGTGCCGCCGGGTGCCAGCACGCCGATGGCGCTGACCTGGTCGGTGCGGCCGAACAGGGTGCGCGCCTCGTCGTCGGAGAAGAACAGCGGCGGGGTGCGCAGCGCCCCGCCGCCGCCCTTGTAGGTCACGATGCCGACGACCCGGTACGAGGAGGCGTCCCGGGTGGAGGCGATCCTGACGCTGTCGCCCACCTTCACCTTGCGGTGGTCGGCGACGGACTTCTCCAGCACCACCTCACCGGCGCGCCGCGGCTCGTCGCCGGCCCGGTCGTACGGGCCGAGCGCCGCCGCGCCCCAGTTGGTGCCGTTGGTCGTCCGGTCGTCGGCGCCCTTGACGAGCTGCTCGCCGTCGTTGGAGACGACCTGCGCGGGGAAGGTGAGCACCGGCACCGCGCGGTCTACGCCCTCGGTCCGGGCCACCTTGTCGACCAGGTCGACGGGGACGCCGACGGCGTCCTTGAGGTCCTTGGACTTGCTCTTCTTGGCCTCGTGGACCGTGAAGTGCTTCTGACCGCCGACCACGACCGCGGCGCCGGAGTAGCGCTGGACCGGCACCCCGTTGCCGATGCCGGACTGCAGGATGATGCCGAAGGCCGTGATGAGCACGGACGCGCCGAACAGGGCGACGAACGCCCCGACGAATCCGGCCTTACGCTCCTTGACGGTCTGTACGACGAGCCTGAACACGACTCACCACTCCCCCAGCCGGGTCATCCGCTCGGCCACCCGGTCCGGGGTGGGGTGCGTCATCTCCTCGGCGTAGCTGCCGTCCGCGAGGAACACCACGCGGTGGGCGTAGGAGGCGGCGACCGGGTCGTGGGTCACCATGATCACGGTCTGCCCGAGGCCGTCCACCACCTCGCGCAGCAGCTGCAGCACCTGGCGGGCGGTGCGGGTGTCCAGCGCACCGGTCGGCTCGTCGGCGAAGACCACCTCCGGCCGGGCCGCCAGCGCCCGGGCGATCGCCACGCGCTGCTGCTGACCGCCGGAGAGCTCGGACGGCCGGTGGCCCATCCGGTCGGACAGTCCCACCTGCGTCACGACCTGCTGCAGCCACTGGTGGTCCGGCCGGCGGTCGGCGAGCATCAGCGGGAGCGTGATGTTGTCGGCGACGGTCAGCGCCGACATCAGGTTGTACGCCTGGAAGATGAAGCCGACCCGCTCCCGGCGCATGATCGTCAGCTCGACCTCGCTCAGCTGCGCCAGCTCCGTACCGCCCAGCACCACCGAACCGGCGTCCGGGCGGTCCAGCCCGGCCGCGCAGTGCAGGAAGGTGCTCTTGCCCGCCCCGGAGGGGCCCATCACCGCGGTGAAGGTGCCCCGGGCGAAGGCGAGGGAGAGGTCGCGCAGCGCGTGCACGGCCCCGGCGCCCTTGCCGTACGTCTTGCGGACCCCGTCGAGGCGGACCACCCAGTGCGCGTCCAGAGCGGCACTCCCGTCCGGCCGCGGCGGATTCGCGTACTCCTCCTGCGCCGCGCCCTGGAGCTCCTCCGTCCGCGCTCCCCGTGCCTTTCTGCTCACTTCCGGCCTCCACCACTCGCACGCACCACTTGACGTTCACGAAGGTAGGTCCCGCGGCAGGGCCCGGACCAGGGCACGAACTGGAGACTCGATGGTGCAGAAAAGTGCCACCCCGCGCCGGATTTGGGACGGTGGTAGGGTGATCGGGATGTTCACTCGGAAGGTTTCAGAAGCCGTACGAGGAGTTCTGGGAGCCGTACGGGCACCCGGCATCGCGGAGTTACGGCGGCTGGAACCGGAGCAGTGGATCCGCCAGACGCTGGCCCGTTTCCCTCCGGCCGCCGGCTACATGCTGCTCTGCCTGATGACCGGCCTCGCCGGTCTGGTGCTGTTCTACCTGATCGCCGTCGTCTTCGCGCTCTGCCTGGTCGGCACCGGCTTCCTGCTGCTGCCGCGGACCCTGCGGCTGCTGCGCAGCTACGCCGAGTTCCACCGCAGGCGGGTGGGGCGGCTGCTGGAGACCACGGTCCGCAGCCCCTACCGCGACCTCGAACCCGGCCGCACCGGCCCCCGCAAGCCCTCGCTGCGCGACCCGGCGGTCCGCAAGGACCTGGTCTGGCTGATCACCCACGGCGTGGTCGGCTCGGCGCTGTCCATCTTCGCCCTGAGCATCTGCGGCAACGCCTTCAACTGGCTCTCCGCACCGGTGTGGTGGAAGCTCGCCGAGAACGAGCGCAACTCCATCATCCTGATGAACGTCGACGGTTGGGCGAAGGCGTTCCTGGCACTGTTCATCGGCATCGGCTACGCCGTGGTGGCGATGGCCGCGATGCGCGGGCTGGCCCTGGTGCACGCCCGGATGTCGCGCCGGCTGCTGACCGCCCGCGCCCGGGTCGCGCTCGCCCAGCGCGTCCGCGAACTCGCGGTGACCCGCGCCGAGGCGCTGGACGCGCACGACGCCGAGCTGCGCCGGATCGAACGCGACCTGCACGACGGCGCCCAGGCCGGCATCGTGGCGGTCTCGCTGCGACTGGGCATGATCAAGCGCGCGCTGGGCCACCGCCCGGAACAGGTGCCGGAGATGGTCGACGCCGCCCAGCACCTGGCCGAGCAGGCCCTGGAGTCACTGCGCCACCTGGTCCGCGGCATCTACCCGCCGGTGCTCGCCGACCGCGGACTCACCGACGCCGTCCGGGCGCTCACCGCGCTCTGCGGGGTCCCGACCCGGATAGACATCGACGAGTCGGCCGGGGCGCCGCCGCGCGCGCCCGCCGCGGCCGAGGCGGCCGCCTACTTCGTGATCTCCGAGGCGCTCACCAACATCGCCAAGCACAGCGGCGCCCGCAGCGCCCTGGTGTGGCTGCGGATCGCCCCGGAGGCGATCTCTATCCGGGTCGAGGACGACGGCAAGGGCGGCGCCACCGAGGGCGCCGGAAGTGGGATCCTCGGACTCCGGCGGCGGGTCGCCGCATTCGACGGGACCACCGAGCTGTTCAGCCCGACCGGGGGCCCGACCGTACTGAAGGTGGAGATTCCATGCGGATCCTGATCGCCGAGGACAACGCCCTGCTCCGTGAGGGGCTGGTGCTGCTGCTCAACAGCGAGGGCCACGAGGTGTGCACCACCGTGGACAACGGGGACGACCTGCTGCCCGCGCTGCTCGAACACCGCCCGGACGTCGCCGTGGTGGACGTCCGGCTGCCGCCCACCTTCCGCGACGAGGGCCTGCGGGCCGTGGTCGAGGCCCGCAAGCAACTGCCCACCCTGCCCGTCCTGGTGCTCTCCCAGTACGTCGAACGGGCTTACGCCACCGAGCTTCTGGCGCAGAGCGCCTCCGGGGTCGGCTACCTGCTCAAGGACCGGGTGGGGCGCGCCGAGGAGTTCCTGCAGGCGCTGGAGCGGGTCGCCGACGGCGGCACCGCGATGGACCCCGAGGTCATCTCGCAGCTGATGGTCCGCCGGGCCGGCGACGACCCGCTCTCCTCGCTGACCCAGCGCGAACGCGAGGTGCTGGCCCTGATGGCGGAGGGGCGCAACAACGGCACCATCGCCGAGATGCTGTTCATCGCCGAGAGCTCGGTGAACAAGCACATCGGCAACATCTTCTCCAAGCTGGACATGCCGACGCCGGACAGCGGGCACCGCCGGGTCCTCGCGGTGCTGACGTACCTCCGGGCCTGACGGACCGCCAGAACGGTGACGGGCTGCGAACGTCAGGGCGGTACGGGCGAAGACGGACAGGGGCGGCGCCGTTCGGGCGCCGCCCCTGTCCGCTGTTCCCCGGACCTCGGATCCCGGGCCTCAACTCCCGGGCGGATGCCCCCGGTCGTCGGGCAGGGCGGGGAAGGCGCGCACCGCGGGGGTGGCGGCGACGCCGAGTGCGATCAGCAGGAACGCCGCCGCACAGCTCAACACGGTGGGCACCCCGTGCACGGTCTCCAGCAGCAGCCCGGACAGCAGCGGGCCCAGCGCCGCCGCGGCGCCCATCGACACCCCGATCAGACCGGCCAGCCGGCCGCGCATGGCGTCCGGGGTGACCATCATCTGGTGGCCGGCCACCAGCGCGGTCGCGGTCGGCGCCAGGAACGCCGCCGCGCCCAACACCAGCCCGGCCGGCCAGCCCGTCGGCACCACCGCGAGCAGCGGCACCAGGGCGGCGCTCGCCCAGGTCAGCACCATCAGCGCGGTGAACGGGGTGAGCGAGCGGCGCAGCACTCCGGCCGACAGCGCGCCCAGCACGCCGCCCGCGCCGATCAGCGCACCGATGGCCCCGATCTCGGCGCCGGACCGGCCGTCCTGCTGCGCCATCACCACCACGGTGATCAGCAGGCCGCTGAACACCAGGTTGAAGGCGGTGCCGAGCAGCACGGTGGCCCGCACCGGCCGGTTGCCGCGCAGCCAGCGCAGCCCGGCGGCCATCGCCTGCAGGGTGCTCTCCTGCGGCCCCTCGCCGGGCCCGTCGGCGGCGTCCCCGCGGCCGGCGTCCGCGCCGTCCGCGGCGGGCCGCGGCGCCGGCGCGCGCAGGAACAGCAGCGTCACGAAGGCGAGCGCCGAGGTGACGGCCTGGGTGAGGAACGGCAGCAACCGCTGGACGCCGTACAGGAATCCGCCGATCCCCGGGCCCACGATGGTCGCCAGGTAGTAGCGGGCGGTGTTGCGGGTCACCGCGTCGGCCAGTTGCGAGGCCGGCACGACGCCCGGCAGCAGCGCCTGGTCGGCGGTGCCGAACAGGGAGGTGCAGACCCCCTCGACGACCGCCACCACCAGGATCACCGCCAGCGGCGCGTGCCCCAGCGCCACCAGGAGCGCCAGCAGGCCCAGGGCCACGGCCCGCCCGAGCTCCGAGACCAGCATCAGCGCCTTGCGGCTGACCCGGTCCGCGAGCGCGCCGGCCGGCAGCGCGGCCAGCGCCCGCGAGCCCGCGATCGCGAACTCCGCCAGCGAGGCCTCGAACGCGGAGCCGCCGAGGCCCAGCACCAATAGCGGGTAGGCGATCAGCGTGCCCTGCGCGCCCAGCTGGGAGACCACGTTCGCGGTCCACAACAGGTTGTACTCGCGGTTGCGGGCGAGCGGCGGCGGGCCCGGCTCGGCGGCCACCGCGTCGGCGGCGTCGGCCGTCGTGCCGGCCGCGGTCACCGCGGCGCGGTCGGCAGCGCCACCGCCGGCGCCGACGTCCGCTCCACCGGGCGGAGCTCCGACCAGGCGTGCGCCCCGGCCATGCTGACGAACAGGTCGCGCGGCGGGACGAACGGCGCCCGCCCGTGCGCCACGCTGATGTTGTCCACGACCAGCACCTCACCGGTGTGCACGTTGACGTCGACCTGCTGCTCCCGGTACGCGGCCTGCAGCTGGTGCACCACCTCGTCCGGGATCTCGCTGCCGTCCGCGTGGAAGGTGTTGGTCGGCATGCCCCACGGGCCGTACTCCTCCAGGAGGAAGTCGGCGACGTCCTCGCGCAGGGTGCGGGCGTGGAAGAAGGTCAGGTGGTTGAACCAGGAGCGGACGCCGGTCTCCGGGTGGGCGGCGACCGCCCAGCGCAGCTGGCGGGTCCGCAGGTGGTTGCGCTCCAGCCACTCCAGTTCGATCCGGTTGGCGTCGCAGTAGGCCTTGACCTCGTCCGGGTCGCTGGTGCCGAACGCCTCCTGCCAGGAGAGGCCCAGGCCGGGGCGGAAGTTGCGGACCAGCAGGTACCCCTCGCGCTCGAAGCGCTCGGCGGTCTCCCGGGGCAGCCCGCGGTACAGGGCGCGGCAGTCGGCCAGCAGGCTGGCGCCGCCGTCGGGCGACTCCTGCCGGCAGAAGAAGAACAGGTAGCGCGGAACGTTCAGGTTGTACGACTGCTCGGTGTGGAGGAAGATCTCCTCGGTCGCCGGGTGGTCGGTCGCGGTGAACACCCCGGGGTGCAGCTCGGTGCGCGGCGAGGAGCGCTCGGTGTAGTCGAGCGGCCGGCCGACCACGGCGTTGACGAAGGTGTCCAGCTCCGGCCACTCCTGCCAGTCGAAGCCGCTGAGCACCACCGCCCCGTGCTCGGTGATCCGCTCGCGGATGAACGACCCCTGCTCCCGGCCGAGGTCGACCAGCCGGTTGCCCGTGGTGTCGGCGGAGATCCCGAGGACCAACCCGTCGTACCGCGCTTCGGTCGAGATGCTGATGGCGGTTGTCACTGGGTGACTCCCTTCTGCGGGCTGCGGGCGCGAAGCCGCTCGGCAGCGGTGTCGAGGGTGTGGAGCGGACGGTTGAACGCGACCCGGACGTAGCGCTCGCCGTCGGCCGGGTCGAGGAAGAACGAGGTGCCCGGCGCCACCAGCACGCCGGTCTCGGCGAGCAGCGTGCGCACGAACCGCGGGCTGGGCTCGTCGGTCAGCCCGTCGATCCGGGCCAGCACGTAGCAGCCGCCGGCCGGCCGGGTGAGGGCGAAGCCCGCGTCCCGCAGCAGGGCCACGGTGCGGTCGCGCCGTTCGCGCATCCCCGCCGCGTGGTCCCAGCGGTCCGGCAGCAGCAGGTCCGCGTCGGCCGCGGCGTGCTGCAGGGCGGCGGCGGCGCCGCCGGTGGTCGCCACGTGCACCTTGCGCAGCAGCGCGGTCAGGGGCGGCGCCGCACGCAGGAAGCCGAGCCGCCAGCCGCTGACCGAGTGGCTCTTGGAGAGGCTGCCGACCACCACCGACCGGTCGGCCAGGCCCTCGACCTCGGCGACCGAGCGGTAGCCGGCCGACTCGTAGACGTAGCCCGCGTACACCTCGTCCGAGACGACGGTGGCGTTCCAGCGGCCGCAGAGCTCGGCGAGCAGCTCCAGGGTGGCGCGGTCCAGGACCGCCCCGGTGGGGTTGGCCGGGCTGTTCACGATCACCGCGCGGGTGCGCGGGCCGAACGCCGCCGCCAGCTCCTCCGGGTCGACGCCCCAGTCGGACTCGCGCAGCCGCACCGGTCGCGGACGCGCGCCGGTGAGCGCGACGGCGCTGAGGAAGTTCTCGTAGAAGGGCTCGAAGACGATCACCTCGTCGCCCGGGTCGACCAGCGAGAGCAGCGCGACGGCCAGGCCCTCGCTGCCGCCGACGGTGACGGTGATCTCACCGACCGGGTCGGGCGCCCCGGGCAGCGCGGCGGCGATCCGCTCGCGCAGGGCGAGCAGGCCGGCCGGGTCCTGGTACTGGTGGACCCCGCGGCGCAGCGCGGCCACCGCCGCCTCGACCAGCCCGGGCGGCGTGTCCGGGTAGGCCGGGGTTCCGACGGCGAGGTCGACGGTGCCCGGCGGCAGCCCCTCCAGGAGCAGCGCGGCCAGTCCGCCGCCGGGCATCGCGTCCACCCGCCCGGCGCCCACCGGGCGGGCCGCGGGATCGGGCCGGCCGGCGTCGCGGTGCGCGGTGGCGGTCATCGGGCCGCCCCCGCCACCGCGTCGGCAGGCTGCTGCCGCGCACGGTCGAAGGCGCCGCGCGGGATCTCCGGCAGCCAGGCCGGGCGGCGGGCCTCGTAGGCCGCGATGGCGGCGTCCTGCAGCAGCGTCTCGGCGATCACGTCCTGTCCCTCCAGCAGCCGGGCCCGGGCCCGGTCGTCCACGGTGAACGGGTGCTCGCCGCCGGGCCAGCGCAGCAGGCCGGCCCGCAGGTCCACGGTGACCGTCAGGCCCCCGGCGGACTCGGCGAGGTCCATCAGCGGCTCGACCACCGGGGTCGGCAGGTCGACGGGGACGAGCCCGTTGTTGAGGGCGTTGCGGCGGAAGATGTCACCGAAGCCGGTGGCCACGACCGCGCGGAAGCCCCCGTCGCGCAGCGCCCACACCGCGTGCTCCCGGGAGCTGCCGATGCCGAAGTCCCGGCCGGCCAGCAGGACGGTCGCGCCCGCGTGCCGGGGCTCCTCCAGGACGAAGCCGCCCTGGGCCCGCCAGCGCGCGAACAGCCCGTCCTGGTAACCGGACTTGGTGACCCGCTTGCAGAACTCTCCGGGCAGGATCTGGTCGGTGTCGATGTCGTCGCGGCGCAGGGCGACCGCGCGTCCGTGGTGTTCCACGAAGGGTTCCATGCTGTGCTGTCCTCTCTCCGGCCGGGCCGGGGGCGGTCAGGCCAGGTCGGCGGGGGCCGCGAGGCGCCCGGCCACCGCCGTGGCGGCGGCGACCGCCGGCGACACCAGGTGGGTGCGGGCCCGCGCGCCCTGCCGGCCTTCGAAGTTGCGGTTCGAGGTGGAGGCGCAGCGCTCGACGCCCTCGAGACGGTCCGTGTTCATGCCCAGGCACATCGAGCAGCCGGGCAGGCGCCACTCGGCACCGGCGGCCAGGAAGACCTCGTGCAGCCCCTCCGCCTCGGCCTCGGCGCGCACCTGCATCGAGCCGGGGACGACCAGCATCCTGGTCCCGTCGGCGACGCTGCGCCCGCGCAGCACGCCGGCCGCGGAGCGCAGGTCCTCGAGCCGGCCGTTGGTGCAGGAGCCGAGGAAGACCACGTCGATGGCGAGGTCCCGCATCGGGGTGCCGGGCCGCAGCCCCATGTACTCCAGCGCCCTTTCGGCGGAGGCGAGTTCGAGCGGGTCGGCGAAGCCGCGCGGGTCCGGGACGACGTCGGCCAGCGGCACGGTCTGGGCGGGGTTGGTGCCCCAGGTGACGAGCGGGGTCAGCGCGCTCACGTCGAGCTCGACGGTACGGTCGAACACCGCGCCGGGGTCGGTGACCAGGGTGGCCCAGTCGGCGACGGCCTCGTCCCAGCGCGCCCCGGTGGGGGCGTGCGGGCGGCCGCGCAGGTACTCCAGGGTGGTGTCGTCGGGTGCGACGATCCCGGCCCGGGCACCGGCCTCGATGCTCATGTTGCAGAGCGTCATCCGGGCCTCCATGGACAGCCCGCGGACCGCCTCGCCGCGGTACTCGATGAGGTGGCCCTGCGCCCCGTTGGCGCCGATCCGGGCGATCAGTGCGAGGATCAGCTCCTTCGCCCCCACCTCCGCGGGGAGCCGGCCGGTGAACTCGACGGCGAGCGTGCGCGGCCGGGCGATCTCCAGGCACTGGGTGGCCAGCACGTGCTCGACGTCGCTGGTGCCGATGCCGAAGGCGAGCGCGCCGAAGGCCCCGTGGGTGGCGGTGTGGCTGTCTCCGCAGACGATCGTCATGCCGGGCTGGACCAGGCCGAGTTCGGGCCCGACGACGTGCACGATGCCCTGTCGCCGGTGTCCCACCGAGTAGAGCTCGACGCCCTGTTCGGCGCAGTTGCGGCGCAGCGTCCGCAGCTGGACGAGGCTCACCGGGTCGAGGACCGCGTCGGGCGTGGTGGCCACGTTGTGGTCCTCCAGCGCCAGGGTGAGCCCCGGGCGCCGGACGCCGCGTCCGGCCAGTCGCAGCCCGTCGAAGGCCTGCGGCGAGGTGGCCTCGTGGGTCAGGTGCAGGTCGATGTAGAGGAGGTCCGGTCCGCCGGGCCGGGAGGCCACCACGTGGCGCTCCCACAGCTTCTCCGCGAGTGTCCGTGCTGGGCCCATCGTCGTCCCTCTCTCCTGCGCTCCCCGTGCAGCACGGCCCTGGGGCGGAACCCCGGGTACCGCCCGTCGCCCCGGCCGTACGGATCTCAGCCTCCATGTCCGCGCCCACCCCCCACCACGTCTTTAAGCGGGGCCGAAAACGCGCAGGACAGTCGCCGGCGTGCACGAAGAAAGGTGCAGAGAACTGCACCTTCGATCGGAAGTAAGCCCCCATGAAAACCACTTCGCCGGGCGTCAGGATGGAGTCATCCGACGGCGGCAGCGACGCCGGGAGGACGGGCACATCACATCGGATCCCACGGGAGCCAGGGAGGAAGCATGCACCCCACGCGGAGGAGCCGCGGGGCCGGGCCAGGAGGCCGGCGGAGCAGAACAGCGGTTCTGGCCCTGGCCGCCGCGCTCCTGGTCGGCGCGGGAACGTCCGCCTGCGAGGTCAGCACCAAGGCGGCCGACCGGATCGAGCTGTGCGCGAAGATCTTCGGCAAGACCTTCACCGACCCGTTCCCCGACAACGTGGACGAGGCCCGCAAGAAGATGCGCGAGCGGGCCGACGAGCTCGACGGGCTGTCCAAACAGGCGCCCGACGACAAGCTCCGCGACGCGATCCACTCGACCGCCGAGAAGATGCGCAACGCCGACATCCGGGAGAAGGGTACGGCGCGCACCGTGGTGGGTTACATCGGAGAGCAGAACGACCGCATCAAGGAACTGCGCCAGACCTGCCTCGACCACCACGACTACCCGTGAGGACTGGTCTTCCGAACCAGCGTCACCGCCGGCGTTCCCGTCGAGCGCCGCGGTGAACCCAGACCGGAATCGGTGAACAGGGCACAAACAGTTCCCGCACCGATTCCCTTGGCCGGGCCCCTCGTTGGGTCCCCCGTCTTCCGAGGGGCCCGGCCGTAAACCTCCCCGTACCAATACAAGCCAGGAGCAGTCATGCCCGATTCGACCGGCTGGAAGCCCACTAAGGAACGCCCCATGTGGCCCTGGGTCGTCCTCGCCGTGGTCGCCGTTGGCGTTCTGATCAACGTGCTCATCACGCTCTGACGGGACATCGGTCCCGCGCCGGAGGAACTTCCGCGCTCTTGGCTGGTCCGCCGAGGGCGCGGACCCGTGTCCGGACCCGGGTGCGTCACCGCGTCCGGCCCCGCGGAGGGGCCCGCGCCGATCGCCCCACCGGCCCCTCCGGCCCCTCTCGTCACTTCCGCCCCTGGGGTCACGACCGCCTCGGGAGGCGGGCGGAGCGAGTCGAGTCCGCTATCCGGATCAGGTGCAGAGAACTGCACCTTCGAACTGGCGAAGACTCGACTGTCACCCCCCTAAAGTGCGACGTAGCGTAGTAGGTACGGGAACGGGCATGGCCATGCCGACCTTGCGGAACCGCAGGGTCGGCTTTCCACCTCACCGTGGATCCCGTTCCCGACCCGCACACATCAACGGCATTCATGGGGGACTCGTGCCACGTCTGCACTTCACGTCGGCAAGCCTGTTGAGAACGCGTATCATGCCGACCCCTGACTGGGTCAGCGAATCACTCTTCGCCCTGGACCTGCTCGCCTCCCGACACCGCCAGTCGAAACGCCGGCTGCGATGGCATAAAACCCGCCCTGCGGGCCCGGCGCGCCGGCTCGCCCCGGCCCACCGCCTGGGCTCCACCCGGCGGCTCGTCGAACTCGCCCGGACCATCCGCCCGTTCCCCGACATGGACACCATGATCCGGCGCGCCCGACAGGGCGGGACCAGCGCCGACACCCGCCTCCTGCGGGACCTGGAGTCCTTCTACCGCATCATGGTCGCCCCCCACTGGGACGTCATCTCGCACACCGTCCAGAGCGAGCGCACGAAGCGGCTGGAAATCCTCCAGGACTGCGGCGCGCGAAGCCTGTTGAGCACCCTCCACCCGACGCTCCGGCTGTCCACCTGCTCGCTGGAGATTCCCGGGCAGAGCGAGGACCGGCGGCTGGAGGACGTCGGGCTGACGATCGCCCCGTCCTACTTCCTGGCGCCGGATTCCCCGGTCCTGGTGGACGACCACGCCATTGCCGACGGACCGACGCTCTTCTATCCGATTCTCCCCGACGAGCCCGACCGTGCGTCCGAGGACGTGATCGAAGCAGCCGCCATGCCGGCCTGAGAACGATTACCTCCGATCACGAACGCGTCGGACCTCAAGGGGGACTTGGCAATGCGACGCATATTCTTCAGTCCGGCAAGTCTGGCCAAAGTGTCGTCGGCCGCACATCCGGATCCGATGAGAGAGGCACTGTGCGCACTGGAAACCTTCGCCACGGGCGGCGGAGGACCGGTTTTCCATTCCTGGCGCCGCCGGGTCGCGGGTGAACGGGACGGCCGGGCACTGGCCGAACTCGCCCGCACCGTACGACCTTTCCCGGACCTCTACCGAATTCTCGAACACTCCGCCTCGGCCGGCTCCGGAACCGACTTCCGACCGCGCGTCCTGCGCGATCTGGAGACATTCCACCGCATCGCGGTCGAGCCGTACTGGAGCCAGGTCTCGACCCTCCTGGAGGTGGACCGCAACGCCCGGGCGCAGATCATGATGAGCGGCGGGGTCGACCAGCTGCTCAGCACGCTCCACCCGGCGATCCGCTGGCGCCCGCCGGTCCTGGAGGTCCCCGGCACCGGGAACGACATCAAGCTCGAGGCGACCGGCCTGGAGATCGCCCCGTCGCTGTTCCTGTTCTCCCGGTCGCCGATCCTCATCGAGCAGCAGGGCAACCGCCCCCTGCTGCTGCTCTACCCCATCCCGGTCCCCCGCGAGCGGGAGAACCTGTGGGATCCGGCGCCCGACGGCGACCAGGCCCTGGGAGCCCTCCTGGGGCGCACCAGGGCGGCCGTCCTGCAGGTCCTGACGACCACCTGCACCACCACCGAGGTCGGCGAGCTGGTGGGCATCTCCACGGCCGCCGCGAGCCAGCACACCGCCGTCCTGCGGGCCGCCGGCCTCATCACCACGCTGCGCTCGCTCAACAAGGTCCACCACACCCTGACCCCGCTGGGCGGGGCCCTTCTGCGCGGAGATCCGCTGGTCTGACTAATTCTCTGACAATTCGCCCTATTCCGACGATCCCCGAACCGACGAACCGGCGGCACCACCACCGGCACGATCCTGATCCGGCACGCATGGTCTAGGAAAGTGCACCATACAAACGGATGCGGGCAGCATGGCCTAAACCCATTACGAGCGAGTAGGTTCGGGGCATGCAAGCACGATGCCTTGTCGCCGCACGCATCATTTACGGAAGCCTGGGAGCGGATTCATGATGGGAGGAGCACCGGCCGAGCGGGAAGCCGCACCTGGCTGTGCCGTCACGCTGGAAAACGTGTCGAAAATCCACCCGGGCACGAACGGTCCCACGGCGGTGCTGCGCGAGTTCTCGCTCGGTGTTCGAAAAGGACGCTTCTGCGCCGTCATGGGGGACGAACGCGCCAGCACCACGGCGCTGCTGGAGTGCATGGCCGGCCTCACCACCCCGTCCACCGGCACGGTCCACTGGGCCGACGGTGAACGGGGTGCCGTCGGCGCGCTCTGGGGCCAACACGAGCCCGTCCACCCGAACGTGACGGTCCGTGAGTTCGTCGACCCGGGCACCCCCCGGCTCGGCCGCCGCCAGGCCTGGCAGATCAGCCGGGTCACCCGGCTCTGGTTCTGGCGGCGGCCGCTGCGCAAGCTCGGCCGGGCACAGCAGCACAACGCGATGCTGGCCCGCCTGCTGGCCGGCTCACCACGGCTGCTCCTGGTCGACGCCCCCGGACACGACGACTCGCCCGAACTCGCGCGCGCCGTCGGCGCCTCGCTGCGCCGCGCGGTCCAGGCTCTCGACGTCACGGCGGTCCTCGTCACCACCGACCCCGAAGCCGCCGCCAGCGCCGACAGCGTCGTCTTCCTCCACAACGGCCGCCTCGCCGACGCCCTCGGCCCGTCGACGCCGGCCGAGATCGCCGAGTGCCTCCGGCAGCTCCGCAGATCCACGACCCCCTGAACCACCCGCGCCTCCCCGGCGCCCACCCTCCCGGCGCCTCCGCGGCCGCAGCGCCCCCTCTCCGGCACCTCCCCCGCCGGACCCGGCCCGGCCCACCCCCACCGGAAGGCCCCGCGGCGTCCTCCCCCCGCGGCTCCCCCACGCCCGGTCCGCGCGCGGAAATGCAGAAAACCCCCGCCGGATATCCCGGCGAGGGTTTTCTCGAAGAATTGTTCGGCGGCGTCCTACTCTCCCACAGGGTCCCCCCTGCAGTACCATCGGCGCTGTGAGGCTTAGCTTCCGGGTTCGGAATGTAACCGGGCGTTTCCCTCACGCTATGACCACCGAAACACTATGAAACTGTCGACCCGCCGACAAGGCGGTCGTTGTTTCAGAACAACACAGTGGACGCGAGCAACTGAGGACAAGCCCTCGGCCTATTAGTACCGGTCAACTCCACCCCTCACAGGGCTTCCATATCCGGCCTATCAACCCAGTCGTCTACTGGGAGCC
>NZ_JBIWPA010000002.1:0-74816 GCF_044768035.1 Kitasatospora sp. NPDC101176
TGACCTGCGCAATCTGGCACAACGACCACACTGGTCAGCCCGTCATGCGCTCGCTGACCGCCTACGACCACTAACCCTTCGCATCATTCATCTAGGACGCGTCCGGGACGGGTCCGGGACGCGTCCCGTGAACCACTGCCGGACCGCCGGAGCCGGCCCGGCCGCGGCGGCACATGCCGGGGGCAGGTGCTGTCAAGCCGGGCAGGTGATCTTCGGCCAAATCGGACGCCCCGT
The DNA here is from genome assembly GCF_044768035.1 of Kitasatospora sp. NPDC101176. Taxonomy (NCBI): domain Bacteria; kingdom Bacillati; phylum Actinomycetota; class Actinomycetes; order Kitasatosporales; family Streptomycetaceae; genus Kitasatospora; species Kitasatospora sp. NPDC101176. Next base: position 235 of record NZ_JBIWPA010000002.1, read on the forward strand.
CGGCTGACCGGACCTGCCGCTTCCGTTACCCGCCGCCGGCCGCTTCCCGGCCGCTCAGCGCGGCCCCGCCGACGTTTCGTCAGAACGGCTCGGCTATCGTCCCGGTCGGCGGAAACTCGTCTCGCATCGCAGGATATCGGCGTTGGGCTGACTGTCAGACCTTTACGCAATCGGCACGGTCGACCACACTGAGTCCGGGCGGGACTGTTCAGGATTCGGGGGATTGGGGGCGCCACGTGCGGCACGGCAGACAACGTTCGACCGGACCGGGCCCCTTCGCCGGCGGCGTGCCGGTCGGTCCGGGATTCCGCCTCGGGACCGTCGGACAGGCCGGGGTCCGGCTTCGCAGGTGCCGCCGGGCGGCGGCACCACGCTATGAAACGAGGAAGTGAGTCCGGGTGGCACTCTCCGTCTCCGCGCTGGTCCTGTTCGCGATCCTGTGCATCATCTTCATCCGCAACAAGCAGATGAAGATCGCGCACGGCATCGTCGCCGCCCTGTTCGGCTTCATGCTGCACGAGACCACGGTCGCGGGCTCGATCAACTCCCTGCTGGCGAACCTCGCCCACAGCATCTCGAGCATCACCGGCGGCTGACCGGGCCGGGCCGTCCGCACCCCCGCGAGGGGATCACCGGCCGGCCCGTCTGGCCTCCCGCCAGCGGGCGAACAGCCCCCGGGGGCGGACCGCCGCCGGGGCCGGAGGACGCATCGGTGCGGGTGCCTCGGCACGCGCCGGCGCGGCCTCGACCGGTGCTGCCCGCTCGGCGGTGAGCAGGACGAACAGCCGCGCCCAGCAGAGTCGTTCGCCGCGCGGCCAGTCCAGCGCGCGCAGCGCCGCCGAGGCCGCCTCGGACACCTCGCCGTCGACCCGGACCTCGGCGACGTCGTCGCCGGCCTTCCCGCCCAGGAAGAGCTTCACCCCGACCGGCCCCGGCCCGGTCAACTGCGGCCGCAGCGCGGGCGCGAGGGCCGCCATCACCCGGTGCTCGGCGAGCCAGGCCGCCAGGTGCTCGTTGCCGAAGCCGAACACCGCCGCCGGCCCCTGCACGGCGTGCCAGCCCGGGAGTTCGGGGTGGTCCGCGTGGTCGGCGTAGACGCCGCGCCCGTCGGCCAGCTCGACCAGCACCGAGGCGGTGGTGGTCGCCCACATCCGCACCGCGTTGGCGAGCTTCTCCTCCTCGGTCTTGCCGAGGCCGGCCGCGCAGTCCCAGACCACCGGCCCGTCCGCGCGGCCCAGGTGCAGCACGTAGCCGAGGTCGACGTGGCCCGAGCCGTCGCCGCCGGGGTGCTCGCGCACCGCGACCGCCGTGGTCCCGGGGCCGCGCACCACCTCGCCGTCGGCGGTGAAGACGTGCCCGAGGCGTGCCATCTCCCGCGTCACGCAGCGCTGTATGACGGCCAGTCGCTCCTGGGGACGCACCGGGACTCCTCCACCTCGGAGCGCGGCGGGTGAGCTCGCGCTCGAACTGCGCTCGAACGCCGCCGAGGCTATCGGCCCGGAACCCAACCGGGAAACCGCCGGGGCCGTTCGGCCCTCCGGTCGCGGAAATGTCCTGAATGTCCCAGTTTGGAGAGCGTTGACCCCCCGGTTCTCGGGCCGGGGGCCGCCGTCCGGCTGGAGAGCCCCATGCCCCGCACCGACCTGACGCCCCCTCGACCCGTCCCGGCCCTCGCGCCGCCGTTCCCCGCCGGGCCGGACGGCTCCGGACTGGTCGCCGAGATCGAGGCCTACCTCGCCTCGCTGCCCGGCCCCGCGCGCCGCCCGGTGCCGTACGTCTGCCCGTACGGCGCCGCGCCGCAGCCGTGGCACGCCGGGTACCCGGAGCCCCGGGCCACCGTGGTCGACCGGGTGCTGCGACGCCCCGCCCGCCCGGTGCCGGTGACCGCGGCCGACCACCTGCGGCTCGCCTCCCGCTACATCGGGGCCGTCGGCTGGCTGCAGGGCGCGATGTGGGACGCGCGCGGCCGGGTCTGCCTGCTCGGCGCCCAGGCCGCCGTCCTCGGGCACGGCTACGGCACCCCGGCCACCGTCCGCACCGCCCGGGTGCAGCTGATGGAGGTGCTGCACGCGACCGGCCGCCCGGTGAGCTCCCCGGACGAGTACAACGACCGGCCGACCACCCGGGAGGCCGACGTCCACCGGCTGCTCGACCGGGCCGCCGCCCGGGCCGGCCGGCTGGGGCTCTGAGGAGGGCGGCGGGAGCGGTCGAGGGGGTGGGCCCGGGGGAGGGCCGCCGCGGAAACGACACCGGCCCCGGTGCGCGCAGGGCGCACCGGGGCCGGTTCGAGGAGCGGGCGACGAGAATCGAACTCGCGTGACTAGTTTGGAAGACTAGGGCTCTACCATTGAGCTACGCCCGCGCGATCCCCCGGACGTCTCCGGCCGGAAGTTCGGGGAACAGCGTACCTGGTCCGGTCGCCTCCGCGCACACCGCATTTCCCGTCCACCCGCTTCCGGGGCCTTCCGGAGTCCGTCCGAAGTCCTTCCGGGCCGCCCGGAACAACTCGGCGAGCCGCCAGGGCCCGGCGTGTACGCTTCCTCTCGGCACCACGGGGTGTGGCGCAGTTTGGTAGCGCGTCCGCTTTGGGAGCGGAAGGCCGTCGGTTCGAATCCGGTCACCCCGACAGTGCGGCAGGGTCTCGTCCAGGGGGCGGGGCCCTGTTCTGTGTGGGTGACGAGGTGGCGTCTGGCGTCCGCCTTTCGTGGTACCGGTAGGATGGGGCGCTGGCGGTAGTCCCTGCGGTCCCAACCCAGGTCCACCGCCCGAGGGCGAGGAGTCAACCTCACCGTCCGACCCCCGCGGGAGATGCAGCTCCAACCGCCCATCGCCCGTCTCGCCCGACCCGCTCGTACGGCCCCGGCCGGCCGCATGGGGACGGCGGAGGCAACCTGACCGCAAGCCCATAGGAGACCTAACCGTGAAGAGCGCCGTCGAGACTCTGAACCCGACCCGGGTTCGACTCACCGTCGAGGTGCCCTTCGAGGAGCTCAAGCCCAGCCTCGACGCGGCGTACAAGAAGATCAACCAGCAGGTCACGGTTCCGGGCTTCCGCAAGGGCAAGATCCCGGCTCGCGTCATCGACCAGCGTTTCGGCCGTGGCGCCGTGCTGGAGGAGGCCGTCAACGACGCCCTGCCGCGCTTCTACACGCAGGCCGTCGACGAGGGCAAGATCGAGGTCCTCGGCCAGCCCGACATCACCAACATCGAGGGTGTCGAGAAGATCGCCGACGGCGGTGACCTGAAGTTCACCGCCGAGGTGGACATCCGCCCGGAGATCACCCTCCCCGACTTCGCCTCCATCGAGGTGACCGTCGACCCGATCGCCGTCTCCGACGAGGACGTCGAGAAGTCCCTGGAGCAGCTGCGCGAGCGCTTCTCCTCGGTCAAGGACGTCGAGCGCGCCGCGGCCGCCGGCGACATCGTGGTCGTCGACCTCGAGGCCAAGGTCGACGGTGAGGTGCCGGAGGACGGCACCGCCACCGGCGTCAGCTACGAGATCGGCTCGGGCCGTCTGATCGACGGCATCGACGAGGCCGTGACCGGCCTGGAGGCCGGTGGCACCGCCACCTTCGCCACCGAGCTCAAGGGCGGCACCCAGGCGGGCAAGACCTCCGAGGTCACCGTCACCGTCACCGCCGTCCAGGAGAAGGAGCTTCCGGAGCTGGACGACGAGTTCGCCCAGCTGGCGAGCGAGTTCGACACCCTGGAGGACCTGCGCGCCGACTCCCGCAAGCGCCTGGAGCGCATGAAGGAGTACGACCAGGCCACCCAGGCCCAGGAGAAGGTGCTGGACGCGCTGCTCGGCCTGGTCGAGATCGAGTTCCCCGAGAAGCTGCTCGCGGACGAGATCCAGACCCGCAAGCACAACCTCGAGCACCACCAGCTCGAGCCGATGGGCCTGAACATCGACTCCTACCTGGAGACCCAGGGCAAGACCCGTGAGGAGTGGGACGCGGAGATCGAGGAGCAGGCGAAGAAGGGCATCAAGACCCAGTTCGTCCTGGACCAGATCGTCGCCGACGAGGAGCTGGGTGTTAACCAGGAGGAGCTGACCGAGCACCTCATCCGCCGCGCCGCCGGCTCGGGCCTCACCCCGGACCAGTTCGCGCAGCAGGTCGTCCAGGGTGGCCAGGTGCCGCTGCTGGTCGGCGAGGTCGCCCGCGGCAAGGCGCTGGCCACCGTGGTCGAGGCCGCCAAGGTCGTCGACACCGAGGGCAACGAGATCAACTTCGACGACGAGGACGAGACGGCCGAGACCGTCGAGGCCGCCGCCGAGGAGACCTCCGCCGAGGAGAAGACCGAGGCCTGATCGCCCCGGTAGCCCCTGAGGCGCGCAGCGGGCCCGGACGCCGTACGGTGTCCGGGCCCGCTGTCATTCCGCGTCATTCCGCCCGTGGCGGGGCGCGCGACCCTGCGCTCACAGCGAACAGTTCTGCGTGAGGGATTCTGCGGCCCGGCCTGCGCGTTAGGGTCCTTGGACAGCAACAATCACGACGTGATACCCGGAAGCTGTGCGACACCGTGACGGCCGCGGAGCGACCGTCCAAATCGACTGAGCAGGTGGCTAAGTGACGTTCCCGCAGATGCAGATGCCTGGCCCGATGGCGCCGCACGCCGCCTCTGGTGACGTGCTCGGCGGCCTGGGCGACCAGGTGTACAACCGGCTGCTCAACGAGCGGATCATCTTCCTCGGCCAGCAGGTCGACGACGACATCGCCAACAAGATCACCGCCCAGCTGCTGCTGCTGGCCGCGGACCCGGAAAAGGACATCTTCCTCTACATCAACTCCCCGGGCGGCTCGATCTCCGCGGGCATGGCGATCTACGACACCATGCAGTACATCAAGAACGACGTCGTCACCATCGCGATGGGCATGGCGGCCTCGATGGGCCAGTTCCTGCTGACCGCGGGCGCCAAGGGCAAGCGCTTCTCGCTGCCGAACGCCAACATCCTGATGCACCAGCCCTCCGCCGGCCTCGGCGGCTCGGCCACCGACATCCGCATCCAGGCCGAGCAGCTGCTCCGCACCAAGAAGCGGATGTCCGAGCTGATCGCCTTCCACAGCGGCCAGTCCTTCGAGCAGATCACCCGGGACTCCGACCGCGACCGCTGGTTCACGCCGGAGGAGGCCCTGGAGTACGGCCTGATCGACGCGATCATGCACAGCGCCGCGGACGTCCCCGGCGGCGGCGGCACGGGCGCCTGAGCCTCGGCCCGGCCCACGACACCACAGCCACAACGCCCCGGAGGACAAGGACCCCCATGAACATCCCCAGCCTGTCGGCCGCCCAGGCCCGCGTCGAGGACATGCGTGCCGAGGGCCGTTACATCGTCCCGCGCTTCGTCGAGCGCACCACGCAGGGCATCCGCGAGTACGACCCGTACGCGAAGCTGTTCGAGGAGCGCATCATCTTCCTCGGCTCGCAGGTCGACGACGTCTCGGCGAACGACATCATGGCGCAGCTGCTCTGCCTCGAGTCGATGGACCCGGACCGCGAGATCCAGATGTACATCAACTCGCCCGGCGGCTCGTTCACGGCCCTGACGGCCATCTACGACACGATGCAGTACGTGAAGCCGGACATCACCACGGTCTGCATGGGCCAGGCGGCCTCCGCCGCGGCCGTGCTGCTCGCCGCCGGCACCCCCGGCAAGCGGATGGCGCTGCCGAACGCCCGTATCCTGATCCACCAGCCGTACACCGAGACCGGCCGCGGCCAGGTGTCCGACCTGGAGATCCAGGCCAAGGAGATCTTCCGGATGCGCGAGCAGCTGGAGGAGATGCTCTCCAAGCACTCCAGCAAGTCGGTCGAGCAGGTGCGCGAGGACATCGAGCGCGACAAGATCCTGACCGCCGAGGAGGCCGTCGAGTACGGCCTGATCGACCAGATCATCTCCACCCGCAAGACCTCGCTGACCTCCTGAGGCCGGCACCCTCCGGAGCGGGGCGCGCATCGAGTCCGCGCGCCCCGCTCCGGCTCATCGGCGGCCTCCGTCACGGCATCTGTTCGGTATCAATTCGCCCAGGGCGTAGGGCAGACCCGGCGAAGAGGACGGAATCAGGGGCCCGGCAGAGTACCGTCGGATAGCGAGACCGATCGCCGACGGCGTTGACGGTCCACAGCACCAGGCCCCGGAACCCCTGCGGGGCCCCTGGCGAAGGGGAAGCACCTCGTGGCACGCATCGGAGACGGTGGCGACCTGCTCAAGTGCTCGTTCTGCGGCAAGTCGCAGAAGCAGGTGAAGAAGCTGATCGCCGGCCCAGGCGTGTACATCTGCGACGAGTGCATCGACCTGTGCAACGAGATCATCGAGGAGGAACTCGCCGAGACCTCCGAGGTGCGCTTCGAGGAGCTGCCGAAGCCGCGGGAGATCTACGAGTTCCTGGACCAGTACGTGGTCGGTCAGGACCTCGCCAAGAAGGCGCTGTCGGTCGCCGTCTACAACCACTACAAGCGGGTCCAGGCCGGTGAGGCGGGCCGCAGCGGCGGCAACGGCCGCGAGGACGCCATCGAGCTGGCCAAGTCGAACATCCTGCTGCTGGGCCCCACCGGCTCCGGCAAGACGCTGCTGGCGCAGACCCTCGCCCGGATGCTCAACGTGCCGTTCGCGATCGCGGACGCCACGGCGCTGACCGAGGCCGGGTACGTCGGCGAGGACGTCGAGAACATCCTGCTCAAGCTGATCCAGGCGGCCGACTACGACGTCAAGAAGGCCGAGACGGGGATCATCTACATCGACGAGATCGACAAGGTCGCCCGCAAGAGCGAGAACCCGTCGATCACCCGGGACGTCTCCGGCGAGGGCGTGCAGCAGGCGCTGCTGAAGATCCTGGAGGGCACCACCGCCTCGGTGCCGCCGCAGGGCGGGCGCAAGCACCCGCACCAGGAGTTCATCCAGATCGACACCACCAACGTGCTGTTCATCGTCGGCGGTGCGTTCGCCGGCCTGGAGCGGATCATCGAGGGCCGGGCCGGCGCCAAGGGCATCGGCTTCGGCGCCAACATCCGCTCCAAGCGGGAGTCGGACGCCAGCGACCACTTCCGTCAGGTGATGCCCGAGGACCTGGTGAAGTTCGGGATGATCCCCGAGTTCATCGGCCGTCTGCCGGTCATCACCAGCGTGCACAACCTGGACCGCGAGGCTCTCCTGCAGATCCTCACCGAGCCGAAGAACGCGCTGGTCAAGCAGTACCGCAAGCTCTTCGAACTGGACGGCGTGGAGCTGGAGTTCTCCCGCGACGCGCTGGAGGCGATCGCCGACCAGGCGATCCTGCGCGGGACCGGCGCGCGCGGTCTGCGGGCCATCATGGAGGAGGTGCTGATGTCCGTGATGTACGAGGTGCCCTCGCGTCAGGACGTCGCCCGCGTGGTGGTCACCGGGGACGTCGTCTCCAAGCACGCCATCCCCACCCTCGTCCCGCGCGACATGATCAAGCGCGAGCGGCGCGAGAAGAGCGCCTGACCCGCCCTCCGGACGGAGAGGGGCCCCGCACCGGACGGTGCGGGGCCCCTGCTCGTTCCGGGCCGGTGCGGCGTCGCCGCCGGCCGGCCCGGCGGGCTACTTGGCGACCTTCATCGCGTCGCGGATCGCCCGGGCCTTGTCGGCCGCCTGCGCCGGGGTGATCCCCTGCGCGCCGCCGGTCAGGCTGACCTTGCTGAAGGTGATCCGGCCGGTGGTGGAGTTGTCCGCCCACACGCAGATCGTCGGCCCGGCCTTGCCCGCGATGACGCTGACCACACCGCAGGCGAGCCGCGCCGAGGAGCTGTGGGCGTCCTGCGCCGGGTAGTCGGTCAGCGGGGTGGACCAGGTCGCGCCGCCGCTGTCCTTCTTGGAGTCGTCGATGACCTGCCCCGGGTCGCTGATGTCCCCGTAGACGCCGAGGATCGAGAGCGTGTCGAGCGGGTCCGAGCCCTTGGCGTAGCTGGTCGCCAGCGCGGTGAGGTTCTTGCCGAACTTCGCGGCCTCGGCCTTGCTCGGGTCGACGGCCTCCTCCTTGGAGGACTTCTGGACGTAGCCGTCCGGCAGCGACTGCGGCGCGGAGATCTTGTAGTTGCCGCCGGAGTCGCCGAGCAGGTACTTCCACGCGGCGAAGCCGCCGCCGCCCAGCACCAGCGCACCGACCACCAGGCCGACCACCAGACCGGTCTTCCCCTTCTTCGGCGGGGCCGGGTAGCCCGGCTGGCCGTACGGGGCCTGCGGCGGCACGCCGTACGGCTGCTGCGGGGCGCCGTAGGGCTGCTGGGGCGCGCCGTACGGCTGGCCGCCCTGCGGCGGGTAGCCGTACTGGGGCTGCGGCGCGCCGTACGGCTGCTGCGGCTGCGGCGGGCCGTACGGGGGCTGCCCCCCGTACGGCTGCTGGGGCTGTCCCTGCGGATACTGCTGTCCCTGGCCGTACATCTGCGTCTGTGCTCCCCCGCCGCACCCGCGGCCTGTCATGGTGTGGATCTGCTCCGTACCCGTGCGGCAAACCGGACGAGTGTCCGGGAACGGTACCGCACGGCGCCCGGCGGCGACCCGTTCGGGCGGCTCGCGTCCGAGGGGCGAAAGCGGTTCGTAACACGTGCCCGCGGTTACGTAAACTGTGCGTCGTGACCGACACGACGAACCAGCGCCCCGTGAGCACCACCGGGGACGAAGCAGCAACCCTCCCGACGACCTACACCCCAGCGGACGTAGAGGGCGAGCTGTACGAGCGCTGGGTGGAGCGTGGCTACTTCGCCGCCGACGCGAAGAGCGACAAGCCCCCGTTCACCGTCGTCATCCCCCCGCCGAACGTCACCGGCAGCCTGCACCTGGGCCACGCCTTCGAGCACACGCTGATCGACGCGCTGGTCCGCCGCAAGCGGATGCAGGGCTTCGAGGCGCTGTGGCAGCCCGGCATGGACCACGCCGGCATCGCCACCCAGAACGTGGTCGAGCGCGAGCTCGCCAAGGAGGGCAAGTCCCGCCACGACCTGGGCCGGGAGGCCTTCGTCGAGCGCGTCTGGAAGTGGAAGGCCGAGTCCGGCGGCCAGATCTCCGGCCAGATGCGCCGCCTCGGGGACGGCGTGGACTGGTCCCGCGAGCGCTTCACCATGGACGAGGGCCTGTCCCAGGCCGTCCAGACCATCTTCAAGAAGCTCTTCGACGACGAGCTGATCTACCGCGCCGAGCGCATCATCAACTGGTGCCCGCGCTGCCTCACCGCCATCTCGGACATCGAGGTGGAGTACCAGGACGACGACGGCGAGCTGGTCTCGATCCGCTACGGCGAGGGCGACGCCTCGATCGTCGTGGCCACCACCCGCGCCGAGACGATGCTGGGCGACACGGCCGTGGCCGTCCACCCGGAGGACGAGCGCTACCGGCACCTGGTCGGCACCGAGATCGAGCTGCCGCTGACCGGCCGTCGCATCCCGGTCGTCGCCGACGCCCACGTCGACCCGGAGTTCGGCACCGGCGCCGTCAAGGTGACGCCCGCCCACGACCCGAACGACTTCGAGATCGGCCAGCGGCACGACCTGCCGAACATCGCCGTCATGGACGAGCACGCGGTCATCACCGTGCACGGCCCCTTCCTCGGCCTGGACCGCCTGGAGGCCCGCTCGGCGATCGTCGCCGCGCTGCGCGCCGAGGGCCGGATCGTCGCCGAGAAGCGCCCGTACGTCCACTCGGTCGGCCACTGCTCGCGCTGCAAGACCACCATCGAGCCGCGGCTGTCCATGCAGTGGTGGGTCAAGGTCGGCCCGCTCGCCAAGGCCGCGGGCGACGCGGTCCGCGACGGCAAGGTCAAGATCCACCCGCAGGAGATGGAGAAGCGCTACTTCGACTGGGTCGACAACCTGCACGACTGGTGCATCTCGCGCCAGCTGTGGTGGGGCCACCGGATCCCGGTCTGGTACGGCCCGAACGGCGAGGTCGTCTGCGTCGGACCGGACGAGCAGCCGCCCGCCGGCGAGGGCTGGCACCAGGACACCGACGTCCTGGACACCTGGTTCTCCTCCGGCCTGTGGCCGTTCTCCACGCTCGGCTGGCCCGAGCAGACCGAGAGCCTGGCGAAGTTCTACCCGAACTCCGTCCTGGTCACCGGGTACGACATCCTCTTCTTCTGGGTCGCCCGGATGATGATGTTCGGCCTCTACGCGATGGACGGCACCCCGCCGTTCCACACCATCGCGCTGCACGGCATGGTCCGTGACCAGAACGGCAAGAAGATGTCGAAGTCCTTCGGCAACGTCGTCAACCCGCTGGACTGGATGGACAAGTACGGCTCCGACGCGCTGCGCTTCACGCTGGCGCGCGGTGCCAACCCGGGCGTCGACGTCCCGATCGGCGAGGACTGGGTCCAGGCGGCCCGCAACTTCGCCAACAAGATCTGGAACGCCACCCGCTTCGCGCTGATGAACGGCGCCACCGTCGAGGGCCCGCTGCCCGCGCCGGAGGAACTGACCGCGGCCGACCGCTGGATCCTGTCGCGGCTCAACAGCACCGTCGCCGAGGTGGACGGGCTGTACGAGGACTACCAGTTCTCCAAGCTGTCCGAGGCGCTCTACCACTTCGCGTGGGACGAGGTCTTCGACTGGTACGTCGAGCTCTCCAAGACCACCCTGGCCAAGGGCGGCCCGCAGGCCGACGCCGCGCGCCGGGTGCTCGGCGAGGTCCTGGACGTCACGCTGCGGCTGCTGCACCCGATCGTGCCCTTCGTCACCGAGACGCTGTGGACCACGCTCACCGGTGCGGAGTCCGTCGTCATCGCCGACTGGCCGACCGACAGCGGCTACCGCGACGCCGCGGCCGAGGCCGAGATCGCCACGCTGCAGCAGGTGGTCACCGAGGTCCGCAGGTTCGCCGTGAGCCAGGGCCTCAAGGACCGCCAGCGCGTCCCGGCGAAGCTGGAGCTGGACGGCACCGTGCTGGCCGTCCACGAGGACGCGATCCGCTCGCTGCTGCGGCTGACCGTCCCGGAGGAGGGCTTCGTGGCCACCGCCTCGCTGCCGGTCGCCGGCGCCACCGTCTCGCTCGACCTCTCCGGCACCATCGACGTCGCGGCGGAGCGCAAGCGCCTCGCCAAGGACCTCGCGGTCGCCGAGAAGGAGAAGGCGCAGACCACCGCCAAGCTCGGCAACGAGGCGTTCCTCGCCAAGGCGCCGGACGAGGTGGTCGCCAAGATCAAGGTCCGCCAGGAGGCCGCCGAGGCCGACATCGCCCGGATCACCGCCCAGCTCGCGGCGCTGCCGCAGGGCTGAGCCCGTACCGCCCGGTGAGGGGCCGCACTCCGCGACGCGCGGGGTGCGGCCCCTCGGCGTTCCCCGGCCCGGCGACCCGGCCGGGCCGCGCCCGTTCCCGTTACGCCTAATAGCGCAGCAACATTGCTCCCTTCCGGCGAATATTCATCCTGGACCGGGTGAGGTCTTATTCCGAGCGAATTCATTCCGGTCTTGCCCGCGCGGGTTCGCGGAAGTTTGCAGGTCGGATGTGTACGGTGTGCTCGGAGTTTCCGCTGAGCGTTTGTGCGGAGCGTTTCTGCTGAACGGACGGACGGGAGGGCATGGCGTGGTGGTGACCGAGGAGTTGGCCGACGAACTGCCTGCCGAGGCGGTCGAGGAGGCCAAGGCCAGGGCGGCGACCCTGCTGCTCGCCTTCCGGCACGGCAACCAGCTCGCTTTCGACCGCGAGCTGGACCAGCTGTTCGCCGAGCACGCCGGGCGCGAGGTGACCACCCTGCTCGCCTGGATCGCCGCCGAGGCCGTCCGCAAGGCGTACGCCCCCGAGGTCGGCGACCGGGTGCTGCGGGCGATGGCCCGGCGCGCCCCGGCCGACAGCGGTGCCGTCGCGGTGGACGAGGAGAGCGCGGACGCGGCCCGGCTGATCGAGGCGGTGGCGGCCGGCGAGGTGGCGGAGGTGCGCGGGCTGGTCGCCTCGACGGCCGACACCACCTTCCTGCTCGGCGGTCTGCTGCAGGGCGTGGCGATGATGCTGCCGCTGCTGCCCGAGGGCGAACTGGCCGAGATCACGGCCGAGCTGCGCCGCCGTCACGGGGGCGCGGTGCACGTCCCGGAGGCCCGGGCCGGGGTCTGAGGGCCCCGCCCCGGGCCCGCCGCCGTCAGGGCATGGCGTGCAGGTGCGCGCCGATGGTGGTGGCGACCGGGTTGCCCGCCCGGGCGTCCCAGTTGGTGGACCAGGTCATCGCCCCGCCGATGCCGGGCCAGGTGGTGTCCGGCCGGTAGCTGCCGCAGGCGGTGCCGGCCGCCAGGCAGTCCAGGGCGTTGGCGACGGTGCTCGCGGCGACGTACCCGCCGCCCGCCGCGCTGGTGGACGCGGGCACCCCGATCCCGACCTGGTCGGGCCGCAGCCCGCCCTTGAGCTGGATGCAGGCCAGGGCGGTGAGGAAGTTCTCGGTGCCCTGCGAGTAGACGTTCCCGTCGCAGCCGTTCATCGCGCCGGAGTTGTAGTACTGCATGTTGACGATGGTGAGGACGTCCTTCACGTTCAGCGCCAGCTTGAAGTACTCCGTGCCGGTCGACTGCATGTCGATCGTCTGCGGAGCCATGGTGAGGACGAATCCGGTGCCGGCCTTCGCCGCCAGGGCGTGCAGTGCCTGGCCCAGGTAGGCGGCGTTGACCCCGTTCTCCAGGTCGATGTCGATCCCGTCGAAGCCGTAGGACTGCATCAGTGCCCAGGCGGTGCTGGTGAAGGTCGCGGCGGAGGCCGCGTCGCCCACCCACACGGTGCCGTTCTGCCCGCCGACCGAGAGCACCACGCGCTTGCCGGCCGCCCGCTTGGCCGCGATGTCGGCCTTGAACTGGGCGTCGGTGTAGCCGCCGAGGCGGGTGGAGAGCGCGGGGTCGAGGGTGAAGCTCAGGCCGCCCCGGGTGGCGGTGGCGTCCGCGAAGGAGACCGCGATGACGTCGTAGGCCGCCGGGACGTCGCTGATCCGCTGGACGGTGGCGCCGTTGTCGAAGTTCTGCCAGTAGCCGGTGAGGATGTGCTTGGGCAGGCCGGGGGGCCGGCCGGTCGAGGTCGCGGTCGGGCTGCCGGTGGCGGTCGCGGTGGGGCTGCCACTGCCGGTGCCGGTGGGGGAGGGGCTGCCGGTCGCGGTCGGGCTGGGGGACGTGGTGGTGGTCGGGCTCTGCGAGGGCTGCGGCCCGCCGGGGCCGATGAGTGACACGTCGTCGGCCAGGAAGGCGGGCTGCCCGTACCAGCCGTGCAGGTAGACGGTGACGCTGGTGGTGCTCGGGCCGGTGGTGAAGCCGGTGCTGAGCCGGCCCCAGCCCGCCGAGGTGGTCCAGGTGCTGGGGTCGGTGCCGCCGGTGCCGCGGGCGCCCAGGTAGACGTACGAGCCCTGGACCCAGGCGGCGAGGGTGTACGTCGAGGAGGGCTTCACGGCGACGGTCTGGGTGCACTCGCCGGTGTCGCCCGCCCCGGGGGTGGACTGCAGGGCGTAGCGGCCGGAGTGCACGGTGGTGCTCTGGACGGCGCCGCTGCCGCAGGTCCAGCCGGCCGGGGTGCCGGTCTCGAAGCCGCCGTTGGTGATCAGGTCGGGGTCGGCGGCGCGGGCGCCGGGGCCGGTGGCGAGGAGGAGCCCGGTCAGGCCCAGGGCCATGGCGCAGGCCCCGGCGAGCAGGGGGCGGCCGGCGCGTGGGCGCCGGTGTCGGACAGGTGGCATGACTCCATCTCCGGTGGGGGAGGCCCGGCGGCGTCCCGGTGGTGGGGGTGGGATGCCGTCCGGGGTGTCGATGGTGCGCGTGCGGGAGCTACCGACAACTCAAGTCCCTGTCGGGGAAGGAGACTTGCCTCACAAGGTGGAGTAGACCAATCCGGCTGTCAAGAGGGCGCTACGCGGCCGCCAGCTGTACCGCGGCCTCGGCGGCCGACTCGGCGGCCGCGGCCGTCAGCGCGGCGATCCGGGCCGACGCGAGGCCGTCGCCGTACGGGCTCGGGGTGGCCGCGAGCCGGGCGAGCCGTTCGGGGGTGTCGGCCAGCCAGGCCCGGGCCAGCTCGCCGAGCTCCTCGCCGGGGCCCACCAGCGCGGCGAAGCCCGCCGCGACCGCCTCCGGGCGCTCGGTCGAGCGGCGCACCACGAGCAGCGGGCGGCCGAGGACGGTGCACTCCTCCTGCACGCCGCCGGAGTCGGAGACGAGCAGCGCGGCGTGGCGCGCCAGGCCGAGGAAGTCGGCGTAGCCGACCGGCCCGGTGACGGCGAGCCGGTCCAGCAGCCGCTCCAGGCCGAAGCGTTCGACGGCGGCCCGGGTGCGCGGGTGCATCGGGAACAGCACCGGGGTGCCGGCCCGGGCGATCCGGTCCAGCTCGGCCAGCACGGCGCCGAGCGCCCCGGCGGTGTCGGTATTCTCCGGGCGGTGCACGGTGGCCAGCACGTAGGCGTCCGGCCGCAGCCCGTGGGCGGCGAGCAGTGCGGCGCGGGTGGCGCCGTCCGGTAGCTGGCGGCGGACCACCTCGACGACGGTGTTGCCGGTGAGGGCGATCCGCTCCTCGGCGAGCGACTCGGCGCGCAGGTTGGCGACGTTGTCCCCGGTGGCGGCGCAGAGCAGGTCGGCGACGTGGTCGACCATCACCCGGTTGTGCTCCTCGGGCATCGCCCGGTCGAAGCTTCGCAGCCCGGCCTCGACGTGCACCAGCGGGATCCCGCGGGCGTTGGCCGCCAGCGCCCCGGCGAGGGTGGCGTTGGTGTCGCCCTGGACGACCACGGCGGCGGGTCGGTCTTCGGCGAAGGCGGCGTCCAGCTGGCCGAGGGACTGGGCGATCTGGCCCGCCCGCGGGCGGCCGCCGACGCCGGTCAGCAGCTCCGGACGGGGCAGGTCCAGGTCGCGCAGGAAGCGGCCGGACATGGCCTCGTCCCAGTGCTGGCCGGTGTGCACCAGGCGGGTCGCGTCGCCCAGCTCGTGGATGAGCGGGGCGAGCTTGACCAGCTCGGGGCGGGTGCCGAGGACGACGGCGACGCTGGCGGGGGGAAGACAGGTGCTCATGGGGGAGGGCTCCGCGGGGGTCGGGGGCTCGGGGGGCCGGGCGGGGGCCGGGGCGGTGGGGCCGGCTCAGGACTCGAGTGCGGTGGGGGCGCCGAGGGCGACCTTCTCGGCGTTGCGCCGGGTCTTGGCCCAGCCGTTGCGGCCGAGCGCGATCCGGACGGCGGCCCGGGTGGCGACGACGAACAGGTGGTAGGCGTACAGCCAGACCAGGACGCCCCAGAGCAGCCCGGTGAGCCGGCTGCGGTCGGGGTGGACGAGCCAGCGGTAGGCGAAGCCCCAGAAGACCATCGGCAGGGTGGCGATCACGAAGGCCAGCAGCATGTACGGCCCGAACCGGAGCTGGAAGTCGGCGGTCTCCGCGGGGAAGAGCACCAGTCCGGCCGCCGTGATCGCGAGCGAGAGCGGGGTCAGCAGGACGAGCAGCACGCAGACCACCGGCTGCAGGAAGGTGTACAGCACCTCGGCCTTGCCGGCCGGGGTGTAGTGGGGGGAGCGCAGCACCCGGCCGGTGTACCGCAGGCACTGCATGTTGCCCTGGGCCCAGCGGGTGCGCTGGGTGAGGAAGCGGCGCAGCGAGACCAGGCCCTCCTGGGAGACCTGGGTCTCGGTGACGTGGGTGAGCCGCCAGCCGGCCAGCCGGAGGTCGAGGCCGGACTCGTAGTCCTCCAGCAGGGCGCGCTCGGGCCAGGGGCGGCCGGCCCGGCCCTCCTCGGCGGTGAGCGCGTCGAGGGCGGTGAGGCGGACGAACTGTCCGTTGCCGCCGAGGCCGACGCTGCCGGTGCGGCGGCGCAGCAGCTGCATGCCGGCGTTGTTGGCCTGGAACTCGACGTCCTGCATCCGGACCAGGGCGCGGGCGAGCGCGTTGGCGGCGCGGCCGCGGCCGGGCAGCGGGAGTTCGTCGTCGGCGTTGCGCATGCGCACGCCGATCTGGACGGCGCCGGTGTCGGGGCGGCCGAGCGCCTTGGCGTTGCAGACCCGGGCGAGGGTGCCGGGGTCGAGCCGGCCGTCGGCGTCGACGACGCCGATCACCACGCGCGAGCGGTCGGCCGAGGCGGGGAGCCGGGTGGAGATCTCGCGGTAGGCGGCGTTGAGGGCGGCGCCCTTGCCGATCCGGGCGTGCGGGCGGCGGCGCTGGACGAGGTGGACGCGGTCGTCGTGGGCCGCGGCGGCGAGCACCAGCTCGCGAGTGGCGTCCTCGCTGTCGTCGTCGATCACCCAGAGGTGGGCCTCGGGTGCGCTCTCGCGCAGTCCGGCCAGGGTCTGGGCAACCACGGCCTCCTCGTCGCGGCAGGGGATCACCAGGTGCCACTGGAAGGCCGCGGGGTCGCCGGGCTCGGCGGGCCGGTCGTGCCGGAAGGCGTGCCGGGAGCCGGCCCAGTACACGAGGAAGCGCGCGAAGACGAAGGCCATGTAGCCGACGAGGGCCAGCGAGACGAGTCCGGCTAACCAGACCACGGAGTCCTGGCGGAGCACGATCCAGTCGTGCAGGGCGTCGGGCATGGCGCGGTTCTCCTCGTGAATCAAAGGCGGAGTGACTCCTCGGGGTGCGAATCGATGCTTCGTTGCGGATCAAATCGCCAAATCAATAGTAAAGGGGGCAAACTGGAAACACCGGCCAAAGTGGCCGTTCTCACCCCGTGAGGACCGCCCGCCGCCGCTCCGTAGACTGTGGTCGTGAGCGACAAGGCCGACCCGAACCCGTACACCCTCCGCCCCGCCGACGGCGACACCGGCGACGCCCTGCGCGACGTCGAGGTGGAGCTCTCCAAGCGCTGGCCGGAGAACAAGCTGGAGCCCTCGCTCGACCGGATCGAGGCGCTGATGGACATCCTGGGCCAGCCCCAGCGGTCCTTCCCCTCCATCCACATCACCGGCACCAACGGCAAGACCTCCACCGCCCGGATGATCGAGCAGCTGCTCAACACCTTCGAGCTGCGCACCGGCCGCTACACCAGCCCGCACGTGGAGACCGTCACCGAGCGGATCAGTCTCGACGGCGCCCCGATCACCCCCGAGCGTTTCGTCGAGGTCTACCGCGACATCGAGCCCTACGTGCAGATGGTCGACGCCCAGCAGCCCGTGCCGATGTCCTTCTTCGAGGTGCTGACCGGCATGGCCTACGCCGCCTTCGCCGACGCCCCGGTGGACGTCGCCGTGGTCGAGGTCGGCATGGGCGGCTCCTGGGACGCCACCAACGTCATCGACTCCGCCGTCGCCGTGATCACCCCGATCGGGCTGGACCACACCGACAAGCTCGGCGGGACCACCGGCGAGATCGCGGTCGAGAAGTCCGGGATCATCAAGTCGGGGGCCGTCGCCGTCGTCGCCCAGCAGCAGCTGGACGCCGCCCAGAACATCCTGCGGCGCGCCGTCGAGGTGGACGCCACCGTCGCCCGCGAGGGCATGGAGTTCGGTGTGATCCGCCGTGAGCTCGCCATCGGTGGGCAGCTGGTGACGCTGCGTGGGCTCGGCGGCGAGGAGTACGAGGACGTCTTCATCCCGCTGCACGGCGAGCACCAGGCGCACAACGCGGCGCTGGCGCTGGCGGCGGTCGAGGCCTTCTTCGGCGTCGGCGGCGCCCGCGGCGGGCAGCTCGACCCCGACAAGATCCGCCAGGGCTTCTCCGGCGTCTCCTCGCCGGGCCGCCTGGAGGTCGTCCGGCGCAGCCCCACGATCATCCTGGACGCCGCGCACAACCCGCACGGCGCCCGCGCCACCGTCGCCGCCCTCGGCGAGTCCTTCGGCTTCACCCGGCTCGTCGGCGTGATCGGCACTTCCGGCGACAAGGACGTGGCCGGCGTGCTGGAGGCCTTCGAGCCGATCCTCGCCGAGGTCGTCATCACCCAGAACTCCACCCACCGCGCGATGGACGTCGACGCGCTGGCCGCCCTCGCCGTCGAGGTCTTCGGCGAGGACCGCGTCCAGGTCGAGCCGCGGCTCGACGACGCCATCGCCGCCGCCGTCACCCTCGCCGAGGAGGAGGGCGACCTCGGCGGTGCCGGGGTGCTGGTCACCGGTTCGGTCATCACGGTGGGCGAGGCCCGCCTGCTGCTCGGGAGGAAGTGACATGAGGACGCTCTGTTCCTCGACGCTGATCGGCGAGGCGCTGCTGATCATGTTCGCCGCGCTGGTCGCGATGCAGCTCTCCGACGTCTCCACCGCCACCGTGTGGATCGTCAGCGGCATCGCGATGGCGCTCTGCGTGCTGCTCTGCGGCATGATCAACCGGCCCGGTGCGGTCCAGATCGGCTGGGCGCTCCAGATCGGACTGGTCGCCAGCGGCCTCGTGCTGCCGACGATGTTCGTGCTCGGCCTGGTCTTCGCCGGCCTGTGGTGGTGCTCGGTGCACTACGGCCGCAAGGTGGACGCGTTCAAGGCCGCCCGCGCGGCCGCGGAGGCGGCCGTCGCCGGCGCCTGAAGGTCCGGACCAGCGGGCGGACCCGCCGCTCACGCAAGGTAACCTCTGGCGTGTCGGCCCCCGCTCGTCGAACCGACTTCCGCCGAACCGAATCCCCAGGAGACGCACCGTGTCCCAGCGCACTCTGGTCCTGCTCAAGCCCGACGCCGTCCGCCGCGGCCTGGCCGGCGAGATCATCAGCCGCATCGAGCGCAAGGCCGGCTGGCGGCTCACCGCGGCCGAGCTGCGCACCTTCGACCGGGCGACGCTGGAGCAGCACTACGAGGAGCACGTCGGGCGCCCGTTCTACGAGCCGCTGCTGGAGTTCATGACCTCCGGTCCGTCGATCGCCCTGATCGTCGAGGGCGAGGAGGTCGTGAAGGGCATCCGGATGCTGGCCGGTGCGACCAACCCGCTGGAGGCCGGCGCCGGCACCATCCGCGGCGACTACGCGACGATCACCCGCGAGAACCTGATCCACGCCTCGGACTCCCCGGAGTCGGCCGAGCGCGAGATCAAGATCTTCTTCCCGGCCCACGCCTGAGCCGGTCCGGGCGACACGCCCGGGGACCTCGGGGCTGCCCCGGTCGGGACCATTGGCCCGGCCGGGGCATTCTTATCGTGAAATAAGCAACCAGGGGCGCCGACACGGCGTCCCAATGCTCGGAGAAGCGATCACGCTCCGGACAATGGACGGTATGCCCCACGTCGACGTCCGTACCGCGCGGCGTGACTACGATGGACGCGACTCAAGGGCCCGGTAAGGCAGCTCAGCTGGTCTCCGCCCCCGTGCGGGCGCGCGCTCTCGTCCACCCCCCATGAACTCCGAGCCCGGGAAGGCACCTCACCCCATGGCGAGCAACCTGTCGTTCATCGGCCGCGACTTGGCGATCGACCTTGGAACTGCCAACACGCTGGTGTACGTCCGGGGCAAGGGGATCGTCCTCAACGAGCCGTCCGTCGTCGCGGTGAACACCAACACCGGCGGCATCCTCGCGGTCGGCGCCGAGGCCAAGAAGATGATCGGCCGCACCCCGGGCAACATCGTCGCCATCCGCCCGCTCAAGGACGGCGTGATCGCCGACTTCGAGATCACCGAGCGGATGCTCCGCTACTTCATCCTCAAGATCCACCGCCGCCGCTACCTCGCCCGCCCGCGGGTCGTGGTCTGCGTCCCCTCCGGCATCACCGGCGTCGAGCGCCGCGCCGTCATCGAGGCCTCCTCCCAGGCCGGCGCCCGCCAGGTCCACATCATCGAGGAACCGATGGCCGCCGCCATCGGCGCCGGCCTGCCCGTCCACGAGGCCACCGGCAACATGGTCGTCGACATCGGCGGCGGCACCACCGAGGTCGCCGTCATCTCCCTCGGCGGCATCGTCACGGCCCAGTCCATCCGGGTCGCCGGCGACGAACTGGACAACGCGATCGTCCAGCACATCAAGAAGGAGTACTCGCTGCTCCTCGGCGAGCGCAGCGCCGAACAGATCAAGATGAGCATCGGCAGCGCCTTCGGCCTGGAGGGAGAGAAGGACGAGCACGCCGAGATCCGCGGCCGCGACCTCGTCAGCGGCCTGCCCAAGACCGTGGTCATCTCCGCCGCCGAGGTCCGCGAGGCCATCGACGAACCGGTCAACTCGATCATCGACGCGGTGAAGACCACCCTCGACCAGTGCCCGCCCGAGCTGGCCGGCGACGTCATGGACCGCGGCATCGTGCTCACCGGCGGCGGCGCCCTGCTGCGCGGCCTCGACGAGCGGCTGCGCCGCGAGACCGGCATGCCGATCCACATCGCCGAGAACCCGCTCGACTCCGTCGCGCTCGGCTCCGGCAAGTGCGTCGAGGAGTTCGAGGCGCTCCAGCAGGTACTGGACGCCCAGCCGCGCCGTTAGCACCGACGAGACATCCGACACTCAACTGAACGGGCCGCCGCCCGAGCCCCACAGCCCGGGCGGCCGGCCAGGTACGAAGGGGCAGTACCAGCACCGTGAGGGACACACGAGAGAGCCGGCTGCTGCTCATCCTGCTGGTGGCGGTCGCCTTCGCACTCATCACCGTGGACATCAAGGGCGGTGAGGACTCCCCGCTCGGCGGCGCCCGGCACGCCGCCGCCAGCGTCCTCGGCCCGGTCGAACGGGGTGCCGCCACCGTCGTCGACCCCGTCGCCGACACCGTCCGCGCCTTCCGCGACGCCGCCACCGACAGCGGCCGCACCGACCAGCTCGCCCGCGAGAACACCGAACTGCGGCAGAAGCTGGCCTCCTCCGACATGGCCACCGGGCGCACCAAGCAGCTCGACGACCTGCTGCGCACCGCCGGTGCCGGCGGCTACACCGTCAAGGCCGCCCAGGTCATCGCGATCGGCCCGGCCCAGGGCTTCTCCTGGACCATCACCATCGACGCCGGCAGCGACGACGGACTCGCCCGCGACATGACCGTCATCAACGGACAGGGCCTGGTCGGCCGGATCACCACCGTCGCCCCGACCACCGCCACCGTGCTGCTCGCCTCCGACCCCGGCTTCTCGGCCGGCACCCGGCTGGAGGGCAGCGGCGAGATCGGCTTCGCCTCCGGCGGCGGCACCAGCCCGATGAAGGTCTCGCTGCTCAACGGCAAGGCCCAGGTCAAGAACGGCGACCGGCTGGTCACCTTCGGCTCGCAGAGCGGCCGCCCCTTCGTGCCCGGCGTGCCGGTCGGCAAGGTGGTCGAGGTCGAGGCCACCCCGGGCCAGCTGACCAAGACCATCATGGTCGAGCCCTTCGTCCAGTTCACCCGGCTCGACCTGGTCGGCGTGGTGGTCGTACCGCCGCGCACCGACCCGCGCGACGGCGTCCCGCCGCCGGCCCAGGCCCAGAGCCCGGCCGCCGCACCCGCCCAGGGACAGGCCCCGGCCGCCTCCGCCGCCCCGCCCGCCAAGCCCACTGGGGGGAACTGAGCCATGCGCCTCGCCCGCATCCCCGTCTCCGCCGTCCTGATCCTGCTCGGCCTGATCCTGCAGGTCAGCGTCTTCGGGCGGCTCCAGCTGCCGGGGGCCACCCCGGACATACTGCTGCTCGTCGTGGTCGGCCTCGCCATGGTCTACGGGCCGTCCGGCGGCTGCCTGGTCGGCTTCTCGGCCGGCCTGCTGGCCGACCTCGCCCCGCCCTCCGACCACGCGATCGGCCGCTACGCCCTGGTGCTCTGCCTGATGGGCTACGCCGCCGGGCTGCTGCGCCCGGAGCACGGCCGCCAGCGGTCCGTCTCCAGCGCGCTGCTGGTGGTGGCCGCCGCGGCGGTCGCCTCCACCCTGCTCTACGCGATGGTCGGCGCCCTCGTCGGCGACACCGCCGCCCGGCACGTCGGCCTCGGCGGCCTGGTGATCAGCGCCCTGCTGTACGACCTGCTGCTGGCGCCCTTCGTGGTGCCGCTGGTCATGCTCGCCGGCCGCCGCTTCGGGCGCGACCCGGTGACCGCCGCCAGCGGCGACGACGAGGGCGGCCCCGGCCTGGGCACGCTGGCCCGCTACCGCACCACGCGCGAGGTCTCGACCGGCCCGTCCTACAAGAAGCGCCGCGTGCCCGGCTTCGCCAAGCGCCCGTAACCGGCCCCGCCCCGGCCCCCGACCTCCCGACTTCCCGCACCCAGGAGCGCACGAGACGTGAGCAACATCCCCGAGACCGGCCGTACCCGGCGGGTGACGATCCGTCTGGTGGTGCTGCAGATCCTGGTGCTGTCGCTGCTCGCCACCCTCGGCGGACGGCTCTGGTACCTGCAGATCCGCAACGCCAGCGTCTACACCGCCAAGGCGACCGGCAACCACATCCGCGAGGTCGTCGAACCGGCCGTCCGCGGCGAGATCCTGGACGCCTCCGGGCGGATCCTGGCCGGCAATGAGACCCGGCTGGTGGTCTCCGTCAGCCGCACCTCGCTGCTGCAGCAGAAGGACGGCGGCAAGGCCGTGCTCACCCGGCTCGCCGAGGTGCTGGGCATGCCCGCCAAGGACGTGCAGGAGAAGGTCCGGCTCTGCGACGCCAAGACCCCGCAGCCCTGCTGGAACGGCTCGCCCTACCAGCCGATCCCGGTCACCAAGGAAGCGACCACTCAGCAGGCGATGCAGATAATGGAGCGCCGCGAGGACTTCCCCGGGATCACCGCGCAGCCCACCGCCGTGCGCCGCTACACCGGTGCCGAGGGCGCCAACATGGCCCAGGTGCTGGGTTACCTCTCGCCGGTCACCGACGAGGAGGTCAGCAAGACCGCCGACAAGACCGGCCTGGACCGCTACCTGCCGGCCGACCAGATCGGCCGGGCCGGCCTGGAGTCGGTCTACGACCGCGACCTGCGCGGCACCGCCGGCATCACCCAGCTCGAGGTGGACAACCTCGGCCGGGTCATCGGCACCGCCGGCACCGCCGCCCCGCAGACCGGCAACAACCTGGTCACCAGCATCGACGCCCGGGTGCAGAAGGTGGTCGAGGACAACCTGGCCCAGGCGATGGCCGACGCCCGGAAGACCTTCGACAAGGTCACCAACCGCAACTACGAGGCCGACTCCGGCGCCGCCGTCGTGATGGACGTGCACACCGGGCGGATCGTCGCGATGGCCAGCGCGCCGACCTACGACCCCAACCTCTGGGTCGGCGGCATCACCGGCAAGGACTACCAGTCGCTGACCAGCAAGGACTCCAACTTCCCGCTGCTGAACCGGGCCATACAGGGTCAGTCCGCCCCCGGCTCGACCTTCAAGGTCATCTCCACCACCGCCGCCGTCCAGGCCGGCTACTCGCTCGACGGCCGGTACGACTGCCCGAAGAGCATGACCATCGGCGGCCGCGAGTTCAAGAACTTCGAGAGCGAGAACTTCGGCGCGATCTCCCTGGAGAAGGCCCTGGAGGTCTCCTGCGACACCGTCTTCTACGGCCTCGCCTACGACCAGTGGATGAAGGACGGCGGCATCAAGCCGAAGAAGGACCCGGGCGACTGGTTCTTCAAGACCGCCCACCAGTTCGGCCTCGGCGCCAAGACCGGCATCGACCTGCCCAGCGAGGTCACCGGACGGGTGCCGGACCGGCAGTGGAAGCAGTCCTTCTTCGACAACAACAAGGACGCCTGGTGCAAGCAGGCGGAGAAGGGCGGCACCAGCTTCTCCGACCAGATCGCCCGGGAGAACTGCGTCGACGGCTACCAGATGCGCGCCGGTGACGCCGTCAACTTCGCGATCGGCCAGGGCGACACGCTCGTCACCCCGGTCCAGATGGCCCGGATCTACTCGGCGCTGGCCAACGGCGGCACCTTCTACCGGCCGACCGTCGCCAAGGCCGTGATAAGCCCGAGCGGGGATCTCGTCCGCGAGATCGCCCCGCACGAGGACGCCAAGTTCCCCGGCGACCAGAAGCTGCTGAGCTACATCGACCAGGCCACCGCGGGCGTCATCACCAGCGGCACCGCGGCCTGGAAGTTCGCCGGGGCCGGCTGGCCGCAGAACAAGATCGAGCTGCACGCCAAGACCGGCACCGCCGAGGTCGAGGGCAAGCAGACCACCTCCTGGCTGACCACCTACAGCAAGGACTACGCGGTCGTCATGACGATAAGCCAGGGCGGCACGGGCTCCGGCGGCTCGGGTGACGCGATCCGACGGATCTACCAGGCCCTCTACGGCGTCGACGACAAGGGCAACATCGACAACGGCAAGGCGCTGCTGCCCGCGCCGCAGACCGAGCTGCCGAAGTTCAACCCGGACGGCACCGCCGTCATCAAGCCCGCCGCGTACACCGTCACCGCCGACCCCGCGCGCGGCACCGCCGCCGACCCGGCCCTGCCGGGCGCCGCGCAGGCCGCTCCCGCGCCGCTGACCCTGTCGGCCGTGCAGGACCTGCCGGCCGCGGCCCCGGCCTTCCTCGACCCGCCGCAGCCGGCCGACCGGCCCGTCCTCGGCACCGCGGCCGGCGACGCACTCGAACCGAACCGCGGCCCGGGAAGGGGGCGGGCATGACCTCCTACGGCTCGTACCGGCAGCTGCGGCTGGCCCCGCAGCGCCGCGGGGTCTCCAAGGCCCTCGCCAAGGACTCCCCGCTCTGGCGGCTGGACTGGATACTGCTGCTGGCCGCGCTGGCCCTCTCGCTCGGCAGCTCGCTGCTGGTCTGGTCCGCCACCCGCGGACGCGACTCGCTCACCCACGGCGACCCGCAGTACTTCCTGTACCGGCACCTCACCAACCTGGTGGTCGGGCTGGTCCTGTGCGCGGTGGTGATAGGCATAGGGAGTCGGCGCTTCCGCACGCTGGTGCCGTTCCTGTACGTCGGCGTGATCCTCATGCTGCTCGCCACGCTCAGCCCGCTCGGCTCGACCATCAACGGCGCGCACTCCTGGATCCAGCTGGGCGGCGGCTTCTCGATCCAGCCCGCCGAGTTCGCGAAGCTGGCGATCGTGCTCGCGATGGCGGTCGTGCTGTCGGACCAGGTGGACGCCGGGGAGCGGGAGTACCCCTCGCACCGGGCGGTGTTCCGCGGCCTGGTCTGGGCCTGCCTGCCGATGTGCATAGTGCTGCTGATGCCGGACGCCGGCTCGGTGATGGTGATGGCCGCGATCGTGCTGGGCATCCTGCTCGGCTCGGGCGCCGCCAACCGCTGGGTGCTCGGGCTGCTCCTGGCCGGCGCGGGCGGCTGCGTGGCCATCTGGAAGCTCGGCGTGCTCAGCAAGTACCAGATCGACCGCTTCGCCGCCTTCGCCAACCCGCAGCTGGACCCGTCCGGCGTGGGCTACAACACCGCGCAGGCCAGGATCGCGATCGGCTCGGGCGGCCTGACCGGCAAGGGGCTCTTCCACGGGACGCAGACCACCGGGCAGTTCGTCCCGGAGCAGCAGACCGACTTCGTGTTCACGGTGGCCGGCGAGGAGCTCGGCTTCGTCGGCGCGCTGGCGATCATCGTGCTGGTCGGCGTGGTGCTGTGGCGGGCCTGCCGGATCGCCCGCCAGGCGACCGACCTGTACGGGACGATCGTGGCGGCCGGGGTCATCGCCTGGTTCTCCTTCCAGGCCTTCGAGAACATCGGGATGTGCCTGGGCATCATGCCGGTGGCCGGCATCCCGCTGCCCTTCGTCTCCTACGGCGGGTCGTCGATGTTCGCGGTCTGGCTCGCGGTCGGGCTGTTGCAGGCGGTGCGCAGCCAGCGGCCGATAGCGGCCTGACCGGCCCGCCGGCGCGACCGGCCCGTTCACCGGGGCCGGTCCGGGAGTCCTCCCGGGCCGGCCCTCGGCGTTCCCGCCCCGGTCGTGCGCCCCCACGGGGGCCGGCGGCCGGGCGGGCGCGGTCAGAGCAGGCAGTCGGCGGCGGCCAGCACCGTCCTGGTCTGGTGGGCGACCTGCGTGCGCACCGGCACCCACTGTGCGCCGAACCCGGCCCGCAGCCGGTCCAGGCTCTCGGCGGCCACCGCCCCGGCGCGGACCCGGGCCGCCTCCACCGCCGGACCGCCGGTGTCCGCCAGCAACCGCAGCAGCATCGACGCCACCCGCAGCGGGATCCGGGCCGCCACGATCCCGGCCGCCGTCACCCGGGACACCGTGAGCGGCTCCGCGCACCAGCGCGCCACCCACTCGTCCGCCACCGCCGGGCAGACCTCCAGGGTGAACTCCGCCGCGCGCACCAGCTCGCCGTGCGCCGCCCGGGCGTGCGAGGGCACCAGCGCCAGCAGGCCGGACAGCTCCTCGGCGCGCTCGCGCAGCGTGCGGGCCGCGTCGCCGACCGTCCGCTCCACCGCCGGGTGCGGTCGGCCGTCGGCGACCGCCTCGACGGCCCACATCGGTACCTCCAGCACGGCCGTCACCCCGCCGTGGCGCCCGGCATAGGACCAGGTGGACAGCTCCGGGCGGTCCGGCAGCGCCCTGGATCGGTCGGCGCCGTCGGCCGAGGGCATCAGGTAGGTGCCCGGCGCGGGGCTGGCCCAGCCGATCGCGTCGAAGGAGTCGACGTCCGGCGGGATGCCCGCGCGGCGCACCGAGCAGGCGAACTGCTCGGGCAACCCCGGCACCGGAGCCGTCAGTTGGACGAAGGCACCGCCGAAGTCCACGCCGTGCAGCGAGCACTGCAGGAACGGGCGCAGCTCGTCGATCAGGCCGGTCAGCACCAGGCTCTCCGGCATCGGCGGGAGGCCGGAGCCGGGGGCCGGCAGCAGTTCGGGCTGCTCGGTGAAGGAGGGGCGGAAGAAGTGCTCGTAGTGCCGGTCCATGGTGAGCGGGCCGTCCAGCCAGCCCGCGTTGAGCGCGGCGCCGTCCGGGTCCAGGCAGAGCAGCAGGTGCCAGGAGACGCCCGGCCGGGCCGGGCGGTCCAGCAGCAGCCCGGCCAGCCGCAGCGCGCTGGCCGTCCCCACCGGCTCGTTCGGGTGCGGCCCGCCGACCACCAGGACCGCGCGTGGCCCCCGGTCGACGGAGAGCAGCAGCAGCGGGCGCCCGGCCCGGGAGCGGCCCGCCTCGCGCAGCCGGCACCGTTCGGGGTGGCGCAGCGCGAGCCGCCGTGCCGCGGCCTCCGTCTGTGCCGCGGTGGGGTAGCGGGCCGGCCGGGTGTCGAGGGGCCGGGAGGGACGGATCCGCCGGTCGGTGTCGGTCATGGTTCTCCTTGGGCGTCCTTCCGGTGCACCCGCGGGCCCCGGTCGCCGGGCCGCCGGGGAGCGGGCCGCACCGCTGGACGCGGCCTGCGCAGCCGGGGACGGGGGCGCTGCGGGCCGGGAACGGGTCGCCGGGGTGAGGGAGTCGGCGAGGGCCTGAGCGTACGGCCCAACTCCCCTGTCCGGAAGGGGTGCAGAGGTCTCTGACGGCGCCCTGTCAGTACCGCACGGGCGCTCCGGACATGTCAACGGCGGACGGCGCGGGCCGGCGGGCGCGCACTGCGCGTGCCGGGGGCGGGCGCCCGCGGGGAGGGTCGCGCCGGAGCGCGGGCGGGGCTCCGGCGCGGGAGCGGGGCGGGAGCGGGGCGCGGTGTGCGGCCGGAAGGCCGTTCCCCGGATTGGGCTACCCTTGAGGGTCACCCCTCCCAGCCGTCGCCTGTCGATGCGCGCGGCACCGAATCACGTCGTAAGGGTTCCTAGTACATGACTGTCGAATCGGTCTTCCCACGCCTGGAGGCCCTCCTCCCGCACGTCCAGAAGCCGATCCAGTACGTCGGCGGCGAGCTGAACTCGACCGTCAAGGACTGGGACGCCTGCGACGTCCGCTGGGCGCTGATGTACCCCGACGCCTACGAGGTCGGCCTGCCCAACCAGGGCGTCATGATCCTCTACGAGGTGCTCAACGAGCGCGAGGGCGTGCTCGCCGAGCGCACCTACAGCGTGTGGCCCGACCTCGAGGCGCTGATGCGCGAGCACCGGGTCCCGCAGTTCACCGTGGACGCGCACCGCCCGGTCAGGGCCTTCGACGTCTTCGGCCTGTCGTTCTCCACCGAGCTCGGCTACACCAACATGCTGACCGCGCTCGACCTGGCCGGCATCCCGCTGGAGTCCAGGGACCGCACCGACGAGGACCCGATCGTCCTGGCGGGCGGCCACGCGGCCTTCAACCCCGAGCCGATCGCCGACTTCATCGACTGCGCGGTCGTCGGCGACGGCGAGCAGGCCGTGCTCGACATCACCGACATCGTCCGCGCCTGGAAGGCCGAGGGCCGCCCCGGCGGCCGCGACGAGGTGCTGCTGCGCCTGGCCCGCACCGGTGCGGTCTACGTGCCGCGGTTCTACGACGTGGAGTACCTGGCCGACGGCCGGATCGGCCGCGTCGTGCCGAACGCCCCGGGCGTGCCGTGGCGGGTGTCCAAGCACACCGTGATGGACCTCGACGAGTGGCCCTACCCGAAGCAGCCGCTCGTCCCGCTCGCCGAGACCGTCCACGAGCGGATGTCCGTGGAGATCTTCCGCGGCTGCACCCGCGGCTGCCGCTTCTGCCAGGCCGGCATGATCACGCGCCCCGTGCGGGAGCGAAGCATCACCGGCATCGGCGAGATGGTCGAGCGCGGGCTCAAGGCGACCGGCTTCGAGGAGGTCGGCCTGCTGTCGCTGTCCAGCGCCGACCACACCGAGATCGGCGACATCGCCAAGGGCCTGGCCGACCGCTACACCGACGACAAGATCGGCCTGTCGCTGCCGTCCACCCGCGTCGACGCCTTCAACATCGACCTCGCCAACGAGCTGTCCCGCAACGGTCGCCGTTCGGGCCTCACCTTCGCCCCCGAGGGCGGCAGCGAGCGCATGCGCAAGGTGATCAACAAGATGGTGTCGGAGGAGGACCTGATCCGCACCGTCGCCACCGCCTACGGCAACGGGTGGCGCCAGGTGAAGCTGTACTTCATGTGCGGCCTGCCCACCGAGACCGACGAGGACGTGCTCCAGATCGGCGAGATGGCGAAGAACGTCATCCAGAAGGGCCGCGAGGTCACCGGCCAGAACGACATCCGCTGCACCGTCTCCATCGGCGGGTTCGTGCCCAAGCCGCACACCCCGTTCCAGTGGGCCCCGCAGCTGTCCGCCGAGGACACCGACGCCCGCCTGGCCAAGCTGCGCGACTCGATCCGCGGTGACCGCAAGTACGGCAAGAACATCGGCTACCGCTACCACGACGGCAAGCCCGGCATCATCGAGGGCCTGCTCTCCCGCGGCGACCGCCGGGTCGGCGGCGTCATCCGCGCGGTCTACGAGGACGGCGGCCGCTTCGACGGCTGGCGCGAGCACTTCTCCTACGACCGCTGGATCGCCTGCGCCGAGAAGGGCCTGGCCGGCACCGGCGTCGACGTCGACTGGTACACCACCCGCGAGCGGACCTACGAGGAGGTGCTGCCCTGGGACCACCTGGACAGCGGCCTCGACAAGGACTGGCTGTGGGAGGACTGGCAGGACGCCCTGGAGGAGGTCGAGGTCGACGACTGCCGCTGGACCCCGTGCTTCGACTGCGGCGTGTGCCCCCAGATGCAGACGGCCATACAAATCGGCCCGACGGGCAAGAAGCTCCTCCCGCTGAGCGTCGTCAACGGCGCTGACCAGCAGAAGTAGCCCGAAGCATGGGTGACACGGTCAGCGACCTGTGTGACTTAATTCACAGTCTCCCTGAGGGTGAGCGGCGGCTCGTCCTGGACGCGTTCAACCTGACGCGCGCCCCGGCCGAGCCCGCCACTCCCGCGAGGGAGGCCCGGCAAGGCGGCCAGAAGACCCCTCTGCCCGCCGCCCGGAGTGCCCCGGGCATCGAGTCCTCGATTGAGTGGGTCTGAGAAGCCGCAGGAGGCTCCTGTGGCGCCCTGAAATCCCGCCTGAGCCCCGAGTCAAGCAAGAAGCCCCCTGGCGTCGCTGGGGGGCTTCTGCGCGGCGCCCGTGCAGTCGCATCGTCGGGCGCGAGATCGTTACTCATTGTCGGCGTTGAGCCTGGCTGATTCAGCCTGCTCGTCGAATCCTTCCCCGCGCGTGCACTGGGATGCCCCATGAGGCCTTGGGCAGCAGACGCTAAGGCCGCAAGTCGGGTCCATCGTGTCAACGCCTTTAGGCGGCGGCTTGCTGGTTGTAGCGCTGCTCTTTTTTTTGGAGCGCCTGCTCGTACCTGCTCAGTGCGGGTACCGTGATTACGCGGGAAGTTATTACCGCTACGAGTAGGTTGTTTGCACTTTGTTGCCGATGAATGCCGCTCCGCATCATTATAGCTACCGGGGCGAGTAGTATCGCGTACCACAAGTTGCCTGAGGCGGCGGTGAGTGCGACGCTAAGGACGCCAATCGCCAATCCCACGTTAACTTTAAATGAGGCCTCGGAGGCCATGCGATCATAGTCCTGATATAGCTCTGGCTTCCCAATTTGGAGATGCATGGAGACGTCGGAAAGATTCTGAATGATGTCTTGCTCTGTGCCCTCCCAGCCCAGGTCTTCGCGCGCCGATCCCGCATAGAACTCAGGCGCAGCTTCCCGGGCCATTTCCCAAAGGTGGCCACGAAGATTATAAAGTGAACCATGATCAACAAAGGGAGGGACATGGCCTTGAAGGGGGACCTCAAGGGGAGGTTCATCCGGGCCCATGTCCTGGGCAAGTGGCACGCTTCGGAAGATCTTCCGGCCAAGGCTAAGGCCGCCCCATGTGAAGATCTGTTTGCGTAGCCTTCCCGGTGTAATTGACACGGAGCTGCCCACGACATACGCAACGAAGGAACCGGCTGCTAGCAGTGCCGGAGATCCGACGATGTCGATCAATTTATAGGCAGACAGTGCAATGCCGGTTGCTCCCTTTCGTGCCGGCGCGTGATCGCGGAGAAGAAACCACAGGCCAACAAGCCACACGTACCCAGCCGCAAGTGGCGTTCGCAAATCCCTGAGTCCAGGGAGGAGGTTCATCAGCACACTGGCATCATGGCGAACCCGCGGACGGCAAGGTGAGCATCTTGCTTAAACCGTAATCTTTGCTCACCCGCGTCGGAGCGCAGCCTCACACGGCCGACAAGCCTGTCCTCCTTCTCCGGCGGCTACCAGGGCTCCCAGGCGTCCTAGGCCGGGTAATGAGGGTGCTCCATCGGCCCTGCGCCCCTCTTTCGCAGAGCGTCTGCGGACGAGGGCCACGAGAGCCTCAGGGGCCCGGCCAGTAGTGTGCACCAGGAGCGCGGCCGTTCCGTTGCCGAGAGCCCCGATTTCATTCAGCACCTTCGGTCGGCTCGCGGAGTGGCATGCAGTTCCAGGACATGCGCTGAGGCCGATGGCCCTGCCCCGCGTCCTACCTCCGCCATCGTCCTGGTTGACATGTCCGCGCGACCTTGGTGTCCACTTTCGAGCCATACCAGGTTGTTCTCAGCTACCCCTTATGAGTGACAGGTGGGCGGCGGCCGACTTGGACAGGCTCTCCAGGATGGCTTTGCCCTTCTCGGCTGTTCCGAGCGACGGGCGGCCGATGATGCCGTTCTGGGTGTAGCCGGCCATGCCCAGAGTGAGGAGGTGGGGGCGCTCCGGGGCGTCGTGGTCGTCGCCCTCGATGCCGTCGCGGATGAGGTGGGGAGCGCCGTGGAGGAGTAGGGACACTTCCAGTTCGCCGCCGTGCATGTCCTCGGCGCCGGAGCTCTCCAGGGCGGCGGCCTCGCGGGCCTGGTGCCAGTCTTTTCGGACGGGGAAGAGGGCGACGCGCGGGCCAGCGGTGTTGGCTTCCTGGACGACGTTCGAGAGGACGTAGTTGCCGCCGTGGC
Source organism: Kitasatospora sp. NPDC101176 (assembly GCF_044768035.1). Lineage (NCBI taxonomy): Bacteria > Bacillati > Actinomycetota > Actinomycetes > Kitasatosporales > Streptomycetaceae > Kitasatospora > Kitasatospora sp. NPDC101176. Next base: position 31,761 of record NZ_JBIWPA010000002.1, read on the forward strand.
CGTTCACGATCAGGAGCCCGGGGACCCCGGACGCCTGGAGGGACTTCCATATGTCGTTGATCACGGCGTAGAGCGTGGCGGCGCTGATGCTGACGGTGCCGGGCATGTGCGCGTGCTCATGCGAACAGGACATCGTGATGGGCGGCAGCAGGAACAGGTCGTAGTCGGTGGCGATCCGCTGGGCGATCAGGCTGGCGACGACGGTGTCCGTGGTGAGCGGCAGGTGATCGCCGTGCTGCTCGAAGCTGCCGACCGGCAGCACAGCGACCTTGGCGCCGCGTCGGCGTTCGTCTGCGGAAGTGGCGGCCGTGATCAGTGCGTCCATGGGCTCAGCCTCTCTCATCAAGTCGTCAGCGGTCGAGAGGGGTCCGCGCGCTCATCAAAGTCAAACGGCTGGTGAACATGGCTACTTCGGGTACCGAGTGCCAACGCTGGAGGGCTTTGCCTGCTGCCGATAGTTCGGACATGGCCCGGGCGGACTCGGTGTCGATGGCGATTGAGAGCGCCCGGCCGGCTGCGGTGGCTGCCTGCTCCGGCTCGCCGGTTCCCGCGTAGGCGCGTGCGAGTCTGGAGAGGTATACGCCTTGGTCGTTGCGGTAGATCGGGGGCAAGGATCGAAGTTCCGACTCGAACATGCCCACGGCCGTGCGCGGATCACCGAAGTCGATCAAGCAGTTCGCCCGTTGCATCTCGATGTAGGTCGGCGTGCAGTACGCCAGATCAAGCGCGTCGTCGGCGTGTGAGTCGTCCGGCTCGGCGGCGAGTTCGTGGGCCTCGTCGAACTTGGCCTGCGCGAAGCGGGGGTTGCCCATGATCGCGTGGCCCTGGGCCTCCTGCTGTGCGGCCAGAGCTCGGATGCGGTTCGTGGCCCCGACGGAACGTTGTGCGGCGCGAGCGAGGCTGACGGCCTTCTGGGCATTGCGTTGGGCGGTGGCCTGGTTGCTCTTCCTGAAGAGGACGTAAGCGGCCATGACGTCGTCGCCGCTCTCCTGGGCCCATTCCATCGCGCGGTCCGACCAGTAGAGGGCCTGGCCGAAGTCCCCGAGATCCTGGTTTAGCCAGCCCAGGAATTCCGCGGTGCGGGCGCCGATGGTCAGGAGTTCATCCCGGGAGCGGCCGCCGGCGTGCTGCTGGAGACGGTCGAGCAACTGGACGTGGCGGGTCACCGCGTCGAGCGCGTGGCGGGACCCGAGCAGGTTCGCGGCCCTGTAGTGGCCCGGCATGGCCGTGCGCAGGTGGCTGACGAAAAACTCCGGGTCGATCGGCGCGCTGAGTCCGTGGCCGCTGACGGCTGGCGCCTCGGCGTGGCCTCGGGGCCCAGCCGCCACGGCGTTCTGCTCCCACGCCCGGGAGGCCAATCCGAGCATGCGGCCCGGGATGTGCAGTCCGTCCGCGATGCGTTCGACAAGATCGATCTTCTCGATCTTGCGCTTGCCCGCCATGACTTCGCCGACCCGGCTGGGCGTCATGTCGCAGGCGCGGGCGATGAGCGAGGGGTAGATCCCGGCCAGCTTGAGCAGCCGGAAGACGGCGGCGAAGTCGCGTCCTCGGCATGCAGCGATCATCTCTGGGTTGGACAGCAGGACCACCGGGAGCCGGTCCGGATCGCGGGCCTCGGTCACCACTGCCCCCACTGTTGATCAGCAGTCGCCGCATGGAAGTTGATTACCTGTGAGTTTACCCACACTGGGTAATCAGCTTGGGTACGAAGTCCACATCCCCTCTCGGCAACCTGGTGTCAAAGGCCGGAACGTCCAGGTTCGGGCCTCCCTTTGGGCGCCGGGAGGTGGCGTGCGTGATCAGCTCGGGTGAACCCCAAGGCGGTACTGGGGCCGGCCAGCTGGCCGTTGGGACGTCCGTGTTCGAGGCGACACTCCCGCGGCATCGGTTGTCGGTTCCCAGGGCTCGTTTGCTGCTGCGGGACTTCATGATCGGCGTCCCGGGTGCGTCTGTGCTCCTGCCGGGCGGTCTGCTCGTGCTGTCTGAGCTGGTGACGAACGCCGTGGTGCACGCCCAGGTGCCCAAGGGGCGGCGCATCGCCGTCCGGTTCGAGCTGGTCTTTGACCACCTTCGGATCGAGGTGCACGACGCGAGCGGCGATCGGCCGGTGATCCGGCGGTCCACCTGCGCCGACCACGTGTCCGGCCGGGGGTTGTGCCTGGTGGAGGCCTTGTCGGTGGAGTGGGGCTGTCAGCCCCGGCCGGGTGGTGTCGGGAAGTTCGTTTGGGCTCTGGTGGGCCCGGAAGGTGGTGTGCGGTGAGGTTCGGGAGGGCGTCGGGGGTGGCGGGGACGCGGTGCTTCTACTGCGGTGCGGGGCTGCGGAAGGCGCTGGCGCGGTTCATCGTCGTGAACGGTCAGGCGGTTGGTGTGCACAGGTGGCACCCGCGCCGCGCGGGGGAGGTGGCGGCGTGACGGGCCTGCCTGTTGAGGCGGGTGCCGGGGCGCAGCCTCGTCCGGCTGATCGGTTTCCGCACCTGGCGTTCAGCCTGGGGCAGTGGCGGGTGGATGAGGCGTACTGGGCCGGGGAGGCGATCAAGGACGGGGTGCCGCTGGAGGAGATGGGGCACGCGGAGCTGCTGGCCACGGCCCGGGGCGCGCTGCTGCACGTGCAGTCCCTGGTCAAGCTGCTGGAGGCGGTGGAGCGCGGGTTCCCCGTCGACCAGCCGGCGACGCTGGGCGAGGCGATCGAACCGATCGGCGACTACCTGAGGTGGGCGCTGGACACGGACGCGCCGCTCAGGGGCGGTAAGGCGGCGCTCGTCGGCGAGGTGAAGCGGGTGCGCCAGCCCTCGGTGCGGGTCCGGGTCGAACTCGAAGTGATGGAACGCAAGCTCATCGGGCCGGCGTGCAAGCGCCGCGCGCGCAGGAAGGGAAGGTCATGACCGGAACCGGGCGCATCGCTCAGTTGAACGCGCCGTACCCGTTCCCGGTGGCGGTGGAGGTCCGGGGGGTCACGGAGACGGCGCGGTTCTCGCAGCTGTCGGACGCGCTGACCGCGTTGCTCGGCTCGCTGCGGGCGCTGCCGTTGGACGCGGAGCAGTGGAAGTACTTCGACGACCTGTTCGGACCGGGCGCGGTCCCGTCGATCGGGCACCGGCTTGCGATGTACGGGCAGGTTCGGGCGCTCGCGTTCGTCGGGATCACCCCGTACGTGGTCAAGCTCTACCCGGCCGATCCGGCGGTGCGCCCGTGATCCGGCACGACCCCCGTACCTGGTGGGGCAGGGTCGTGTGGTGGTGGTCGCTGTACGGCCAGTTCTCCTGGCCTGTGCGGGCCGTCTCCCCGAGCCGACGTGCGGTCCACCGCGACGTGAGGGCGTGGTTCGCCGAGCTTCGGTACGCCGACAGCTCTCAAGAGCGGTTGGCGCGGCGGATCTGGCGGGAGCGCACCGGGGTTGAGGATCCGATGGCCGGGCTGGATGAGGCGGAGCTGTTCCGGCGGATCTTCGGCCGCGACCCCGGTGCGGGCGAGGCCTCGCGGTAGGGCTCCTGGTCTGAGCAGGGACAACTGAAGACGTGCCGGACCACCCCGTGACCTTGGCGGGATGTGGGGTGGTCCGGTGGGTCGGAACCCGGTGCCGATGGTATCGGGCTCCTCGGCATGTGTGCGCACGGTTGGCCGGTTCGGTTGTGAATCAGGGGAGTTGAGGGACTGTTGTACGGGGACGACGACTTCAGTGCGGAGTTGGCGGCCGGCCTCGACCCGGACTCGTGGGTGTGGCTGCCGGGGGTGGATTACGCGGCCGGGTGGAGAGTCGCGCGGCGGACAGCAGACGAGCTGAACGGGCTGCTGGCCCTGTGCGGTGTGAAGCGCTCCGCCCTCCGGGCGATCGCCGACACCGACGCCCAGGGAGGGCCGGTGGTGCGGCTGGAGGGCATTGCTGAAGGGTGGCTGAGCCTCGAAGAACTGCTGTGCCTGGCAGCGCACGCGCGTGACGAATTGGCCTGACCGAGGCCGGTGCTGGCGCATGCCGCACAGGCCTCAGTCCAGTGACCTCAGCGAACGGTGCGGCATGCAGCCAGGAAGCGCTACTTGGCCTCTCTGCGGGCCATGATCCGAATCATCTCGATGGCCTGCCTGCCGGTCTTCTGGCTGTTGCTGTGTGCCGGCGGAATGATGGCGCCGATCAGCCAGATGATCCCGACGAATGCGATGACCATCGTCATAGGCAGCGACACCGCCACCAGCCGAATGGTGTCAGCGAGCAGGGGCGGTGCCATGTAACCCGGTGTTGCACCCTCGGGTTCGATCGGTACTGTCATAGTCGACCTCTCTGTCCAAACGCCAGGAGATGGTCCGAGACGGCTCCCGCTGCAACGGGGGCCGTCTCTTTGCATGACGGCCGCGCCCTCTCGGTGATGCTGAGCAACAGCATGTCCATCAGGAAGACAATCGGCCAAGGCGGTTATCCACAGGTGCTGTGGATAACCGGCTGGCGGCGCTAGTCTGGCGGGTTGGGTTGGAGCTATCTTGGGCCCCATCGGGCCGCTGACCAGCGGAAATTAACACCTCTTGCAAGGTGAGTGATTTGCGTCACAGTGAGTGACGGGATCTGTATTCGAGGCCGCCAGCACCCGCGAAGATCTCCATGGAGGTGCGGCGATGTGCCCGCTCGCTGTGAGCCGACTGCATGGGCCGCAGCCCTGCGTCCTTCTGGCTAGCGGTCGTTGAAACGGGAGCCAGATCCGGGCGGTGGAACGGTTTTGGTCGGTGTCCTGCCTGGTTTGGGGTCGGGCATGATCGGGGGGCCGTAAGCTGCTGCGACTCGGTCAGGGCTTTTGGGCCTGACCGCAGTTTGGCCGAGTGGCCCCCCGGTCTTGCTCGACTCGGGTCCCGGGCCGGGGAGGTGGGTAAAACCGTGGAGCCGCCCGTCCCCGGCCATCGCGCGGCAGCGAACGGGCCTACGCGCCTTCGGTCTTGAACGTGCTGTGCCTCGTGGGCGGGCCAGGCGCCCGGCCGGGACCGGCCGGCAGGCCGCAGCCCGGCCGAGGCGGCTGGGACCGCCCGGCGGCGCTCGGCGCCGCCGCTTGAGTAAGTGAAGGAAAGTTGCGACAGCTCCCGTGCCCTGTCCGGACGTGGGGGCTGGTCGGGATGGGCTGCGGCTATCGGGTTGCCTTGGCCGTTCGGGCGGTGTGCTTGGGCTTGGCGGCCTCGATGTCGTAGGTGAGTGCGGTGGTTTCGGCGCCGAGCCTGGTCTCTTCCAGGAGCAGGGGCAGGTTGGTGGCCTGGTCGTAGGTGATGCGGTGGGCGACCAGGAGGACGGCGGCTTCGGACAGCTGGAGGGCTTCGCGCTCGTCGGGCTGGGGGATGCGGGCGCTGACCCTTTCGCGCCAGGCGAGTTCGCGGCCGGCGGCGGCCAGCGTCGCGTACGCCTCGGTTGGTGTGGCACTGGGCTGCTGTACGAGCGGCGTCTCCTCGATACGTTCCATCGGGAGCAGGAGGCGGTGCAGGGCGCGGCCCTCGCCGGCGGGGTCGGTGATCAGGCGATCGACGCCGATCAACAGCTCGTCCTGTTCCATCTCCAGCAGCGGTGCCGTGACCGCGTCGGTGCGGGTGCGGTAGACGGTCGGGTCCTCGCCGTGGCCGAACCAGGCGTCAACCGGCGTCTCGAAGGCGCTGCCGCGGTGGGTGACGGTTCGCTCCATTGCGCCGGAGGGGCCGTTGACCGCGGTGCGGACGAAAGTGCCCCGGCCCTGCTTCACATCCAACAGGCCCTCGCTGCGCAGGGCGGCAACGGCAAGGCGGACGGTTGGGCGGGACACGCCGTACTTCTCGGCGAGATCGGTCTCCGTCGGCATCTGGGTTCCGGGAGGCCACTCGCCGGCGGCGATGGACTGTCGCATCGCCGCCGCTACCTGCTTGTGCAGCGGCTCGTTCCGGATGATCGCCATGGTGTTGACCCCTTGGTGCAGGCGCCGGGGGTGGCCTGCGTCGCGTGTGTCGTGTGGTTTTCGAGGATTCGTGAGTGGTCGTTTGCCCTGGTCGGGCGGCATCTGTAGGTCTGTCGTCAGTCGCTAGGCGTTAAACGTAAGCATGAATCGCTTGCGCCGGGTCGTCAAGGAGGGGCATCATCGAAGCGCAAAGGTAAGTACGTTTGACGACAGACGTTAAGCGGCCTTTGCTTCCTTGGAGTGTGCGCTCATGCAGTCCATTCCCGTGGATGGAACCCGGCTCGGCACGATGACCTGCATCGTTGCTCCGGAGGTGCGGATCGCGAACCGCGAGACCGGGGAGGTGAGGAAGGACCGTGAGGGGCAGACCGTGTACACGGTCGGTGTCGCGGTGCGGCAGGACGGCCGGCGGGCCTCGATCATCGAGATCAGCGTGTCGGGCGAGCCGGTCGGCGTCGTGGAGGGCGTGCGCGTGCACGTCACCGGTCTGACCGCCTTCTCCTGGGCGATGGGCGACCGGCACGGTCTGTCCTTCCGGGCCGACGCCGTCACCCCCGTCCCCGCCGCCGCCCCTGCGCCGACCGCTTCGCGCAAGGGTGGCGAGGCCTGATGAGCACGGTCACCCGCGCCCGGCTGCGGCGCTTGCTCGGTGAGCTCGGGGACCTGGCCGATGAGGTCAACCCGTTCGCCGGCGACGGCAGCGGCGCCCAGCTCTTCGACCACATCGCGACCCTCGCCGCCAAGGCGGCCGGCCAGGCGCGCGACCTGGAGACCGAGGCTCACAACACCGCCCTTGAGAACGGGGGTCGGCCGTGATCCTCGCCCAACTCCTGTGGGTGGCGCTGCTGGCCACGGTGCTCGTCCTGCTCGCCACGGCCCCTGGGCTGCGGCGCTCCTACCCCTACATCTGGTGGTGCGTGCTCGGCTACCCGGTCACCGTGATCCGGGTCCGGCTCACCTGGCGGCGGCTGACCACGGACCTCGGCCTCGCCGTCGCCAAGCGTCCCGGCCGGGCGCTGCTGGGGGACCTGGTGGTGAGGGGTGATCCGCTCAAGCCGGTCCCGCCCCGCCTCGGTGTGCCGAAGCTGCGGCGCGGCGGCCTGGATGTGGCGGTGCGAATGCACCCGGGGCAGGTCCCGGACCACTTCCTGTCCGCGGTCGAAGCGCTGACGCACGCCTGGCGCGTGCACGCCGTCCGGCTGTCCTCCGATGAGCGCGGATTCGTCACCCTCTCCGCGCTGGCCTGGGACCCGCTGCGGGCACCGGTGGTGCCGTACCAGCTGAAGCAGCGGGTGCTGCGGGCGGTCGTCGGGCTGCTGGAGGACGGGCGCGCGTGGGTGGTCGACTTCCGGCGCACGCCGCACTGGCTGATCGTCGGCGCCACCCGCTCCGGCAAGTCCACCCTGATCGCCTCTCTGGTGAAGGAACTCGCCCCGCAACGCGTCGCCCTTTTCGGCATCGACCTCAAGGGCGGCATGGAACTCTCGTTGTTCGAGGACCGGCTCTCGGCGCTGGCCTCGACCCGGGCGGAAGCGGCCTGGCTGCTCGCGGAGCTGGTGGCCGAGACGGAAGCGCGCATGCAGCTGTGCCGCTCGGTCGGCGCCCGCTCGATCTGGGACCTGCCCGCCAAGCTCCGGGTGCTGCCCGTCGTCCTGATCGTCGACGAGGTCGCCGAGCTCTATCTGATGGCGACCCGGGAGGACAAGGCGGAGGTCGGGGAGATCTCCACCAACCTTCTGCGGCTGTCCCAGCTCGGCGCGGCCCTCGGGATCCACCTGGTGATCGCCGGTCAGCGGGTCGGCTCGGACCTCGGCCCCGGCGTCACCGCGCTGCGGGCGCAGTTGGCCGGTCGGATCTGCCACCGGGTGAGCGACGCGGGTACGGCGGAGATGGCGCTCGGTGACCTCAACAAGGACGCCCTCGCCGCCGCGCAGCGCATCGCGCTCGCCGAACAGGGCGTCGCCATCACCGCGGACACCGACGGGCAGTGGCTTCGGGCCCGCTCGATCCACGTCACCCCCGACCAGGCCCGCCGCACCGCCAGGAAGTACGCCCGTCTCGCCCCCACCTGGCCCGGCCTGCACGTCGACGAGCCGACCGAAGGGGTCTACCTCTGATGGGCAACGGCGCCGCCCTCGTCCTGATCGCCTTCCTCGCCCTGACCACCTTCCTCCTGGTCCGCTCCGGCGAAATCAAGGCCTGGCACGTCGCCCTCGTCGGCGTCCTCGCCATCTACCTCGACCGCATCGGCTGGACCGACCCGATCGTCTACGCCGTGACCTGGATCGTCCAAGGCCTCACCCACACCGCCACCTGAAAGCGAGTGATCACCGTGCCAGCCAGCCCAGCCTCCACCGGCGGACCGACCCCGATCCGCCGGACCCCCTCCACCCGCCCCCACGCCACCCCCGGCCGCGCCAGCACCACCCTGGCCCGGCCGGGGCCCGGCCAACCCTGGCCCTGGAGACACCCACCATGACCGGCCCCAACCCCTACGCCGACCCCGCCGCACGCCGCGCCTACCTCTCCCGGGAGGCGCGGCTGCGCCAACTGCCCTCTATTGAACGGGACTTGGTCCGCCTCGGTGAGATGCCGGACCTGAACCGCTGGCTGGAGCAGATCCGCTCCACCGGCGGCTGCGCGCAGCCGGTCTACCTCACTGGGCACACGACTACGTTGGACCGTGAGACCGGGGAGGTCCTGCGGCACTACTCGACCGCCACCGAACCCGGAGGCCGACTCCCGGTCCGCTGCCGCAACCGCCGCGCCACCCGCTGCCCGTCCTGCTCACGCGAACACAGCGGCGACACCTACCACCTCGTCCGCTCCGGCCTCACCGGCGGCAAAGGCGTCCCCGACTCCGTCCGCACGCATCCGAGGCTGTTCGTCACCCTCACCGCGCCGTCCTTCGGCCCGGTCCACCGCGCCGGCGAATGCCACCGCGCCCGGCGCCGCCCCTGCGAACACGGCCGCCGACACGGCTGCGGCCAGACCCACCCGGACACGGACCCGCTGATCGGACAGCCGCTCTGCGCCGATTGCTACGACTACCCCGGCCACATCCTGTGGAACGCCACCGCCCCCGCGCTGTGGAAGGCCTTCCGCGACAACCTCTACCACCACATCGCCACCCGCACCGGCCACGGCCGCACGGCCATCCGCAAGCTGATCCGCGTCTCGGCCGCCAAGGTCGCCGAATACCAGAAGCGCGGCGCGGTCCACTTCCATGCCGTCGTCCGCTTCGACGGACCCACGGGACCCACCGACCCGCCCCCGCCCTGGGCAACGGCGGATCTTCTGATGGAGACCGTACGCTCCGCGGCTGCCGCCGTCGCCCTGTCATGCCCTGAATCTGCCGCATTCGGTGACCGACGGCTCAGCTTCGGTACCCAGCTCGACGCCCACCCCCTCACCGGCGGCGACGGCGCACGCCTCACCGACGACGCGGTAGCCGCCTACGTCGCCAAGTACACGAGCAAGAGCGTGGAGGCGGCCGGTGCCGTCGACCGCCGCATCGAATCCATCGACGAGATACGAGCCCTGCACGTCACGCCCCACATCCGGGCCCTCATCACCACCGCCTGGCGACTCGGCGAACTCCCCGAACTACGCCACCTGCGCCTGCACACCTGGGCCCACATGCTCGGCTACCGGGGCCACTGCCTCACCAAAACCCGCGTCTACTCCACCACCTACGGCCAACTCCGAGCCGACCGCGCCGAACACGCCCGCACCCTCGCCGGCGCCCCCGCCCTGTACACCGACTGGGACACCGACACCACGACCGAATCCGCCTGGCGCTTCGCCGGGACCGGCCACACCCCCGCCGAAGCACTCATCGCCGCCGGCATCGCCGAAGACATTGCCACCAATCGTGAGATGGCCCGCGAGGACGCCGGCAGCTCCGACCAGCAAGGGGAAGTGTCGTGATCATTTCGTCCGCCGCGCCGGATGCAGCGATCGGGGCCTTAAGGGAGGCGCAGCAGCCGGTTATCAAGAGCGAGATCGTCATCGTGGACGATGACGGCAATGAGGAACCGTACGACCCGGCCAAGCACTGACGGTGGCAGCCCCCGGACTAGATCGCCGGGGGCTGCCACGTGTCGGTCGCCGGGTCAGAGCTTGCTGGCGAAGTCGTCTTCCTTGACGATCAGGCGGTCACGGTAGTCCTTGGGGATCTTGAGTCGCAGCTTGATCGCGGGAGCCCGCTGGCCCTTCACCTTGGTTCGAGTGACCTCGCAGCGGACGCCCACCCGCAGAAGGTCTACGGTCATGGCCTCGATGCCACCTTCTTCCCACTGCTGCCGGAACGTCTTCCCGTTGGCCACGTTCACCCACCGGTCCTCGGTGGTCTCGGGGTCGATCTCTCCGAGCTCGGTGATCAGCTTGTCCAGTGTCTGTTCCGCCTGCTCACGGGTGAAGCGGGTCTTCGCGTAGCGGCCGTCGGGCTCCAGCTCCTTCATGTAGTAGGCGATGGACTCCTCAAGCTGCGCCACCTGGGCACGAACCTCGGCGCCTCGCGCGTACTCGCGGACCTGAACGGGTTCGTCGCCGAGCACCGACAGCACGTCGAGGACGAGCTTGGCGTTGATCGTGTCGGGGTTGGGTGCGCCCAAACCTCCGCCCTTGCAGCCCTGGCACCGTAGGTACTCGTACACCCGGTCCTTGACGCGGCACCGCTGGTTGAGCATGTTCGTCCGGCAGTCGACGCAGACGAGGACTCCGAGGAACTTCGTGGCACCGCCGGGTCGGCGCTGCGGCTGGTTCTTGCTGCGCTTGTCGAGGTCGGCCTGCAACTCGTCGAACTCGTCGTCCGTGAAGATGCCCGGTGCCACCCTGATGGGCTTGCCCTTCTGGTCCAGGACGAGCTTCGACCGGCGGGCTCGTCCCTTCATCTCGACCTCGACGCGGTACCCCTTCAGGCCGGGGTTGCGCAGTCGGCTCAGCAGCGTGGAGGTCGTGAGCTTCTCGCCCATCAGCTTCGAGCGCTTCAGGACCTTGACCATCCGTGTGGCGGGGACTCCGCGCCTGGCCATACGGCGGCACCAGTGCAGGGCCTTTTGGGCGTCCTCCTCTACATAGAGGACGACCTTTCCGGTTTCGTCCTCGCCGGTGACGTATCCGTAGGTGGGCTTGCCCACCAGCCAGTCACCCTGAGTCTTCGCGTAGTCCCACAGGCTCGCCACGCGCGTGCTGGTGTTGCTGGCCTCGATCTCGGCGATGCCGCCGATCAGCGTGACCATGATCTTTCCGACGACTGTGGTCAGATCGATCTGGTCGTTCTTGGAGACCAGGTTCTTCCCGTACTTCAACGCCCAGTCGATCATGGTGTTGAGGTCGGACAGGCGACGGATGAAGCGGTCGAGCTTCCAGAACATGAGGACGTCGAACTCCGGCGCCCGGTCGTTCAGCCACTCGCCCAGCTGCTTCCGCTTCCACGGCGGGACCTTCGTGGCGGAGACGTTGAGGTCGCTGGCGACGCCGACCACGCGGCAGCCCCGGTTCAGAGCTTCCCGCCGGAGGTCGAGCTCCTGGCGGACGGGGGAGGTGGTGTCCTCCGTCAGTACGGACAACCGGACCGAGAGCAGCGCGCGGGGCGCATCCGCGGGGAGGGCGGTCTCGGCTCTCTTCAGCTCTTCCAGCAGCGCCAGATCTGCCGGGGTCCATTCGGCTTCGACTGTGTACGCCTTCTGCTGTACGGCACGCGCCGTACGGGAGCGTTTTGCCATGTCAGGGAACCTATCGACGGTTTTACGGCCGTGTCCATATAGCCCCAGATGCAGACGGAGATCCAGATCGGCCCGACCGGCAAGAAGCTGCTGCCGCTGAGCGTCGTCAACAAGTAGTCCCCGGGTCCGACGACCCCCGGCCGGAACGCTCCGGCCGGGGGTCGTCGGCGTACGGCTGACCAGGGGCGGAGCGAGGGGGGCGGCGGGGCGCGTACCCTTTGAGGTGACAGAGTCCGGACCGTGGCGGCAGTTCGCCGCGCCGGACGGGGACAACTGACTAAGGACTGAGCGACCCTGGCACGCCGTACGCCCGACGGTCCGCCGCCCGCGCCGACGGTGCAGCGGATCCGTCTCCGCTACACCAAGCGCGGCCGGCTCCGCTTCACCAGCCACCGCGACTTCCAGCGCGCCTTCGAGCGCGCCCTTCGCCGGTCCGCCGTGCCGATGGCCTATTCGGCCGGCTTCACCCCGCACCCGAAGGTCTCCTACGCCAACGCGGCCCCGACCGGGGTGGCGAGCGAGGCGGAGTACCTGGAGATCGGTCTGGCCGCCCTGCGCGACCCCGAGGAGCTGCGGGCGCAGCTGGACGAGTCGCTGCCGCTCGGCCTGGACGTGATCGACGCGGTCGAGGTGCGGACGCCGAACTTCGTGGAGCGCCTGGAGGCCTCCGAGTGGCTGGTCCGGCTGGACGGCGTCGAGCCGGACGAGGCGGCCGGCGCGGTCAAGGCGTTCCTGGCCGAGGAGCGGGTCGAGGTCGAACGCACGACCAAGAACGGCGTGCGGGTCTTCGACGCGCGCGGCGCCGTGGCGGCGCTGGACCTCGTCCCGCCGCAGGTCGACGGCGGTGCGGACACGGCCGCCGGAGCGGACCGCGATGTTCGGACCGGCCGTCCCTGTGCGATACTGCGGCTGGTAGTACGACACGCCACACCCGCCGTACGACCCGACGACGTATTGTCCGGTCTCCGTGCGACGGCCGACCTGGCGCCGCCGGTCCCCGCAGAGGTGACCAGGCTGGCGCAGGGGCCGCTCGACGAGGAGACCGGCACGGTGACCGACCCGCTGGCGCTCGACCGCGCCGCGGCCCCGGCCGGCTGACGGCCGCCGGGGTTCGCGGGGCCGCGTCCGCCTGACGGGCGGAGGCCGGGCCCAGTGCCTCACTGGCCCGACGGTCCTCCAGGTTCCCGCGGCTCCCACAGGGGAGCGAGCGTCGTCGCAGCACAGGCCGGCCACCTGCGGCCCGCCGACCAGGACGGTCGGTGGGCCCGGGAACCCCGTCCGGGAGCCACCCGGGGTTGGGGGACGGCGCAGCTTGGGAAAACCTCAGAAGACTGGTCAGACCAGAAGACTTTCGACACCCCGCCGAGGGCGGGGCGCCGAGCGAGACTACGAGCCCCTGTGCGGCCTCGCGTCCGCGCGGCGGCACCGTGAATGGGTCCGGCCCGAGCATCGTCGCGATGCCGGCCGGCCGCCCGTGCCGTGCCGTGCCCGGATGCGGAGCCCGGGGGCCTGACGGGAGATCCACCCGCATGCTCGATAACACCGATCCGCAGCAGACCGCGGCCACGGAACAGAACGAAACCGCCCCGACCGGCGGCGAGGGCGCGTCCGCGGCGCCGCCGCGCCGCCGCCGTCGCGCGGTGTCCCGCCCCGCGGGCACCCCGCAGGGTGCGGCCACCGAGGCCGCCGAGACGGTCGTCCCGGCCGAGGCGCCCGCCGCCGGGGCCCCGGCGGCCGAGGCCGCTCCGGCCGCCGAGCCGGTGGCCGAGAAGCCCGTCCGGGCCCGTCGCACCCGCAAGCGTGCCGAGGCCCCCGCCGGGACCCCGGAGGCGGCCGAGGCCGTCGCCGCCGAGCCGACCGCGGCGAAGGCGGCCAAGGCGGCCGAGAAGGCCGTCGAGGAGCCCGCCGAGGCCGCTCCGGCCGCCGAGCCGGTGGCCGAGAAGCCCGTCCGGGCCCGTCGCACCCGCAAGCGTGCCGAGGCCCCCGCCGGTACGCCGGCCGCCGCCGAGACCCCGGCCGAGGAGCCCGCCGCCGCCCCGGCGCCGGCCGAGGAGCCCGCCGCCGAGGCCGAGGAGGCCCCTGCGGCTCCGGCCCGCCGGGCCCGTCGCCGCCGCGTGGTCGAGGCCGCGCCGGTCGTCGAGGCGCCGGTCGAGGAGCCCGCCGCCGAGGAGGAGCCGGTCGAGGAGGCCGCGGCCGTCGAGCCCGAGCCCGCTCCGGCGCCGGTCGCCGAGCCGACCGGCCGGGTGCGCCGCCGTGCCGTCCGCCCGTCCACCGCGATTTTCCAGGCCCCGGTGTTCCAGGAGCCGGCCCCCTACGTCGCGCAGCCCGCGGCCCAGCCGCAGCAGCCGGCCGCCGCCGCCCCGGCCCAGGCCGAGGAGCCGGCCGTCGCCGAGCGCGAGGAGGACGAGTTCGAGTACAGCGGCGTCGGCCGCCGCCGTCGCGTGCGCACCTCGGTGCGGGTGCAGCCGCCGGCCCGCTCCAAGGGCGGGCGGGCCGTGAAGGCCGCCGAGCGCGCCGCCGAGAAGGCCGAGCGGGCCGAGCGCGCCGCGGAGAAGGCCGCCGAGAAGGCCGCCGAGGCTCCGGTCGAGACGCCGGCCGTCGAGGCGCCCGTCGTCGAGGCCCCCGTCGCCGGTCCGGAGACCGAGGGTGACTGGGAGGAGGACGGCCGTCCGTCGCGCCGTCGCCGCCGGGGTGGCCGCCGCCGTCGCCGCGGCGAGTCCGAGGACTTCGAGAACGAGGCCCTCGAGACCGAGCAGCCCGCCGCCGAGGAGCCGGCCGAGACCGCCGACGAGGAGGGCGACGAGGACGACGACCTGGCCGCCGGCCTGTCCTCCTCGCGTCGCCGTCGCCGCCGTCGCCGCCGCAGCGGCGAGGCCGGTGCCGTCGAGACCGCCGAGACCACCGAGGACGGCGTCCGCACGGTCGTGAAGGTGCGCGAGCCGCGCCGCCGCTCCACCGAGCCGTCCTTCGACCCTGACGAGGTGCAGTCCATCAAGGGCTCGACCCGTCTGGAGGCCAAGAAGCAGCGCCGCCGCGAGGGCCGCGAGCTGGGCCGCCGCCGGGTGCCGATCATCACCGAGGCCGAGTTCCTGGCCCGCCGGGAGTCCGTCGAGCGCGTCATGGTGGTGCGCCAGAACGGCCAGCGGACCCAGATCGGCGTCCTCGAGGACGGCGTGCTGGTCGAGCACTACGTGAACAAGGAGCAGGCCACCTCGTACGTTGGCAACGTCTACCTGGGCAAGGTCCAGAACGTGCTGCCGTCGATGGAGGCCGCGTTCGTCGACATCGGCAAGGGCCGCAACGCGGTGCTGTACGCCGGTGAGGTCAACTTCGGCGCGCTGGGCGGCCACGGCGGCCCGCGCCGGATCGAGTCGGTGCTGAAGTCCGGCCAGTCCGTGCTGGTGCAGGTCTCCAAGGACCCGATCGGCCACAAGGGCGCCCGCCTGACCAGCCAGATCTCGCTGCCCGGCCGCTACCTCGTGTACGTGCCCGAGGGCTCGATGACCGGCATCTCGCGCAAGCTGCCCGAGAACGAGCGCGCCCGCCTGAAGCAGATCCTCAAGAAGATCGTCCCGGACGACGCGGGCGTCATCGTGCGCACCGCCGCCGAGGGCGCCTCCGAGGAGGAGCTGACCCGCGACGTCCAGCGACTGCAGCAGCAGTGGGAGGACATCCAGAAGAAGGCCGCGACCGGCAACGCCCCCGCGCTGCTGTACGGCGAGCCGGACATGACCGTCCGGGTCGTCCGCGACATCTTCAACGAGGACTTCACCAAGGTCATCGTCTCCGGCGACGAGGCGTGGAACACCATCCACGACTACGTCTCCAACGTGGCCCCGGACCTCGCCGAGCGGCTCCAGCGGTGGACCTCCGAGGTGGACGTGTTCGCCACCTACCGGATCGACGAGCAGCTGATGAAGGCGCTGGACCGCAAGGTCTGGCTGCCCAGCGGCGGGTCGCTGGTGATCGACCGCACCGAGGCGATGGTCGTCATCGACGTCAACACCGGGAAGTTCGTCGGCCAGGGCGGCAACCTGGAGGAGACGGTCACCCGGAACAACATCGAGGCGGCCGAGGAGATCGTGCGCCAGCTGCGGCTGCGCGACCTCGGCGGCATCATCGTGATCGACTTCATCGACATGGTGCTGGAGTCCAACCGCGACCTGGTGCTGCGCCGCCTGCTGGAGTGCCTGGGCCGGGACCGGACCAAGCACCAGGTGGCCGAGGTCACCTCGCTGGGCCTGGTCCAGATGACCCGCAAGCGGGTCGGCCAGGGCCTGCTGGAGTCCTTCTCCGAGCCGTGCGTGCACTGCAACGGCCGCGGCGTGATCGTCCACATGGAGCAGCCGAGCACCCACGTCCACACCCCGGCCGCGCCGGCCGGCGAGCCGGCCGCGGGCAGCGGCAAGCGCCGCCGCCGGGGCAAGGGCGGGGCGGCCCACGAGGAGCCGCAGGCCGTCGAGGCCGCGGTGACCGAGGCCGAGGTCGAGGCCGAGCTCGCGGTCGAGCCGGTGCGCGAGGAGATCGAGGGCCAGCTGGCCCTGGAGGTCCCGGGCACCGAGGAGCCGGCCGAGGCCCCGGCGGCCCAGCCGGACCTGGTCGAGATCCCGGCCGTCACGGCGGCCCCGGCCGGCCGCACCCGCCGCCGCGCGGTGCGCAAGGCGACGGCTCCGGCCGGTACGCCGGGCGGTGCCGAGATCGTGGTGCTGCAGGCGCGGGCCGACGCGGCGCTGGAGGCGGCCCTGGAGGCCGCCGCCCCGGCCGCCGAGCCCGTGGAGGCGGTCGAGGCCCCCGCGGCCGAGACCCCCGCCGCCGAGGAGCCGCAGGCCGTCGAGGTCGCGGAGACCGAGGCCGAGGCCGTCGCGGAGACGGAGGCCGTCGAGGCCCCCGCCGCCGAGGCCGCGGTCGAGGGGTCCGCGGTCGAGGAGTCCGCGGAGGAGGCGCCGGCGCCCAAGAAGCGGGCCGCCCGCAAGACCGCTGCGAAGAAGACCGCCGCCAAGAAGACGACCGCGGCGGCCAAGAAGACCACCGCCCGCAAGACCGCCACCAAGCGGACGAGCGCGGCGGCCAAGAAGGCCGCGGCGGCCGAAGGTGATACGGCCGCCGAGTAGTGCCCCGGCCCGGGGCGGGACCCTTCCCGCCCCGGGCCGTACGGGCCGGTTTGCCCCCCGGGCGGGCGGTCCGTATTCTTGACCCTCGGCGTGTCTACGCCACGCTCCCGAGCACATCACCTTCCCGAGGTGGCCGCGTCCGCGCGGTTCCGAGGGGAGAGGCCTCTGTGTCCGTACCCAGGTGGCTGGCGTCGGGAGTTCCGACCGAGCAAGGAAAGCAGGTACCGCATGTACGCGATCGTTCGCGCAGGCGGCCGCCAGCACAAGGTCGCCGTCGGCGACGTGCTGGAGATCGACCGTATCGAGGCCAAGCCGGGTGACTCGGTCGAGCTCTCGACCATCCTGGTCGTCGACGGCGAGGCCGTCACCTCCGACCCGTGGGTCCTCGCCGGCGTGAAGGCCCACGCCGAGGTGGTCGACCAGACCAAGGGTGACAAGATCGTCATCCTGCGCTACAAGAACAAGACCGGCTACCGCCGTCGCCAGGGTCACCGTCAGAAGCACACCGCGGTGCGCATCACCAGCATCGACTCGGTCAGCAAGTAAGGGGATAGCCGAAAATGGCACACAAGAAGGGCGCAAGCTCTACCCGTAACGGCCGTGACTCGAACGCCCAGCGCCTCGGCGTGAAGCGCTTCGGCGGCCAGGTCGTCTCCGCCGGCGAGATCCTCGTCCGCCAGCGCGGCACCCACTTCCACCCGGGTGCGGGCGTCGGCCGTGGCGGCGACGACACGCTGTTCGCGCTGACCGCCGGTGCGGTGCAGTTCGGCACCCGTCGCGGCCGCAAGGTCGTCAACATCGTGGCCTCCGAGGCCTGAGTCACACCAGACTCACAATGAAGGGTGGGCCGGAATGTTCCGGTCCACCCTTCATGCTTTACGCAGGTAGAAGCAGACTCATCCGTACTGGAGGCACACCCATGACCACCTTCGTGGACCGCGTCGAACTTCACGTCGCCGCGGGTAACGGGGGCCACGGCTGCGCCTCCGTGCACCGCGAGAAGTTCAAGCCGCTCGGCGGCCCGGACGGCGGCAACGGCGGGGAGGGCGGCAGCGTCATCCTCACCGTGGACGCCCAGATCACCACCCTGCTCGAGTACCACCACTCGCCCAAGCGCAAGGCCACCAACGGCAAGCCCGGCGCGGGCGGCAACCGCACCGGTGCGGACGGCGAGGACCTCGTCCTGCTGGTGCCGGACGGCACCGTGGTGCTGGACCGCAGCGGCAACGTGCTCGCCGACCTGGTCGGCCACGGCACCAGCTTCGTCGCCGCCCAGGGCGGCCGCGGCGGCCTCGGCAACGCCGCGCTCGCCTCGGCCCGCCGCAAGGCGCCCGGCTTCGCGCTGCTCGGCGAACCCGGTGAGGCCCGTGACATCGTCATGGAGCTCAAGTCCGTCGCCGACGTGGCCCTGGTGGGGTACCCGAGCGCCGGCAAGTCCTCGCTGATCTCGGTGCTCTCCGCCGCCAAGCCGAAGATCGCGGACTACCCGTTCACCACCCTGATCCCCAACCTGGGCGTGGTCACCGCCGGCGACACCGTCTACACCATCGCCGACGTGCCCGGCCTGATCCCCGGCGCCAGCCAGGGCCGCGGGCTCGGCCTGGAGTTCCTGCGGCACGTCGAGCGCTGCTCGGTGCTGGTGCACGTGCTGGACTGCGCCACCCTGGAGCCGGGCCGCGACCCGCTGACCGACCTGGAGACCATCGAGGCCGAGCTGGCCCAGTACGGCGGTCTCGAGGACCGGCCGCGCCTGGTCGCGCTCAACAAGGTGGACGTGCCGGACGGCCAGGACATCGCCGACCTCACCCGGGCGTCCCTGGAGGAGCGCGGCTACCGCGTCTTCGAGGTCTCCGCGGCCTCCCGCAAGGGCCTGCGCGAGCTGAGCTTCGCGCTGGCCCAGATCGTCGCCGAGGCGCGGGCCGCCAAGCCCGTCGAGGAGTCGACCCGGATCGTGCTGCGGCCCGTCGCCGTGGACGACGCCGGCTTCACCATCACCGAGGAGGACGGCGCCTACCGCATCCGCGGCAGCAAGCCGGAGCGCTGGGTCCGCCAGACCGACTTCTCCAACGACGAGGCCGTCGGCTACCTGGCGGACCGGCTGGCCCGCCTCGGCGTCGAGGACCGGCTCTGGAAGGTCGGCGCCCACGAGGGCGACACCGTCATCATCGGCCCGGACGACAACGCCGTGGTCTTCGACTGGGAGCCGACCATGGCCGCCGGCGCCGAGATGCTCGGCCGCCGCGGCGAGGACCACCGCTTCGAGAACCCGCGCCCGGCCGTCGACCGCCGCCGCGAGAAGCAGAAGGGCCGGGACGCGGCCGAGGCCGAGTTCCTCGCCTTCGAGGCGCTCTCCAGCGGCCGCCAGGCCGCCATCGAGGGTGACGACGAGGACTGAGTCCGCGCAGCCGCGAGCGGCCCCCGCCACCCGTCCGGGTGGCGGGGGCCGCTCGCGTGTTCAGCGCCGGCGGGACGTCACTTCGTCCAGGCCGCCTGGACCTTGGTGATGTCGGTCGAGTCGCCGTAGCCGACCATCGCCGGGACGCCGCCGGCCGGGAAGCTGACGATGTCGCAGCCCTTGAACTCGACGCCCTTGGTGGCACCCGAGAAGCTCGGGGTGGTGCACTTGGCGACGGGGGTGGAGCCGGTCGGGTTGGCGAAGCTGGCGGTGCCGCCCGAGGCGTCGTAGACCTTGAACTTGGAGTTGGGCGCCGCGAAGGTCAGCTTGGAGTCCCCGAGGTTCTTCATCGTCCAGCTGACGTAGTAGATCGCCCGGCCGTCCAGGCCCGTGGTGGGGGCCTTGGCGTCCTGGAAGTCCTTGAGCGAGCCGGGGGTCACGCCGGTGACGGTGATCTCCAGCTTGGCCGCGGCGTTGAAGGTCTTGTCGGCGAAGTCGACGGTGGCGGGCTGGCCGAACTTCACCGCGGTGCCGGCCTGCGGCAGCTTGCCGCCGCCCGCGCCGCCGCCGGTGGCCGCGCCGCCGGTCCCGCCGGCCGTGGCCGCCCCGCCCGTGGCACCGGCGGTGGCCGCGCCGCCCGTGGCCGCGCCGCCGGTCGCGCCGGTCGGGGCCGCGGTCGAGCCGCCGGCCGCGCCGCCCGTGGCGGCACCCCCGGTCGCGGCACCGCCGGTGGCCGCGCCGCCGGTCGCCGCGCCGGTCTGGGCCGGGGCCGCGCCCGTGGCGCCGCCCGTCCCCGCCGGGGTGTCCGCGTTGTCCGGGCCGCAGGCCGCGAGCGACAGCGCGGTGGCCGCCGCCAGGGCGGCGACGGTGAGCTTGGTGGTGTACGTACGCATGGTGCGCTTTCCTGGGCGCGCGACCGCGAACCGTTGCCGGCCTGCCCATTGCGGTGCCGCCCGATGACACGAGAGTCGAAGACGAATGGGTTCAGCGGGCAAGAAGCCGTCCCCCGATCTGGCTTGCGGTCAGGGACCATACCAGCCATCCGGATTGCCGGCCGCGCTGTGGCGAGGCCGTGACCGGGACGGGTCCAGCCGGTGAAACAACCGGAGGGCGACCTGCGCGGATCGCGTAGATTTCGGAGGCGACGGCCGGGCCCGGCCCGCCGCACCAGCACCACACCGGAAGGGCGTACAGCGAGATGAGCGAGGACTCACTGCGGCAGGAGGTGCTGACCGCGCGGCGGATCGTCGTCAAGGTCGGCTCCTCCTCACTCACCACGGCGGCCGGCGGCCTGGACGCCGACCGGGTCGACGCCCTGGTGGACGCGCTGGCCAAGGTGCGGGCCCGCCCGGACGCGCCCGAGGTGGTCCTCGTCTCCTCCGGCGCCATCGCCGCCGGGCTCGCGCCGCTCGGCCTCGACAAGCGCCCCAAGGACCTCGCCCGCCAGCAGGCCGCCGCCAGCGTCGGTCAGGGCCTGCTGGTCGCCCGCTACACCGCCTCCTTCGCCCGCTACGGCATCCGGGTCGGCCAGGTCCTGCTCACCGCCGAGGACGCCAGCCGGCGCGCCCACTACCGCAACGCCTACCGCACCCTCGACCAGCTGCTCGCGATGGGCGCGATGCCGGTCGTCAACGAGAACGACACCGTCGCCACCGCCGAAATCAAGTTCGGCGACAACGACCGGCTCGCGGCCCTGGTCGCCCACCTCGTCCGGGCCGACCTGCTGGTGCTGCTCTCCGACGTCGACGGGCTCTACGACGGCGACCCCTCCCGCCCCGGCACCAGCCGGATCGACCGGGTGAGCGGCCCGCACGACCTCGACGGCATCGAGATCGGCAGCGCGGGCAAGGCGGGCGTCGGCACCGGCGGCATGGTCACCAAGGTCGAGGCGGCCCGGATCGCCACCGGAGCGGGCATCCCGGTGGTGCTCACCGCCGCCAGCCACGCCGCCGACGCGCTGGCCGGCCGGCCCACCGGCACCCTGTTCCTGCGCACCGGCAGCCGCACCTCCGACCGGATGCTCTGGCTCGCCCACGCGAGCAGCCCGCGCGGGGCCCTGCACCTGGACGCGGGCGCCGTCACGGCGGTCGTCTCGGGCGGCGCCTCCCTGCTCCCGGCCGGGGTCACCAAGGTCGACGGGGAGTTCGCCGCGGGTGATCCGGTGGACCTTCTTGCCGAAAACGGCCACATCGTGGCTCGTGGACTGGTCAACTTTGATGCGAGGGAGTTGCCCCGCCTGCTCGGCCGGTCCACCCGCGACCTGGCCCAGGAGTTCGGCGCCGCGTACGAGCGCGAGGTCGTCCACCGCGACGACCTGGTCGTTCTGCGCGGCTGACCGGCCCACGCGCCGGCACCGGCCGGCCGGCGGAGCGCGGTCGGCGGGCCGCTCCGCAGGGGGAGCGGCCCGGCCGCGGGCGAGGAGGGGTGCAGCCGGACCGGTCGGCCGAGGGCCGACGGGACCGGTGCGGGGGGACGACACGACATCGCCGAACAGGAGGCCGCCGGTGGAACGCAGGCGCGAGACGGCGCTGACCGCGGGGACCGCGGGCCGGCGGCTCACCAGCATCGACGGCGGACGCGGGGACGCCCCCGCGCAGCCGGCCGGTCCGCCGCCGCAGGGGCCCCGAGGGGTGCGCAGGCCGCCGGCGCAGCGCGCCGACGAGGGGGAGCCGCCCACCGTGCCCGAGCAGGCCCGGCTCTGGCACGTGGTGCTGAGCGTGTCCGGGCAGGTGACCCCGCTGTCCTCGCTGCGGGCCTCGCTGGAGCGGCTGGCGCACGACCACTCGTTCTTCCTGACCGCGCGCTACGCCGCCGACCACGCGGAGATCCGGTACTGGGAGCAGGCCCGGGACCTGCACGACGCGGCGGCGATCGCGCTGCGGCTGTGGGGCGAGCACAAGCTCACCGCCAACCTGCCGCCGTGGGAGATCGTCGGCCTGGAGGTGGTCGACCGGGCGACGTACCACAAGCGGGTGGCGGAGGGATTCGGCGAGCCGTCGCCGCACCTGGGGGGCGTGCACCCGTACTGAGCGCCGGGCGGGCGCCGGGCGGGCGGCGGGTGCGGTGGGTCCGGGCGCGGTGCGTCCGGGCGGGGTGATCGCGTGGCCCGGCCGGCGCGCGCCGGCCGGCTGCGGCGGGGTGCGTCCGGCCCGGCGTTCGGATGGCGAAACGGCGGACCGGCACGGCCGGCGCAGTCGCTACCCTGGGCGCATGACCAGCGACCTCGCCACCGCCGACAGCCCCGTCCTCGCCGTAGCGCGCCGAGCCCGGGAGGCCGCCGCCGCGATCGCCCCGCTGCCGCGCCGGGCGAAGGACGCCGCGCTGCTGGCGATCGCGGACGCGCTGGTGGCCCGCAGCGCCGAGATCACCGCGGCCAACGCCGAGGACGTGGCCCGGGCCCGCGAGGCCGGCACCGCCGAGTCGGTGATCGACCGGCTGAGCCTCGACCACGAGCGGATCGCCGCGATCGCCGCCGACGTGCGGCAGGTCGTCGGCCTGCTCGACCCGGTCGGCGAGGTGCTGCGCGGCTACACGCTGCCCAACGGCCTGGACGTGCGCCAGGTACGGGTGCCGCTCGGCGTGGTCGGCATCATCTACGAGGCCAGGCCGAACGTGACCGTGGACGCCGCGGCCCTCTGCCTCAAGTCCGGCAACGCCGTACTGCTGCGCGGTTCGGCCTCCGCCTACCGCTCCAACACCGCGCTGGTCGCCGTCCTGCGGGACGCCGTCGCCGCCGCCGGACTGCCCGCCGACGCCGTCCAGCTGGTGCCGGGAGAGAGCCGGGAGTCCGTCCAGGAGCTGATGCGCGCCCGAGGCCTCGTCGACGTGCTCATCCCGCGCGGCGGCGCCTCGCTGATCCGCGCCGTGGTCGAGGGCTCGACCGTCCCCGTGATCGAGACCGGCACCGGCAACTGCCACGTCTACGTGGACGCGCGGACCGACCTGGCGATGGCCGTCGGCATCCTGCTGAACTCCAAGGCGCAGCGGGTCAGCGTCTGCAACTCCGCCGAGACGCTGCTGGTCCACCAGGACGTCGCGGACGCCTTCCTGCCGCTCGCGCTGGCCGCCCTCGCCGAGGCCGGGGTCACCGTGCACGGCGACGACGCGGTGCTCAAGGCCGCCGAGGGCACCGGCGTCACCGCGGTGCCCGCCACCGACGAGGACTGGGGCACCGAGTACCTCTCCTACGACCTGGCGGCGGCCGTGGTGCCCTCGCTGGACGCCGCGGTGGAGCACATCCGCCGCTGGTCCTCCGGCCACACCGAGGCCATCGTCACCACCTCGCAGGCCGCCGCCCGGCGGTTCACCCAGCTGGTCGACTCGACCACCGTCGCCGTCAACGCCTCCACCCGCTTCACCGACGGCGGTGAGTTCGGCTTCGGCGCGGAGATCGGGATCTCGACCCAGAAGCTGCACGCCCGCGGCCCGATGGGCCTGCCCGAGCTGACCAGCACCAAGTACATCGTCACTGGTGACGGGCACGTGCGGGGCGAGGCGACGCAGACCGTCGGCGGGGCCGCGGACGCCGGCTGACCCGGCCCGGAGCGCCCCGCGTCACACGGGCGACGGACCAACTGCGAGGAGCCACAGACAAATCGCCCGCCCGGTAATACGCTGAATCCGTGGCTGAGGATGTGGGGGGCTTGCCGTACCCCGACGGCGCCGACCACGGTGGTGCGGACGACGAGTTCGCCACCGTGGTCTTCGATGAGGCCTTCGTCCGGTCCGCCGCCGTGCACGAGCCGACGGCCAAGGAGCGGCAGCTCGCCGCCGCCGAGGCCCGGTTCGAGCCGGACTCCGCGGGCCCGGGCTGGGGGTATGACGTCACGGCCGGGGACGGGCTGCCGCTGGAGCTGCGCCCGTACCCGAGCGGACTCGACGACGACCACCACTACCCCGACCCCTGGTCGGGCCCGGGCCGGGCGACCGGCCGCCAGGGCCGCCGCCGGGGCGGGCGGGGTGCCGACCCGCTGCGCGGGCGCGGACGGTACGTGGCGCAGCAGCGCTGGCACCGGCCGGTGGCCTGGATCCTCGCCGTGATCATGGGCGTGAGCCTGGTGGCGGTCGCCGTCGCGGCGATCTACCAGGGCGTGGGCGGGCCGGCCGGCGCGCCCCGGCGCCCCGAGTCCGGCAGCAGCAGCGCGGGGACGGACCCGCGACCCGCGCCGGCCGAGCCGTCGCTCGTGGTCACCGCACCCGCGGGGTGACGTCGTAGCGGCGGTGCGGGTCGGGGCGGGTGGTCACGGAGCGCTCCCGGGAATCTGTGTGAGCACCCTCGTGGAGCGGCCCGGATCCGCCTTACCCTGGTGTCATGGGTGACCCGCGAGAACCTCCGGAGGGTACGCCCGACGGTGGTTCCGGCAACGAGGACGAATACCGGTCCGTCGTTTTCGACGAATCGTTCGTCCGGGCTGCCCGGATCCAGGAGCTGTCCGCCCGGGAGCGGCTGGCCGGGTCCTTCGGGAAGGCCACCCGGGCCCGGGTGCGGCTCGGTCCGCTGGGCACCGTCCCGCGGCAGGCGCTCGCCCTGCTGCTGCTCATCCTGCTGGCCTTCGGGGCCGCGGTGTACTTCGGGGTCAGCTCGCCGAACCGGATCTCGGCCCGGCCCGAGGGCAGTCAACTGACCGTCAGTCTGGTCGCGTTGAGCCCCGCCGCGGCGGTCAGACCGGTCGCCGATCCGGCCGATCCGTTCGCCGCGCTGCCGGTCGGCTACAGCGACGGTGCGATCGGCCTGGGCACCCCGAGCGGGGCCGCCACCGAGCACTTCAGCCGGGTCGAGGTCACCAAGGCGCTCGACACCGTCCAGCGCTACCTGGTCGCCTCGTCGCTCGCTCCGGGCACCCTCGTCCAGGGCGCCACCGACGACGTGCGGGCCTTCGTGACCCCGGGGGAGCAGGCCCAGTTCGACACCAGCGTCGCCCAGCCCGTCGACGACCGGCACCACGCGCTCACCGGCTGGCTGGTCCGCTTCGACCCGGCACAGGTCGCGCTCGCCGCGGACTCCGTCAAGGTGACCGGCGCGATGCGGATCGACGAGGCGGACAGCGGCACCCTGCAGATCACCACCGACCACACCTTCGTCTACGCGCTGAAGGCGGCCGGAGCCCCGGCCGGCGCGCCGGTGACCCTGGAGACCGTGCGGCGGCAGCTGACCTTCCAGTTCGACCGGGTCGACCTCGCCTCGGCGCAGCTGAGGCTGGTGGACTCGGTCATCCAGGCCGGCCCCCAGCCCTGCAGCGGTTCGATGGCCGGGTTCCTGCAGCCGGTGCTCGCGACCGCGCAGGGCACCCAGGTCCCGGCACCGGCGGCGATCGACCCGGGCAACCACGCGCACCCGGCGTGGCAGGTCTGCGGGGTGCTGGCGGGCGGCTGAGGCACGGCTCCCGGGGGCTTTCCCCCGGCGTCCGGGGGCTTCGCGCCGCCCGTGGCCGGGGCTTCCTCTCCGCCGCGGCGGGGTCCGGGCTTCCCCGCGCGGGTACGAGCCTTCCTCTCCGCCCGGGTACGGCGGCCTTCCTCTCCGCCCGGGTACGGCGACGGCCGGCGCCCAGGGGCACCGGCCGTCGACGGGCGGGCGGGTCAGCCCTTGCCGCGGTCCTCGCCGTCCTCGCGCGGGGCGGCGGACGGGCGGGCGGCGCCCGTGAAGGTGTCGCGGAGCTTGCCGCCGACGTTCGCGGCACCTCCGGCGACGTCCCGGATCAGGCCCATCAGCGGGTCCTTGCTGTCCTTCACCGAGGACGTGTAGTGGTCGGCGGCGGCCTTCCACTGCTCGCCGACCGAGGTGTTCGGGTCGTCCGCCCGGCGCGGGTAGGCGCCGGCCAGGATCGAGCGGTAGTCCTCGCTCTCGGCCCACTTCTTCAGCTGGGCGACCCGGACCACCGCGAACGGGTGGCTCTGCGGCAGCACCTGGAGCAGCTTGAGCACGCCGTCGCGCAGGTCCCCGGCCTTCTCGTACTCCTCGGCCTGCTCCAGGAAGGCGTCGACGTTCAGCTCGGCCAGGTCGTGCCCGCCGGCCAGCTTCATCAGGGCCCGCATGGACGCCTGGAGGTCCTGCCCGGCGAGCAGGCCCGCGCGGTCGCTGGACAGCTCCGCCTTGCGGAACCACTCCTTGAGCGCGGTGACGACCGCCATGATCGCCAGGTTGCCGAGCGGCACCCAGGCGACCCGGGTGGCGATGTTGGTGAGGATCATCAGCATCGTCCGGTAGACGGCGTGGCCGGACATCGCGTGGCCGACCTCGTGGCCGATGACCGAGCGCAGCTCCTCCTCGTCCATCAGGTCGACCAGGCCGCTGGTGATCACGATGACCGGGGTGTCGATGCCGATGCAGTACGCGTTGACCGTCGGGTCCTGGGTCACGTACAGGTCCGGGACCTTCTCCAGGTCGAGCACGTAGGCCGCGTCGCGCACCATGTCGTACAGCTCGGGGAACTGGCGCTCGGAGGTCTTCACGGCGGTGGCCAGGAACATCAGCCGGATCGAGCGCTCGGAGACCAGCCCGGCGAGCTTCTTCAGCACGTCGTCGAAGCCGGTCAGCTTGCGCAGGGCGACCAGGGCGGACCGGTCCGCCGGGTGCTCCCAGGCACGGGTGGAGATGCCGGCGAAGCGCTGGCGGCGCCGGCTGGGGGTCTTCACGGTCGGGTCGGTCATGGTCCGGGTACCTCCTGGTCGACGGCGGCCCCGGCCCGGCGGCCGGCCCCCCGCTGCTGTGCTCCTTCAACGACTGAATCTGCAACGTCCGTGGTTGCGTACTCGTCCCCGGGCGGGCACGCGTACCCGGGCCGGGCGGGCACCAGGAGCCGGACCGGGCGCGGCGCGGGGGCCGGTGGGGGCCGCCGGTGTGAGGCCGGTCTACCCTGAATGCCCTGGAGAACCGAGACCGGACCCGGCCGCGGTACCGAGCAGTTCGAGGAGCCCGCAGATGTCCACCGACGCGCTTGTCAGCCTGGCCACGCCCATCTCGAACGAGGCCGGCCCGGGTATCTTCCTGCGGATCATCGTGGTGGCGTCGTTCGTCGGCGTCGGCCTGCTGGTCTGGATCATGGCGCGCGCCTTCCGCGGCAACTGAGGCCCCGCGGGGCCCCGCCCGGGGCGCGTCGGACCTGCTGCCCGCCCCGGTGGGGCTCACCCCCGGTCAGCGGCGGTGGGCCGCCGAGCGGTTGCGGTGTGACCCCCCGTACGATGACGGGTGGGCCCTCACCGGCCCGGAAGAACCCCAGGTCCGTTCACCCGAGCCGAGAAGGTCACGCCGACCATGAACACTGCCGCCGCACTCCCCGTCCTGAACCTGCTCGCCGAGGGCGAGGGGGGCAACCACGACAGCCTCAACCCGTACCTGACGGGTGGCGCCGCACTGTTCATCCTGCTGCTCCTGCTCTTCGTCACCACCCGCTTCAACCGGGACCGCTGAGCCCGTCCCGACGCCGCCCGGGGGGCGTCCGGCCCGTGCGCCGGACGCTCCCCGAGGCGTCTGCGGAGGACCCCCACCCGGGCGTTCCCGCACCGTAACGGGCGTCGCGTAAGGTGTGGCGGCATGGGAGAGCAGGCCGGGAATCCCGGCGGACCGGAACCGGTGAAGAAGCGCCTCGGCGTGATGGGCGGAACCTTCGACCCGATCCACCACGGCCACCTGGTCGCCGCCAGCGAGGTGGCGAGCGCGTTCCACCTGGACGAGGTGGTCTTCGTCCCGACCGGGCAGCCGTGGCAGAAGAGCGACCGCCAGGTCACCCCGGCCGAGGACCGCTACCTGATGACGGTCATCGCCACCGCCGAGAACCCGCAGTTCTCGGTCAGCCGGATCGACATCGACCGCGAGGGCCCGACGTACACCGTCGACACCCTGCGCGACCTGCACGCCATGCACCCGGACGCCGACCTCTTCTTCATCACCGGTGCCGACGCGCTCGCCCAGATCCTGTCCTGGCGCGACTCCGAGGAGCTCTTCTCGCTCGCCCACTTCATCGGATGCACCCGCCCGGGGCACACTCTGTCGGACGCCGGGCTTCCGGTGGGCGGGGTCTCCCTGGTGGAGGTCCCGGCGCTGGCCATCTCCTCCACGGACTGCCGCAACCGGGTCGCCAAGGGCGAACCGGTCTGGTACCTCGTCCCGGACGGCGTGGTCCGCTACATCGACAAGCGGGCGCTGTACGCGCCGCACCGGACCTGACCAGGAGCGGGCGTGAGTGATCGCAGCGGCGGCCAGCAGCACCAGCAGCCGGAGGAGTGGTCGACGGGGCAGTACCAGCAGCCGTACCAGGCGTACCAGCAGCCGCAGCAGTACGACCAGTACGGGCAGCCGGTGTACTCCCAGGACGCCTACGGCTACCAGGAGCAGCAGCCCTACCAGCAGCAGCCGTACCAGGCGTACCAGCAGCAGCCGCAGCAGTACGACCAGTACGAGCAGCAGTACGACCCGTACGGACAGCCCGTGCAGCCGGGACAGGCCGGCCAGGCGTACCAGCAGCAGGGCGGCTACGGCTACCAGGACCAGCAGTACGGCTACGACGGCTACCAGCAGCAGGCCTACCCGGCCGCCCCGGCGGTGGCCGAACCCGAGCCCGAGCCCGGGGCCCGGCCCGGGCAGCGACCCGGACCGGCCGTCACCGCCGAGCCCCCGGCCCCCGCGCCGCCGCGCCCGCGCGCGCCCAAGCCCGCCGCGGCCCCGGCCAAGCCCGAGCCGCCGTCCGAGATGGTCGGCGGGGCCCGGGCCGGCAAGGCCGGCTCGAAGGCGTCCAAGGACGACTACCCCACGGGCGAGTTCACCTTCGTCGACGAAGAGGCAGAGGAGACCGAGGACGTCATCGACTGGCTGAAGTTCGCCGAGTCCCGCAGCGAGGTGCGCGCCGAGCGCCGCCGCAAGCTGCGCAACCGGCTGATCGGCCTCGGCGTGGTGGTGGCCCTCGCGGCGGCCGGCACCGGCGGCTACCTCTGGTTCACCGGCGACAAGCAGACCGCGGCGAGCGCGGCCGGCCCGCGCCAGGTCAACGTGGTGCACCTGCGCGACCTGCAGGGCAAGGTCTCCAGCGCGCTGCTGGTCAACGACGTCACCGGCAAGAAGGGCACCGTCCTGCTGCTGCCCGACACCCTGCGCCTGCCCGGCCCCGGCGACCCGCCGGTCACCACCGTCGGCCAGGCCATGGACAGCATGGGCGCCTCGGCCACCCGCGACGGCCTGTCCACCGTGCTCGGGGCCCCGGTCGCCGGCACCTGGCGCCTGGACACCCCGTACCTGGAGATGCTGGTCTCCCAGCTCGGCGGAGTCCGCGTGGACACCAACGCCGAGACCCACGAGGGCGGCAAGCCGGACGGCAAGCTGCTCTCCGCGGCGGGCAAGAACACCATGCTCAACGGAAAGGCCGCGGTCGCCTACGCCACCCTGCAGGCGCAGGGGGAGAACCGCGACGCCCAGCTGGCCCGCTTCGGGCAGGTGATGGACGCGGTCCTGCGCACCATGCCCACCGAGCTGAAGGACGCCAAGGACGACGTGCACCGGATGAACGCGGTGCTCGACCCCTCGCTGCCCGAGGACGCCCTCGCCGGGGTGCTCGCCCAGCTCGCCCAGCAGGCGAAGGACGGCCACCTCGGCACCACCGCGCTGACCGTCAAGCCGGACGGCGGCCTGGACGAGGCCACCGCGGGCAAGCAGGTCAAGGACGTGCTCGGCGGCACCGTGAAGTCCGCGGCCTCCGGCGAGGCCCCGGCCCGGGTCTCGATCCAGGACGCCACCGGGAACGACCAGGCGGCCGCCGCCGCACAGGTCCAGGTGGTCAACTCCGGCCTGACCTTCATCCCCGGCGGCTCCAAGACCGCCCCGCAGGCCACCAGTGAGATCCGCTACACCGACGACGCCCGGCAGGCCGCGGCGAAGTCGCTGGCGACCAGTCTCGGCCTGCCGGACACCGCGGCGAAGAAGGTCGGGGACGCCCAGAACGCGGACCTCGTGGTGGTGCTCGGCAAGGACTACCAGCCGCCGAAGAACCAGTAGGGCGGGGACGCCCGGGCCGGACCCCGCCCCGGGCCCGGCCCGGGCGGGCCCGGCGGGCGGCGGCGCGGCCCCGGAAAAGCGTTCCGGGGCCGCCTCGGCGGCGTGAGATCCTGGAAGGCACCCCCGGCCGAGCGCCGGGGGCACCCAAGCCGCCGAGCCGGAAGAACACCGTGACCGTCACCGACCACAGCCAGCAGCTCATCACCGTCGCCGCGCAGGCGGCGGCCGACAAGCTCGCGCACAACATCATCGCCTTCGACGTCAGCGAGGTGCTGTCGATCACCGACGCCTTCCTGATCGCCTCCGCCGGCAACGACCGCCAGGTCCGGGCCATCGCCGAGGAGATCGAGGACCAGCTGCGCGAGCAGCTGGACATCAAGCCGGTGCGCCGCGAGGGCGAGCGCGAGGGCCGCTGGATCCTGCTCGACTACCTGGACATCGTCGTCCACGTCCAGCACTCCGAGGAGCGTTCCTTCTACTCGCTGGACCGCCTCTGGAAGGACTGCCCCGAGCTGCCCCTGCCCGAGGACGCCGTCGCCTCGCGCAACCGCCCCGACGCCCACACCGACGGGGCCGGCAACGCCGTCGCCCCGGCGGACGACTTCGGCAAGCCCGAGGACCTGCACTGAGCCGGGACGCGCGGGGCCCGCGCATCGTCTTCTGGCGGCACGGTCAGACCTCCTGGAACCTCGAGTCCCGCTTCCAGGGCACCACGGACATCGAGCTGACCGGGCAGGGCGTCCTGCAGGCCCAGCGGGCGGCCCGGCTGCTCTCCGGCCTGCGGCCCGACCTGCTGATCTCCTCCGACCTCGTCCGGGCCCGGCGCACCGCAGAGGAGCTGGCCCAGGTCACCGGGCTCGACGTCCAGCACCACGAGGGCCTGCGGGAGACCTACGCGGGCTCCTGGCAGGGCCTGACCAACGCCGAGATCCGCGAGCGCTACCCCGAGGAGTACGCGGCCTGGGCGGCCGGCGAGCCGGTCCGGCGCGGCGGCGGCGAACTGGCGACCGAGGTCGCCGACCGCTCCGTCCCGGTGGTGCTCGAGGCCGTCGCCAAGCTGCCGGAGCACGGGACGCTGGTGGTGGTCAGCCACGGCGGGACCATCCGCACCATCCTCGGGCGGCTGCTCGACCTGGAGCCCGCCCAGTGGGAGTGCTTCGGCGGACTGTCGAACTGCTGCTGGTCGGTGCTCGGCT
Source organism: Kitasatospora sp. NPDC101176 (assembly GCF_044768035.1). Lineage (NCBI taxonomy): Bacteria > Bacillati > Actinomycetota > Actinomycetes > Kitasatosporales > Streptomycetaceae > Kitasatospora > Kitasatospora sp. NPDC101176. Next base: position 63,064 of record NZ_JBIWPA010000002.1, read on the forward strand.
CGGGGGCGCGCGGCTGGCGCCTGCTGGAGCACAACGCGGGCACGCTCCCGCAGCCGGTGATCGGCGACGACACCTGAGCGACGGGTGCGTCACGGGTGGGACGGAGGGGGCCCGGAAGGGCCCCGAGAGGGCGGATTTCGCAGTTCCGGGCCTGACCAGCTAGAGTCTTCCTCGTTCGCAGGGAAGGAACGCGGCCCGGAAGGGAAGCGGGAGATCCGGTGAGTGCGGGGCTATAGCTCAGTTGGTAGAGCGCTTGCATGGCATGCAAGAGGTCTGGGGTTCAATTCCCCATAGCTCCACTCCGCACCAGCGATCCTGTTCAGGCAGGGGAGCCCGTGTCGCGGGGCTATAGCTCAGTTGGTAGAGCGCTTGCATGGCATGCAAGAGGTCTGGGGTTCAATTCCCCATAGCTCCACAGCAGTGGAGAGGCCGTCACCCTTCGGGTGGCGGCCTCTCGCGTTGTCGGGGTGCGTCCGTCCGGTCGGGTCGGGGGTGGCGGGAGCGACCGGGTTCACGGCGACCCGTCCGGGGCCCGCGGCGGCCGGCGGACCGCGCAGGTCACGGCCCGGTCGGCGGCCGCGGGAAACGGATTCGTGGAGCACCCCCGGGACCGTGTAAAGTAGTCGATGTCGCCGAGGGAAACCGGACGGAAACGGCCGAAAGCCCCCGGTGACATCGCAGGTCAAGGGGCTATAGCTCAGTTGGTAGAGCGCTTGCATGGCATGCAAGAGGTCTGGGGTTCAATTCCCCATAGCTCCACAGCAGTCGAGGGCCGTCTCCCGAAAGGGAGGCGGCCCTTCGTCGTTCTGCTCATGCCACCCGCGGGAGACCCGGAAAGACCGCTACCTTCGTGCCATGGCCGATCTGGAGCGAAGGCGGAACGAGGAACTGGCCCGGATACTGCACCAGCTCGGCTGGAGTCCGGAACGGCTCGCCCGCGAGGTGAGCCTCGCCCTGCCGCCGGGCCTGGCCATCAGCTCCACCGCCCCCTACAAGTGGCGCGACCGCGGCATGGTGCCGCGCAGCCCGCACGACCAGACCGTCTGCGAGGTCCTCAGCCGCACCCTCGGCATCGCCGTCACCTACGAGCAGCTCTGGGGCCGGATGGGCGGCCACCGCGGCGCCAAGATCCTCTCGCCCCGGCTGCTCACCGACCCGTGGACCGCCGACACCGCCCAGACCGCGCTGCGCGAGGCCGCCACCGACGCCGGACCGGTCCGCCTCACCGACCTCTTCCGCGGCGCCGACCTCGACCAGGCCGCCGAACGGCTCGCCTCCCCGCCGCCACCCGTCGGCGGCGGCGAGGGGGCCCTGCGCATCGACCCCGGCCTGGTCGGCGACCTCGGCCTCTCCTACCGCAGCAAGCAGCGGCTCGAACGCTCCTGCGGCGGCGGCCTCGTCCTCGGCCCCACCCGCGCCGAACTCGCCATGGTGGCCAAGCTGCTGGAGCTCGGCGCGTACGACGAACGGCTCGGCCGCGAGCTCTACGGCACGGCCAGCCGGCTCGCCCGGCTGGCCGGCTGGGCCGCCTACGACCTCGGCCACGACGCGGCCGCCCAGCGGGCCTTCGTCGCCGCGCTGCGCGCCGCCCACGTCAGCGGTGAGCCCCGGCTGGGCGTCGCCGTGCTCGGCGCCCTGGTGGCGCTCGCCCCGCAGGGCGCGGGCGGGCGGGGCCTGGACGCCGTCGACGCCCTCGACCGGGCCCTGACCGTCCACGCCGCCGCGCTGAGCCCCGTCGGGCGGGCCCGCCAGCTCGGCCGGATCGCCCGCGCGCACGGACGCCGGGGCGAGGCGGAACGGACCGAGCGGGCCGCCGCCAGGGCCTTCGCCGAGCTCGACGGCGTGCCCGGCACGGCCGAGGCCCGCGCCGACCTCGCCGGGATGGTGGGGGAGGGGCGCCTGGCGCTCGGCCAGTACCGGCTGGCCAAGGCGCTGCTCGCGGAGGCCGTCGCGGGCCTCGGGGCCGGCCGGGCCCGGTCGAAGGCGCTGCTGATGGTCCGCCTCGCCGAGACCCACCGGCGCCTCGGCGACCAGCGGGAGGCGGCCCGGACCGCGGCGCTCGCCCGGACGCTCGCCTCGGGCATGCAGTCCGAGCGGCTGGCCCGGGCGCTGCGGGACTTCGACACGGCGGGGCGGGTGGCGGCGCCGGCCGGGAGGTGAGGGGCGGGCCCGGTGCGTCGGCCGCCGCCCGTCGGTGACGGTTCGGCTCCGGTGGCGGCGGCCCGGCCCCGGCGGCGGGCGGGGCCCGAGGGAGGCGTGCGGGGTCCGGGGGCAGGCGTGCGGCGGGCGGCCGGTGCGGGGCGCGCCCCGGGCGGCCCGTGAAGGCGTGCGGCGGGCGGCCCGTGAAGGGCGTGCGGCGGGCGGTCCGCAGGGCGGTACACCCGGGAGCGGGCCGACCCGCTTGCGGTACCCTGAGCCCATGCGAACCGTGCGCCTGCTCCTTAGCCGGCCGCGCTGACCAGGACCGGCTGCGCCCTCGGGCGGGGCCGGAGTCGGCGTGGCGTCCCCTCCTGCGAGGGGATTTTTTGTTTTCCGCCCCCGTTCACGGGCCGGCCGTGTGCGCGGTTCGCCAACTGACACCGATGGAGCTTGAAGGACCATGAGCGAGACGACCCCTGCGTCCGGCACGGCCGAGACCGTGACCGAGCCGTTCCGGTACAGCGCTGCGCTGGCGGCGGAGATCGAGTCCCGCTGGCAGGACATCTGGGAGAAGGAGGGCACCTTCCACGCCCCCAACCCCACCGGTGCGCTGGCCGACCCGTCGGCCGGTGACGTCGCCGCGCGGCCGCACAGCTTCATCATGGACATGTTCCCGTACCCCTCGGGTGCGGGCCTGCACGTCGGCCACCCGCTGGGCTACATCGCCACCGACGTCTACGCCCGCTACCAGCGGATGACCGGCCACAACGTGCTGCACACGCTGGGCTACGACGCCTTCGGCCTGCCCGCCGAGCAGTACGCGGTGCAGACCGGCACCCACCCGCGGGTCTCCACCGAGGCCAACATCGCCAACATGCGCCAGCAGCTGCGCCGGCTGGGCCTGGGCCACGACCCGCGCCGCTCGATCTCCACGATCGACCCGGAGTACTACCGCTGGACCCAGTGGATCTTCCTGCAGATCTTCAACTCCTGGTACGACGAGGCCGCCGGCAAGGCCCGCCCGATCGCCGAACTCGTCGCCGGGTTCGAGTCCGGTGAGCGCGCCACCCCGGACGGCCGCGCCTGGGCCGAGCTGTCCGCCGCCGAGCGGGACGAGCTGCTGGGCGAGTACCGGCTGGCGTACGCCAAGGAGGTGCCGGTCAACTGGTGCCCCGGCCTGGGCACCGTCCTGGCCAACGAGGAGGTCACCGCGGACGGCCGCTCCGAGCGCGGCAACTTCCCGGTGTTCAAGTCCAACCTGCGCCAGTGGATGATGCGCATCACCGCGTACTCCGACCGGCTGATCGCCGACCTGGACCTGCTGGACTGGCCCGAGGCCATCAAGCTGCAGCAGCGCAACTGGATCGGGCGCTCCGAAGGCGCCCGGGTCGACTTCGCCGTCGGCTCCGACGAGAAGATCACCGTCTTCACCACCCGCCCGGACACCCTGTTCGGCGCCACCTACATGGTGCTGGCTCCCGAGCACGGTCTGGTCGACTCGATCGTCCCGGCCGCCTGGCCCGAGGGCGTGCCCGCCGAGTGGACCGGTGGTGCCGCCACCCCCGCCGAGGCCGTCGCCGCCTACCGCGCCACCGCCGCCGCCAAGTCGGACGTCGAGCGCCAGGTCGAGGCCAAGGTCAAGACCGGCGTGTTCACCGGCGCCCACGCCGTCAACCCGGTCAGCGGCGCGGCCGTCCCGGTGTTCATCGCCGACTACGTGCTGATGGGCTACGGCACCGGCGCCATCATGGCCGTCCCCGCCCACGACCACCGCGACTTCGCGTTCGCCCGTGCCTTCGCGCTGCCGATGCGCTGCGTCGTCGAGCCCACCGACGGGCGCGGCGAGGACCCGGCGGCCTGGGACGACGCGTTCGACACCTACGACTCGGTCATCGTCAACTCCACCCGGGACGGCCTGACCCTGGACGGCCTGAGCGTCGTCGACGCCAAGGCGCACGTGACCGGCTGGCTGGCCGAGCGCGGCATCGGCGAGGGCACCGTCAACTACCGCCTGCGCGACTGGCTGTTCAGCCGCCAGCGGTACTGGGGCGAGCCCTTCCCGATCGTCTACGACGAGGACGGCGTCATGCACGCGCTGCCCGAGTCGATGCTGCCGGTCGAGGTCCCCGAGGTCGACGACTACTCGCCGCACACCTACGACCCGTACGACTCCACCTCCTCGCCCAAGACCCCGCTGTCGCGCAACGAGGACTGGGTCAACGTCGAGCTGGACCTGGGCGACGGCCCGAAGCGGTACCGCCGCGAGACCAACACCATGCCCAACTGGGCGGGTTCCTGCTGGTACGAGCTGCGCTACGTCGACCCGTCCAACGACGCGGCCGTGGTCGACCCCGCCAACGAGCGCTACTGGCTGGGCCCGACCGCGACCAAGCCGGCCGGCGGCGCCGACCTGTACGTCGGCGGTGCCGAGCACGCCGTGCTGCACCTGCTGTACGCGCGCTTCTGGCACAAGGTGCTGCACGACCTGGGCCACGTCTCCTCCGTCGAGCCGTTCCACAAGCTGTTCAACCAGGGCATGATCACCGCGGACGTCTACCGCGACGAGCGCGGCTTCCCGGTGCCCGCCGCCGAGGTCGAGGAGCGCGACGGGGCCTACTCCTGGCAGGGCGAGCCGGTCAAGCGCGAGGCCGGCAAGATGGGCAAGTCCCTGAAGAACGCCGTCGCCCCCGACGACATCGCCGACGAGTACGGCGCCGACACGCTGCGCCTGTACGAGATGTCGATGGGCCCGCTGGACGTCTCCCGCCCCTGGGACACCCGCGCGGTCGTCGGCTCGTACCGCTTCCTGCAGCGGCTGTGGCGCAACGTCGTCTCGGAGACCACCGGCGAGCTGGTCGTCACCGAGGAGGAGCCGGACGAGGCCACCCTGCGGGCCCTGCACAAGGCGATCGACGGCATCCGTGCCGACATGGCCGGGCTGCGCTTCAACACGGCCGTCGCCAAGGCGATCGAGCTGAACAACGCCCTGGTCAAGCGCGGCTCCACGCCGCGCGCCGTGGCCGAGCAGCTGGTCCTGATGGTCGCGCCGCTGGCCCCGCACATCGCCGAGGAGCTGTGGCGCCGACTGGGCCACGGCGAGTCGCTGGCGCACACCGACTACCCGGTCGCCGACCCGGCGTACGTGGTGGACGAGTCGGTGACCTGCGTGGTGCAGATCAAGGGCAAGGTCAAGGCGCGGCTGGAGGTCGCCCCGGGCATCTCGGACGCCGAGCTGGAGGCGCTGGCGCTGGCCGACCCGGCCGTCGTCGCGGCGCTGGGCGACGCGCCGGTGCGCAAGGTGATCGCGCGGGCTCCGAAGCTGGTGAACATCGTCACCGGGTGATTCGGTGATTCGGTGATTCGGTGATCGGGTGACTGGTCGACCGGTGACTCGGTGATCGGGTGACTGGTCCCGGTGGATCGGGTGACCGGTCGGCGGTCGGTCGGTGTGCCGGTCGAGCGTGGTGTGTGGGCGGGCGTCCTCCGGGGCGCCCGCCCTTCGCCGTGCTCCGGCGCTCTCCGCCGTGCTCCGGCTCCCGCTCCTCTCCCTACGCGCCCTGTGCCCTTGGGGGAATCCCCGATCTGTCCCTGATCTCCGCCGCCCGGGCCCGTTCGGCCGGCCCCCGGGCCCCGTGCGGCGGCTACGGTGGAACCCTCGGCAGGGCGGCCCGCGTTGGGACCGGTGGGGGCCGAAACGGTGGCGGAAGGTGGCTCGCGATGGACGTGTTCGGCGTGATGATCGGCCTGGTCCTGCTCTTCGGGATCGCGGCGCTGGTACTGGCCGTGGTCGGCACGGTGCGGGCGGCGAAGACGGTCGCCGCGAAGATCGGGCAGCACGAGGCCAACGCCCGCCGCGCCGTGGAGAACGCCACCCTCAAGGCGAAGACCTACACCAAGGCCGGGCCGCCCGGGCAGATCGCCGCCGTCCGGCTGGGCCTGCGCACTTCCCTCGACGGCACCCGGCAGGTCCTGGAGGGCGGGCTGCCCCAGGACGGCCAGCTCGGTGAGTCCCTCGCCCTGCTGACCAGGCTCGACGCGCACGCCGCCGAACTCGACGCCGAACTGCGGATGCTCGAGCGGGAACCGGACGTCGCCCGGATCGCCGCCAAGCTGCCCGAACTGCGCCGCCGTGCCGAACGGATCACCCGCTCGGCGGAGACCATGCGCTGGGCCGCGCAGGACCGGATGCACCGGTTCGCCGACGACGAGCTCGGCCGGCTCAGCCAGGAGTGCGAGAGCGAGGCCGGGGCGCTGCGGCACTGGGACGGGCCGTCGTCCGGGGCGTCGTCCGCTTCCGGATCGTCCGCGACGAGTTCGTCCGGTACGTCGGGCTCGTCTGGCTCCGCCGGGGCCGCGGGGGGTACGGGAGAGCCGGCGGCACGGGCCGGGCTGACCGACGGGAAGGGGCGTGCGGGCGCGGAGGAGCTGCTCGGGCTCGCCGACCCGCTGGCCAAGCTGGCGCAGCGCCTGCGGAAGCCGTCGGCGGGGCCCACGGCCGGCTGAACGGGGCCCGCAGCAGGGCGCTGTCCTCGGCGACGAACGGGGAGTAACCTCCGCCTCATGCCCTCCGACCTCGCACTCGTCACCGATTCCACGGCCTATCTGCCGCAGGAGGCCCTCGACCGCCACGGGATCACCGTCGTCCCGCTCAGCGTCGTGGTCGGCGACTCGGTGCTCTGCGAGGGTGTGGAGATCTCGCCGAAGGACGTCGCCGAGGCGCTGCGCGGCAAGCAGCGGGTGACCACCTCCCGGCCGAACCCGGAGACCTTCGCGGCCACCTACCGGGCCGCCGCCGAGGCCGGGGCGAAGGGCGTCGTCTCCGTGCACATCTCCGGCGAGCTGTCCGGCACGGTCGAGGCGGCCAGGCTGGCCGCCGCCGAGGCACCCGTGCCGGTGCGGGTGGTGGACAGCCGACTGGTCGGCATGGCCCTCGGGTACGGGGTGCTGGCCGCCGCCGAGGCGATCGAGGCGGGGCAGGACCTCGCCTCCGCGGCTGACGCGGCGACCCGGCGCGCGGCCGGGACCAGCGGGTTCTTCTACGTCGACACCCTGGAACACCTGCGCCGGGGCGGCCGGATCGGGGCGGCCCGGGCGCTGCTCGGGTCGGCGCTGGCGGTCAAGCCGCTGCTCCACCTGGACGGGGGCCGGATCGAGCCGCTGGAGAAGGTGCGCACCGCGTCACGGGCGATCGCGCGGCTGGAGGAGATCGCGGTCGAGCGCTCGGGGGACGGAGAGGTCGACATCACCGTGCACCACCTGGCGGCCGAGGACCGGGCCGAGCCGCTCGCGGAGCGGTTGCGCGCGCGGGTGCCCGGGCTGCGCGAGCTGTACGTGGGCGAGGTGGGCGCGGTGATCGGCGCACATGTCGGGCCGGGGCTGCTCGCGGTGGTGGTCGCGCCGCGCTGAGTGGCCCCTGGTCAACTCGTCGAGGCTCGACTCACTCGTGCGAGCGATCTGTTTTATCCACAACCCCCGGGTTTTCCACAGGGTTTGGGTAATTTCTGCGCGCCGGTCCGAGGGCTCCTACCGTCCTCGGCATGACGAGCTTGAGCCTGGGCGCGGCGAAGCGCCACGAGACCGACGAGACCGTACGACTGCGGATGGCGGCGCTGCTGCCCGTGGACGGTGACCGGGCTGCCGGGGCGCGAGCCCCCGCGGCCGGATCGGGCTCCGGCACCGGTGCGCCCGGCTCCGGCACCGGTGCCCCCGCCTCCGGCACTGGTGCGCCTGGCTCCGGCACCGTGACCGGGGAGCCCCCGGCGACGGGGCCGCCGGCGGGAGCGGGGCCGCCGGTAGGTGAGGGGCCGCCGGTAGGTGAGGGGCTGCCGGTACCGACGGCGGAGTCGGGGAGCGTGCGCGGTGCTCCGGCGCCGCCGTCCGCCTCCGACATGCCGGGCGCGCCGGAACCGCCGGGACCACAGGACTCCTTCGGCCCGGCGATCGCGCCGCGCTTCCGGTTCGGCGCCGCCCTGGCGCTCGACCGGCGGGCGGTGGCCGGGTTGGCCGTGCTGCTGCTGTTCGCCGTCGGCTACGCCGTGCAGCACTTCTGGTTCGCCCGGCCGCAGGCGCTCCCGGTGCCGGCGCTGGCGTCCGTTCCGGGGTCGGCAGGGCCGACGGCGGCCGAGCCCGTCGTGTCCCCGGGCGAGACCACCGCCGAGAGCGCGGGCGGTGCCGGTGCCGGTGGCGCGGCGGCGGCCGTGACGGGGGGTCCCGGCCCGCCCGGTGCGCCCGACGCCGGGTCGGCCGTGGTGGTCGACGTCGGCGGGCGGGTTCACCTCCCCGGTCTGCACACCCTGCCGGGCGGGTCCCGGGTGGCCGACGCGCTGAAGGCCGCGGGCGGCCCGCAGCCGGAGACGGACACCCACAACCTGAACCTGGCCCGGGTGCTGACGGACGGCGAGCAGATCCTCGTCGGCGAGTCGGCCCTTGCGCCCGCCCCCGCCGCCGGGCCCGGCGGCGGCCTCCCGACGCCCGCCGGTCCCCGACCACCCGTCAGCCTCAACCGCGCCACCCTCGAACAGCTCGACACCCTCCCCGGCGTCGGCCCGACGCTGGCCCAGCGCATCCTCGCCTACCGCACGTCGCACGGCTCGTTCCGCTCGCTCGACCAGCTCCGACAGGTCAGCGGAATCGGCGCGCGGACGTTCGCGGAACTCCGCCCCCTGCTCACCCTCTGACGTCCACCCATCCGACCCGTCCATCGTCGACCGTCCGCCCGAGGCGGTCCGCCGCCACCCGCCGAGAGGGGGTACCGCCATGCCCGTCACCATCGACCAGGCCTCGACCGCCCGCTCCGCGGGTGCCGACTTCCGACTGCTGCTGCCGGCCGTGTCGGCCTGGGCGGTCACCGCCGCGCTCCTCGGCCTGGCGCCGCACCACCACATCCACGCCTTCGGGTTCGCGGCCGCCGCGACGGCGGTGGCCGGCCTGCTCCTGGCCGGACGCGGGCTCCGGCGCCGCCGAGGGGCGGCGGTGACGCTGGCGGCCGTCCTGCTCACCGGGGCCGCCGCCGCGGTCGCGACCCCGCTGCACACCGCCGACCTGCACCGCGGGCCGCTGCCGGAGCTCGCCCGGGCGGCCGAGCGCGCGGCGCCGCACTCCCCGGACCGGTCCGCCCGGGCGGTCGACGTGGAGCTGACCGTCGTCGGGGACCCGGCGCCCCACACGTCCCGCAGCGGCACCGCGGGAGGGCAGACCCTCCTGACCGTCCAAGCGGTGGCCGACCGCGTCACGCTCCTCCCGGACGGCCGGAGCACCCGGACGCGGACACCCGTGACCGTCATGGTCCGGGGCCCGGAGGCCGAACCCTGGCAGCGGCTGCTCCCGTCCCAGCGGCTGGCGGCGGAGGCCGAGGTGCGTCCGGCGGGCGAGGGGCACGAGACCGAGTCCGCGGCCCTGCTGATCGCCCACGGGCCGCCACGGCAACTCGCTCCACCGAGCCTTCCGCAGCGGATCGCCGGGCGGCTGCGCGCGGGCCTGCGCACGGCCACCGACGGGCTCCCGCCGGATGCGCGGGGGCTGCTCCCGGGCCTGGTCGTCGGGGACACCTCGCGCCTGCCCGACGACCTGGAGGACGCCTTCCGGGCCACCGACCTGGTGCACCTGGTGGCGGTCAGTGGGGCCAACCTGGCGATCGTCCTCGGCGTGCTGCTGGGCGCCCCCGGGCTGGCCGGGACCTCCGAGCGACGCGGGCTGGCCGCGGCACTGGGGCTCTCGCTGCGCACCAGCGCGCTGCTCGGGACGGCCCTGACGCTGGCCTTCGTCACCGTCTGCCGCCCGGAACCCAGCGTGCTGCGGGCCGCGGGGACGGGACTGATCGGCATGCTCGCGTTGGCCACCGGCCGCCCCCGGCAGGCGGTGCCCGCGCTCGCCGGGACGGTCCTGGTCCTCGTCCTGCTGGACCCGTTCCTCGCACGCTCCTTCGGCTTCCTGCTCTCGGTGCTCGCCACGGCAGGGTTGCTCGTCCTCGGGCCGCACTGGGCCGCGGCGCTGCGCTCCCGGGGCTGGCCGCACCACCTGGCGGGCGCCCTCGCCGCGACGGCCGCCGCGCAGGCGCTGTGCGCGCCGGTGACGGTGCTGCTGTCCGGTCACGTCAGCCTGGTCGCGATCCCGTGCAACCTGCTGGCGGAGCTCGCGGTGGCCCCGGCGACGCTGCTCGGTTTCGGGGTGCTCGTGCTGCAGCCGCTGCTGCCCGGCCCGGCCGGCCTGCTCGCCGAGCCGGCCGGGGCGGCGGCGGGCTGGCTCGCGCTGGTGGCCCGGCGCGGAGCCGAGCTCCCCGGTGGCCAACTCGTCTGGCCGGGAGGGTGGTTCGGGGTCGTGACGGTCGCACTGGGCGCCCTCGCCGCCTGCTGGGCGGCGCCGCTCCTGCTGCCGCGGCGAACGGAACCCGACTCCGTCCGTCCTCGTCTCCGGCCCCGCCCCCGGCGGCGGAGGCGATGGGTGCGGGCGCTGGTGACGGGGCTGTTGCTGGTGGTCCTGCTGGCCGTGCTGCTGCGACCGCCCCAGCTGACGAGGATCGCCACCGGCTGGCCGCCACCGGGGTGGCGGATGGTGATGTGCGACGTCGGCCAGGGGGACATGTCGGTCCTCGCGGCGGGTGCACCGGAGCGGGCGGTGGTGGTCGACGCGGGTCCGGATCCGAATGCCGCGGACAGGTGTCTGCGGGATCTCGGGGTCACGGAGGTGCCGTTGCTCCTGCTGACGCACTTCCACGCCGATCATGTCGAGGGTGTGCCGGGGGTGGTGCGGGGTCGCCGGATCGGGGCGGTCGAGGGCACCACTCTGGACGAGCCGCCGGGTGAGGTCGCCAGGGTGACGGCGTGGTCGGCCGCTGCGGGCGTACCGCTGCTGCGGGCCGGGCGGGGTGAGCGGCGGTCGGCGGGTGCGGGGCTGTCCTGGGAGGTGGTGTGGCCCGAGGCGGGGTCCGTGGTGGAGGCGCCGGGGGCGAACAACGCCAGCGTGGCGCTGCTGGTGTCGGCGGCGGACGGTCTGCGGATGGCATTGCTGGGTGACCTCGAACCACCGGCGCAGGCCGCCTTGTCAGGGCGGGTGGGGAGGGTGGACGTGTTGAAGGTGGCGCACCACGGTTCGGCTCATCAGGACTGGGCCCTGGCCGGCGAGCTGCGGCCCCGGCTGGCGTTGATCTCGTGCGGCGAGGGCAACGCGTACGGTCATCCGTCCCCGCGGACGGTGGACCGGCTACGGGCGCTGGGCGCGAGCGTGCTGCGGACCGACCGTGCGGGGGACATCGCGGTGACGGGTGACTCCCCGGCCGCGCTCGGCGTGTCCGTGCACCCGCAGGGCGCGCACGGAGCGCGCTGGGCGGATGCACACGGCGAGGGCGGGGGCGGGGTGACGGCCTCCGCCCCCGGGCGGGGCGCGCGGTCCCCGCGAGCCCCGCCCGGATGACCCCTGCCCTCCTCTCCTCCCACCTCATGGGGGGGGAAGGGAAAGGGGTGGGGTGGGGAGGAGGGGGGGCGGGGCGGGGCCCGGGAAACGGTTGCGGCGGGCGCCGGGCGGGGCCCGGGCGCGCCCCCCCCGGGCCCCCCCCAAGCGCGATACCACGGGTACCCGGCGGACCAGTTACCACACACCAGGGCGCCGGGCCCCCGGGC
>NZ_JBIWPA010000002.1:74825-160220 GCF_044768035.1 Kitasatospora sp. NPDC101176
GGGGGGGGGGGGGGGTGGGGGGGGGGGGGGGGGGGGGGGGGGGGGGGGGGGGGGGGGGGCGCGCCGCGGGGGGGGGCCGCGCCGGGGGGGCCCCCGCCCCCCGCCGCACAGGGCCCAGCTCGATGCTCGATGCCAGGGTTCCAGGGCTTCGAAGTTCCACGACTCCTGGGCTCGGAGCCACGTGGCCCGGGCCCCGGGGCTCACCGGCTCACCCGTTCGTCGGGGTCGGGGATCAGCCCGCTTCGCGCCAGCCCTCGTACTCGGCGGCCAAGGCGTCGAGGGCGCCGAGTCGGGCCGGGGTCCAGCCGTCCTCCGGGGGTTCGACGACGACCAGCCACTGGGCGTCCTCGGCGTCGTCCTCCCCGGCCAGGGCGTCGCGGACGATGTCGAGCTCGCCGAGGTCGGGGTGGGTCGCGCTGAGTTCCTCGGAGGCCTCCTCGGCGGCCTCGCGGTCGGGCAGGACGAGCAGTTGCCGGGCGTGCGGGTCGTCGACGACCGGCAGGTCGGTGGTGTGGTTCTCGGTCACCGGACCATTCTCCAGGTCGGGCGCGGGCCGGTGCGGCCGGGGAGGGCGGGCCCGCCGGGCTGCCCGGTGGGCCGGGTGGGGTGGGCCCGGCGGCCCGGCGGGGAGTGTCCGCGCCCCGTGGGATGCTGGTAGGCGATGGCCAGGAAGAGTGCACCCGACGACCTGCTCGCCCCGCTGACCCTCGTGGTCGGCCAGGAGGAGCTGCTGCTGGACCGCGCGGTCGCCCAGGTGGTGGCGGCGGCGAGGGCGGCGGATCCGGACACCGACGTGCGGGATCTGCCCCCCGGTGGTCTGCAGCCCGGCAGCCTGGCCGAGCTGACCACGCCGTCGTTGTTCGCGGAGCGCAAGGTGATCGTGGTCCGCGCCGCGCAGGACCTCTCCGCCGACTCGGTGAAGGAGGTCAAGGCGTACATCGAGTCGCCCGCCGAAGAAGTGATCGTGGTGCTGGTGCACGCGGGCGGCGCGAAGGGCAAGGGCCTGCTGGACGCCGGGCGCAAGGCCGGCGGTCGTGAGGTGGCCTGCGCCAAGCTGGCCAAGGCGAACGAGCGGTTGGCGTTCGTCCGGGGCGAGTTCCGCACGCTGGGCCGTTCGGCCACCCCGGAGGCCTGCCAGGCGCTGCTGGACGCGCTCGGCAGTGACCTGCGCGAGCTGGCGGCCGCGTGCAGCCAGCTGACGTCGGACGTCGAGGGGACGATCGACGAGACGGTGGTGGCCCGTTACTACAGCGGGCGGGCCGAGGCGACCGGCTTCGAGGTGGCGGACCTGGCGGTCACCGGCCGGGCCGCGGAGGCGCTGGAGCGGCTGCGCTGGGCGCTGGCCGTGGGCCAGCCGCCGACCGGCATCACCTACGCGCTGGCCTCCGGGGTGCGCAGCATCGGGCGGTTGGCGACCGCCGGGCGGAACATGCGCCCGGCCGACCTCGCACGCGAGTTGGGCATGCCGCCGTGGAAGGTGGATCGGGTCCGCCAGCAGATGCGCGGGTGGACGGGTGACGGGGTGGCCACCGCGCTGACCGCGATCGCCCAGGCCGACGCCGCCGTCAAGGGCGGTTCGGACGATCCCGCCTTCGCCCTGGAGCGTGCGGTGGTCGCCGTGGCCCGGGCCTCCCGGGCCGGGTCCCGCCCCGCCTACTGACGCCCAGGTCGGCATCCTCGACCGCACCCCCCCCCGGCACTCCGACCGGCACCCCCGCCAACGGCCTGCCTGCCGCGCGGGCGCCCACCGGGTGCCCGCGGCGCGTCCGCGGCCACGCTGCGCCGGGCGCCCGCGGCCCGACCCCGGCCTCGCCCCCCGGCCCCGTCCGCGCCCCGGACGTCCGGCGGTGCGGCGACGGCTACTTGTGCATCGAGCGGACGGCGTTGCGGGCGTCCGTCTGCAGGGCGGACCGCAGGTCGTCCCTGGACGGCACCTTGCCCTTGCCCTCGGTGTAGCTGGCCGAGTAGGAGATGTAGAACGTCATCCCGCCGTCCCGCACGTCCACTTCGGCGCTGATGCTGTGCCAGGTCTTGTCCGAGCTGCCCGCGTCGTCCTTGTACAGGAAGTACGCCTCCTCGCCGATCCCCGGGACGTCGGTGACCTGGTAGTCGCGCGCCCGGTAGACCTCCTTGGCGGCGGCGAACTCGGGTGCCGGGTTGACCGCCTTGTGCAGGTCGGCGCGCAGGTAGACGGACGCGTAGTCGGTGTCGGAGCTGCTGGCGCCGGTGCGCTTGAGCGACATCGAGCAGTTCATGCTGTCCAGGGCGGGGTGCCGGTCGCTGTGGTGGGTCGGCGGGCTGGTGTCGGAGGCGCTGTAGGTGGTGAGCAGGCTGGAGGGCTTGCCGGTGGTGCAGAAGTCGTCGGAGACCTGGTAGGCGCTCACGCTCCGGGGCGAGGAGTCGGTGCTGACCACGCCGGGGACGACGAGCACGGCGGTGGCCCAGCCGGCCGAGGCGAGCAGGGCGCCGACGAAGGCCCAGACGGTGTTGCGCCGCAGGTTGCCGCCGGGGCGCCCGGGTGTGGGGTGGCCCGGCGCGGCGGCTCCCGGGAGGAGGCCGCCGGGTGCGGGCGGCAGCAGTCCGGTCGGCGGTCCGAAGCCCGGCGACGCGCCCGGCGCAGGCGTGCCCGCTCCGGCGACCGGCCCCGGTGCCTGCTGCGGGAAGCCGTATCCCGGCCGGTTCACCGCTCCCGGGTGCGGCTGGGCCCCTGGCCGGGCTCCGGGCTGGGCTCCGGGCTGGGCCCCCGGCTGTGGCTGAGGCTGCTGCGGCGGTGGTGGTGGCGTCGTCATGGAGTCAGTCCCCCTCGGGCCCGGTGTCGTGGTGCTCCCCGCACCTCCGATCGCGCGTGACCAGACCATAGCGGCCGGACCGCGGAACGCGACAGGCGCCGCGGCCGGCCTCCGGGGAGGAGGTCGGCGGCGACGCCTGTCGTACTGCTCTGTGCACCGCACCCGCGTGGCGAACGCAGGCCGCGTACGGTGCGAGTCTCGCGCGCCTCAGGGGTCCGGGTAGAGGGCCGGGGCGTCCCGAGGCGGTGGGGGCCGTGGCCCCCGGGGCGTCAGGCCTGGGCGGCCGCGTTGACGCGCTTGGTGATGGCCGACTTCTTGTTGGCGGCCTGGTTGGCGTGGATGACGCCCTTGCTCACGGCCTTGTCGAGCGCCTTGGAGGCGGCGCGGGCCAGCACGACGGCCTTCTCGGTCTCGCCGGCGGCAGCGGCCTCACGGGCCTTGCGCAGAGCGGTCTTCAGCGAGGACTTGACGGCCTTGTTGCGCAGGCGCGCCTTCTCGTTGGTCTTGTTGCGCTTGATCTGGGACTTGATGTTCGCCACGAAGGAGCCTCAGTCTTGTCTGAAAAGGATTGAACGGGCTGCACCGGCGGCCGCCGGTCCTGCTGAGAGGGCATGCCGGGGCCAGGTGCAGCTGACCACGCTACCAGGGGGCCCGCCGCCGACCCAAACCGGCCGCGGCCGGAGCCCGGGTCCGGTCAGGCCCGCAGCACCGGCTCCCCGTAGTGCTCGACCTCCGGGAACGGCCGGTAGAAGCGGTGCAGCAGCTCCCGCCAGCGCTGGTACTCGGCGGAGGTGCGGAAGCCCTCGGTGTGGTCGATGAGGGTCTCCCACTCGACCTGGAGGAGGAAGCGCGAGCCGCGGCCCTCGTCGAGGCAGCGCCGCAGTTCCAGGGAGCGGAAGCCGTGCTGGACGGCGATCAGGGGGCGGGCCTCGGTGAAGGCGGCGAGGAATTCGTCCTCCTGGCCGGGCAGGACGTCGAGCAGGGCGCTTTCCAGGATCATGGCGGGCCATCCTGCCGTTCCGGGGGCGTTCCGCGGAAGGCGGGGGAGGGCCCCACGGACGCCCCGGGAGCGCCTCGGGGGCGGTCGGGGCGGACCGAACGGCGGCCGGTGCCGCGGTCGTGGGAGGATGGGGGGACTATTTCGATCGGACGAGACTGTCCGGTCCCCGGGAAACCGGTCAGCGATGATCCGGACACCCCCGGCCCCGGACCAACGGAGAATCGGACCAAGGTGCCCGCGACCCCCAGCAATGTGCCAGAGCCCAGCCGTACCGACCCGGCGCTGATCCGCAACTTCTGCATCATCGCCCACATCGACCACGGCAAGTCGACGCTCGCAGACCGGATGCTGCAGATCACCGGCGTCGTCGACCCGCGGCAGATGCGTGCCCAGTACCTCGACCGCATGGACATCGAGCGCGAGCGCGGCATCACGATCAAGTCGCAGGCGGTCCGCCTCCCGTGGGCGCCGAAGACCGGTCCGAACGCCGGGACGACGCACATCCTCAACATGATCGACACCCCGGGCCACGTGGACTTCACGTACGAGGTGTCCCGTTCCCTCGCGGCCTGCGAGGGGACCATCCTGGTCGTCGACGCGGCCCAGGGCATCGAGGCGCAGACCCTCGCCAACCTGTACCTGGCGCTGGAGAACGACCTCACGATCGTCCCGGTGCTGAACAAGATCGACCTGCCGGCCGCCCAGCCGGAGAAGTACGCCGCGGAGATCGCGCACATCATCGGCTGCGACCCCTCGGACGTGCTGCAGGTCAGCGCCAAGACCGGTCTCGGCGTCGAGGACCTGCTCGACCACATCGTCAACACCGTCCCGGCCCCGGTCGGCGTCAAGGACGCCCCGGCCCGCGCGATGATCTTCGACTCGGTCTACGACTCCTACCGCGGCGTGGTCACCTACGTGCGTGTCGTGGACGGTCAGCTCACCAAGCGCGAGCGGATCGCCATGATGTCCACCGGCGCGACCCACGAGCTGCTGGAGATCGGCGTCATCTCGCCGGAGCCGAAGGTCGCCGACGGCCTGGGCGTCGGCGAGGTGGGCTACATCATCACCGGTGTGAAGGACGTCCGGCAGTCCAAGGTCGGTGACACGATCACCTCGATGCACAAGGGTGCGACCGAGGCGCTGGGCGGCTACAAGGACCCGCGCCCGATGGTGTTCTCCGGCCTGTACCCGCTGGACGGCTCGGACTACCCGCTGCTGCGCGACGCCCTGGACAAGCTGCGGCTCAACGACGCGGCGCTGGTGTACGAGCCGGAGACCTCGGTGGCGCTCGGCTTCGGCTACCGCTGCGGCTTCCTCGGCCTGCTGCACCTGGAGATCATCCGGGAGCGCCTGGAGCGCGAGTTCAACCTCGACCTGATCTCCACCGCCCCGAACGTGATCTACCGGGTGATCATGGAGGACGGCACCGAGCACACCGTCACCAACCCGAGCGAGTTCCCGACCGGCAAGATCGCCGAGGTCTACGAGCCGGTCGTGCGCGGCACCATCCTGGCGCCCAACGAGTTCGTCGGCGCGATCATGGAGCTGTGCCAGTCCCGCCGCGGCAACCTGCAGGGCATGGACTACCTGTCCGAGGACCGGGTCGAGCTGCGCTACACCCTGCCCCTCGCCGAGATCGTCTTCGACTTCTTCGACCAGCTGAAGTCCAAGACCCGCGGCTACGCCTCGCTCGACTACGAGCCCATCGGCGAGCAGAGCGCCAACCTGGTCAAGGTCGACATCCTGCTGCACGGCGACGCGGTGGACGCCTTCTCCGCGATCGTGCACAAGGACAAGGCCTACGGCTACGGCGTGATGATGGCCGGCAAGCTGCAGAAGCTGATCCCCCGCCAGCAGTTCGAGGTGCCGATCCAGGCCGCCATCGGCTCCCGGGTGATCGCCCGTGAGACGGTCCGCGCGATCCGCAAGGACGTCCTCGCCAAGTGCTACGGCGGTGACATCTCGCGCAAGCGCAAGCTGCTGGAGAAGCAGAAGGAGGGCAAGAAGCGGATGAAGATGGTCGGCCGCGTGGAGGTCCCGCAGGAGGCCTTCATCGCCGCGCTGTCCACCGACGCCGAGGCGCCCAAGGACAAGAAGTAACCGCAGGCGACCGAAGGGGCCCGGGCATCCGCCCGGGCCCCTTCGCGCGTCCCGGGCCCCTTCGCGCGTCCCGGGCCCCTTCGCGCGTCCCCGGTCCGTTCCGGCCGGTGGCCCGCCGCCGGGCCGCCGTGGGCTACTTCAGCGCGCCGTAGACGCCGCCGACGATCGCCGCCTTGGCCAGCCGCCCGGCCGTGCCGGTGAGCACGGTGGGCCGCATCGAGTCGTCCGCGTGGATCAGTTGGAGCAGCCCGTCGTGCCGGCCGAGGCTCACGCACTGCGCGACGTACTTGAACGAGTACGGCGCCGTGGTGGCCCCGTCGAGCAGCTTGCCGAGGTAGCGGCCCATCGGCAGGGCGGTGGCGCAGCCCATCCGTAGGGTGCCGATGCCGGGCAGCGTCACCGCGGCGGCGTCGCCGACCACGTGGACGTCCGGGTGGGAGACCGACCGCAGCCGGTCGTCGACGACGGCCCGGCCGCGGGCGTCCACGGCCAGCCCGGCCTCGGCGGCCAGCGGGTGCGGCTCCAGCGAGGCGGCCCAGACGGTGACCTCGGCGTCGACCGGGCCGGTGGTGGTGCGCAGCCCGTCGGCGGTGACCGCGGTGACGGTGGCCTGCTCGTGGACGGTGACGCCGAGCCGGTCGAGGGCGCGCAGGACGTGGGCGCGGCCCCTGGGCGAGTAGAGGCCGCCGACCTGCCCGGCGGCGACGATGTGCACCCGCCACTGCGGGTGGCTCTCGGCGAGTTCGGTGGCCAGTTCGATGCCGGTCGGTCCGCCGCCGACCACGGCCAGGGTGCCGGGCCGGTCGGCCGTGCGCAGCCGGTGGTCGATTTCGGCGGCCTGCTCGGCGGAGTACGCGTGCTCGGCGGCGCCGGGGACGTCGTGCCAGGCGGTGCGGCTGCCGAGGGCGTAGACGAGGGTGTCGTAGCCGAGGGTGGTGCCGTCGTCGAGCCGGACCCGGTGGTCGGCGAGGTCGATCCCGACGGCCCTGGCCCGCCGGTGGTCGACCTGCCGGCCGCGGACGAGGTGGCCGATGGTCGGCCACTGCCGGCCGTGACCGGCCGCCGTCTCGTGCAGGCGGACCCGGTGGAGCAGCCGCTCCTCGGGGGCGACCAGGGTGACGGGGCGCCGCTTCCCGGCGCGCTTGGCGACGCTGAGGCCCGCGTAGCCGGCTCCCAGTACGACGATCCGCTGGTGGGTGGTGGTGCCGCTCATCTCGTCCGCCTCCATTCGGTGCGCCCGCGCGGAGCGCTGTTCGGGAGGGGGACGACGCGGCCGGCGGGAGTGTGACGGTGACCCGTGTCACATCCCGGCCGGGCCGCCGTCGCGCACGCCGGCCGGGCCCGGGCCACACGCCGGCCGGGCCGCCGTCACGCACGCCGGCCGGGCCACATGCCCGCCGGGCCGCCGTCACACGCCGATCGGGTCGATGTGGCCCAGCTTCTCCGGGTTGACCACCACGTACGCCTGGGTGATCCGCCCGTCGGCGACGTCGAGGGCGACCACGCCGCCGACGGTGCCGGTGGCCTTCTCGTACCAGACGATCCCCGGCTCGCCGTTGACCTGGGCGAAGCCGAAGCCGTGGTCGGGGGTGGACCACTTGGTGACCAGTCCGACCACCAGCCGGGCCACGTTCCAGGCGCCGAGGACGGGGCGGGCGGCGGCGCGGACGATGCCGCCGCCGTCGGCGTGCCAGACCACGTCCGGGTCGAGGACCTCCAGGAGGGCCTGGAGGTCGCCGCGTGCGGTGGCGGCGGCGAAGGCCTCGACGGCCTGGCGGTGCTCGGCCGGGTCGGCGCCGGTGCGCCGACCGCCGTCGCGCACCCGCCGGCGGGCGCGGGAGGCCAGCTGCCGGGTGGCGTCGGGGGTGCGGTCGAGGGAGGCGGCGATCTCGTCGAAGCCGACGGCGAAGACGTCGTGCAGCACGAACGCGGCCCGCTCGGCCGGGGTGAGCTGCTCCAGCACGGTGAGCAGCGCGAGCGAGACGGACTCGCCGCGTTCGGCCAGGTCGGCGGGGGAGTCGGGGGCGGAGGCGTAGGAGACGGACGGCTCGGGCAGCCACTCGCCGTAGTAGGCCTCGCGGCGGGCCCGGGCGGAGCCGAGCTGGTCGTAGCAGAGCCGGGTGACGACGGTGGTCAGGAAGGCGCGCGGGTCGTGGACGGCGGTGCGGTCGGCGGCCCGCCAGCGCAGCCAGGCGTCCTGCAGGACGTCCTCGGCGTCGGTGAACGAGCCGAGCAGCCGGTAGGCGACGGAGCCGAGGTAGCGCCGGTTCGCCTCGAAGGCGTCCGGCGCGCGGTCGACGCCCGTGTCGTCTGCCGTGTCGTGCGCCGTGTCGCCGACCCCGGCGCGGGCGGTCCCGGTACCGGCGGTCCCGCCCCGGGCGGTCGTGCCGCCGGGTTCGCCGCCGGTCCCGCCCGTCCTGCCCGTCCCACCGGCCGTGTCGTCGTCACCGGCGGCCCTGGCCGCGTCCTCGGAGATCACGGGCCCACGGTAGCGAAGCCGGTGCGGAACGCGAAGGGCCGGGGCGGTGGAGTCCCGCCCCGGGAGTCCCGCCCCGGCCCTCCGGCCGTCCCCCGTGCCCGTCCGGGTCAGTCCACCTCGGCCACGGCCTCCGCGAACTGCGCCTGGTACAGCCGCGCGTACGCGCCGTCGGCGGCGATCAGCTCGTCGTGGGTGCCCTGTTCGACGATCGAGCCGTTCTCCATCACCAGGATCACGTCGGCGTCCCGGATGGTGGAGAGCCGGTGGGCGATCACGAAGCTGGTGCGGCCGGTGCGCAGCCGGGCCATGGCCCGCTGGATCAGCACCTCGGTGCGGGTGTCGACGGAGCTGGTCGCCTCGTCCAGGACGAGGATCGACGGCTGGGCGAGGAAGGCCCGGGCGATGGTGATCAGCTGCTTCTCGCCGGTGCTGACGCCGGTGCCCTCGTCGTCGATGACGGTGTCGTAGCCGTCCGGCAGGGTGCGCACGAAGCGGTCGACGTGGGCGGCCCTGGCGGCCTCGACGACCTGGTCGCGGGTGGCGCCCTGGGCGCCGTAGGCGATGTTGTCGGCGATGGTGCCGCCGAACAGCCAGGTGTCCTGGAGCACCATGCCGATGCCGGAGCGCAGCTCCTCGCGGGACATCGCGGAGATGTCGACCCCGTCGAGGGTGATCCGCCCGGAGCTGACCTCGTAGAACCGCATCAGCAGGTTGACCAGGGTGGTCTTGCCGGCGCCGGTGGGGCCGACGATGGCGACGGTCTGGCCGGGTTCGACCTTGAGCGACAGGTCCTCGATGAGGGGCTTCCCGGGCTCGTATCGGAAGGACACGTCCTGGAAGGCGACCCGGCCGTGGACGGTGTCGGGGCGTTCGGGCATGGCCGGTTCGGGCGTCTGCTCGGGGGCGTCCAGCAGTTCGAAGACGCGCTCGGCGGAGGCGACCCCGGACTGCACCAGGTTGGCCATGCTGGCGACCTGGGTGAGCGGCTGGCTGAACTGCCGCGAGTACTGGATGAACGCCTGGACGTCGCCGATGGACAGCGCGCCGCTGGCCACCCGCAGGCCGCCGACGACGGCGACCAGCACGTACTGCAGGTTGCCGATCAGCATCATCGCGGGCTGGATGATCCCGGAGATGAACTGCGCCCGGAAGCTGGAGGCGAACAGCGCCTCGTTGTGCTCGCGGAAGGTCTCGGCGGACTCGCGCTGGCGGCCGAACACCTTCACCAGGGTGTGGCCGGTGTACATCTCCTCGATGTGGGCGTTGAGCTGGCCGGTGGACTTCCACTGCTGGACGAACTGCGGCTGCGCCCGCCGGCCGACCTTGGCGGCGACGACCACCGACAGCGGCACCGAGACCAGGGCGATCACGGCGAGCAGCGGGGAGATCCAGAACATCATGGCGAGCACGCCGACCACGGTGAGCAGCGAGTTGACGACCTGTCCCATGGTCTGCTGCATGGACTGGCCGATGTTGTCGATGTCGTTGGTGACCCGGCTGAGGACCTCGCCGCGGGGCTGCTTGTCGAAGTAGCTGAGCGGCAGCCGGGAGAGCTTGGCCTCGACGTCCTGGCGCAGCCGGTAGCCGGCCCGCTGGATGGCCGTGGTGGCCAGCCGGCCCTGGGCGATGCCGAACACGGCGGAGGCGACGTAGATGGCCAGGACCCAGAGCAGGACGGTGCCGATGGCGCCGAAGTCCATGCCCTGGCCGGGGGTGAAGTCCACGGAGGAGAGCAGGTCGGCGACGCCGCCCTGGCCCTGGGCGCGGAGCCCGTCGACGACCTGGGCCTTGGAGGTGCCGGGTGCGAAGCGGGCGCCGACGACGCCGGCGAAGATCAGGTCGGTGGCGTTGCCGAGGATCTTGGGGCCGACGACGGCGCAGCCGATGCTGACGACGCCGAGCGCCAGCACGCCGGAGAGCAGGGCGCGTTCGGGGCGCAGCAGGGCGAGCAGGCGTTTGCCGGAGCCCTTGAAGTCCATGGACTTCTCGGTGCCCTGGCCGCCCATGAAGCGGCCCGGGCCGGCCGGGCCGCGGCGGGCGGCGGCGGCCTGCGAGTCGCTGGGGAGCTCGCCGCCGGCCGCAGCGGGCCCGCGGCCGGGCGCCTTGCCCGGGTCGGGGGCCTCGCCCGGGCCGGTCTGGTCCTCGGGGGCCTTGTCGGGGGCCTTCTCGGGGGTGGTCACGCCGCCTCCTGCTCGGTGAGCTGGGAGAGCACGATCTCCCGGTACGTCGGGTTGTCGGCCATCAGTTCGCGGTGGGTGCCGGTGCCGACGACCGCGCCCTCGTCGAGGACGATGATCCGGTCGGCGTCGCGGATGGTGGAGACGCGCTGGGCGACGATCAGCACGGTGGCGTTCGAGGTCTCGCGGGCGAGGGCCTTGCGCAGCCGGGCGTCCGTCGCGTAGTCGAGCGCGGAGAAGGAGTCGTCGAAGAGGTAGACGTCGGGTTTGCGGACGAGGGCGCGGGCGATGGCGAGGCGCTGGCGCTGGCCGCCGGAGACGTTGCCGCCGCCCTGGGAGATGGGGGCGTCCAGGCCTTCGGGGAGCTTCTCGACGAAGTCCTTGGCCTGGGCGATCTCCAGGGCGTGCCAGAGCTCCTCGTCGGTGGCGTCGGGCCGGCCGTAGCGGAGGTTGCTGGCGACGGTGCCGGAGAACAGGTACGGCTTCTGCGGGACGAGGCCGATGCACTCGGCGATCGCGTCGGCGGCGAGTTCGCGGACGTCGACGCCGTCCAGCAGGACCTGTCCCGAGGTGGCGTCGAACAGCCGGGGGACGAGGCCGAGCAGGGTGGACTTGCCGCTGCCGGTGGAGCCGATGACGGCGGTGGTCTCGCCGGGGCGGGCGGTGATGTCGATGCCGCGCAGCACGGAGGCCTCGGCCCCGGGGTAGCGGAAGTCGACGTCGCGCAGTTCGAGGTTGCCGCGGCGCAGCACCTCGGTGACCGGGGCGGCGGGCGGCACGACGCTGGAGGAGGTGGCGAGCACCTCGTCGATGCGTTCGGCGCAGACCTCGGCGCGCGGCACCATCATGAACATGAAGGTGGCCATCATGACGCTCATCAGGATCTGCATCAGGTAGGAGAGGAAGGCGGTGAGCGCGCCGATCTCCATGCCGCCGCTGTCGATCCGGTGGGCGCCGAACCAGAGCACGGCGACGCTGGAGACGTTCACCACCAGCATGACGGCCGGGAACATGAAGGACATCAGCCGGCCGACCTGGAGGGCGACGTGGGTGAGGTCCCCGTTGGCGCCGGCGAAGCGGGCCTGCTCGTGGTCGTCCTTGACGAAGGCGCGGATGACCCGGATGCCGGTGATCTGCTCCCGCAGGACGCGGTTCACCGTGTCGATCCGCTCCTGCATGCTGCGGAACTTGGGGCGCAGCGAGCGCACCAGCAGGATGACGACGGCCGCGAGGAGCGGGATGACGGCGAGCAGCAGGCCGGACAGCGGGACGTCCTGGTTGAGCGCCATGATGATGCCGCCGACGCACATGATCGGGGCGGCGACCATGAGCGTGAAGCTCATCAGGGCCAGCATCTGGACCTGCTGGACGTCGTTGGTGGTGCGGGTGATGAGCGAGGGGGCGCCGAACTGGCCGATCTCGCGGGAGGAGAAGGTCTGCACCCGGTCGAAGACGGCGGCGCGCACGTCCCGTCCGAAGGCCATCGCGGTGCGGGCGCCGTAGTAGACGGCGCCGATCGAGCAGACGGCCTGGACGAGGGTGACGCCGATCATCACCCCGCCGACGCGCAGGATGTAGCCGGTGTCGCCCTTGACCACCCCGTCGTCGATGATGTCGGCGTTGAGCGTCGGCAGGTAGAGCGCGGCGAGGGTGGACACCAGCTGGAGGGCGACCAGCAGGGCGATCGGTCGGGTGTAGGGGCGCAGGTACGCCCTGAGCAGTCTGATCAGCACTGGCACACTCTTGTCGTCGGCGGGTGGATTCGCACCCCAATTCTCGGTCTTTGGTGCACTCGTACAGGCGATTCACGGGGTGCGAGCCGGAGGTTTGTCCAGTCCTTTGCCGAATCGCCCGGCGGGCCCGGTTGTATCGTTCACGCGGGCCCGGTCGTCAGGTCGGCGCGGGCCCGGTCGTACGGTCCGCACCGGCCCGTTCCCGCGGGTCGGGCGGGGGTCGCGGGGCGGACACCGGCGCCGCGGGGGCGTGCCAGCTGGCCTCGCCCCCTTACGGAATGACCGGTTTCCCCCTAGGCTGCTGATTGCCCCCTTGTTACTCGCCGGTACCGAACAGGTGAACCGGGGGCCCGGCGACCGCCCCCACGGACGCCGCGACAATCCCTCAGACGGCCACCCGCCCCCGGAGGTCCTCGTTGAGTTCCGCGCAGTCCCTGATCGACTCCGGCAGTGCCGACATCGTCGCCGGGCGTCCCGCCTCCGTCGCCCACCTGTTCCTGGAGCGGGTCGCCCTGACCCCGAACGGCGAGGCCTACCGCTACCCGGCCCCGGTCGACGAGCAGGCCGCGGACAGCGCCCCCGGCGCCGAGCAGTGGCGCTCGCTCACCTGGGCGCAGACCGCCACCCGGGTCAAGGCGGTGGCCGCCGGTCTGATGGCGCTGGGCATCCAGCCGGAGGACCGCGTCGCCCTGGCCGCCTCCACCCGGCTCGAGTGGGTCATCGCCGACCTCGGGAACATGTGCGCGGGCGCCGCCACGACGACCGTCTACCCGAGCACCAACGCCGACGAGACGGCCTTCATCCTCTCCAACTCGGGCTCCAGAGCGCTGTTCGCCGAGAACACCGCCCAGCTGGCCAAGGCCGTCGACCAGATCGGGCAGCTGCCCGACCTGCGCACGGTCATCCTCTTCGACGGGCCCGAGCCCGGCGCCGAGGCCCCCGCCACCGGCGGCCTGGAGGTGCTCACCCTCGCCGAACTGGAGCAGCGCGGCGCGGCCTACCTGGAGGAGCACCCGGACGCCGTCGAGAAGGCCGTCGCCGCCCTCGACAAGGAGCAACTGGCCACCCTCATCTACACCTCCGGCACCACCGGCCGCCCCAAGGGCGTGCGCCTGGTGCACGACTGCTGGGCGTACGAGGGCCGGGCCCAGGAGGCCAGCGGACTGCTGCGCTCCGACGACGTCCAGTTCATGTGGCTGCCGCTGTCGCACGTCTTCGGCAAGACGCTGATCTCCGGGCAGATCGCCACCGGCCACGTGATGGCCGTGGACGGCCGGGTCGACCGGATCATCCACAACCTGCCGGCCATCCGGCCGACCGTGATGGCCTCGGCGCCGCGCATCTTCGAGAAGGTGTACAACGGCATCGCCGGCCGGGCCCGTGCCGAGGGCGGGGCCAAGTACAAGATCTTCCTGTGGGCCGCCAAGGTCGCCCGGGCCCACGCCCGGGCCGTGCAGGAGAGCCGGATCGCCACCGGCACCGGCACCGCCCCGCTCGGGCTGCGGCTCCAGCACGCCCTGGCCGACAAGCTCGTCTACGCCAAGATCCGGGCGGCCTTCGGCGGCCGGCTGCGCGGTGCCGTCTCCGGCAGCGCCGCCCTCGCCCCCGAGATCGGCTACTTCTTCCTCGGCGCCGGCGTGCCGATCCTGGAGGGCTACGGGCTCAGCGAGACCAGCGCCGGCTCCTGCGTCAACCGCGAGGAGGACGTCCGGATCGGCACCGTCGGCCGCGCCCTGCCCGGCACCGAGGTCCGGATCGCCGAGGACGGCGAGATCCTGCTGCGCGGCCCCGGCATCATGCGCGGCTACCACGACCTGCCGGAGAAGACGGCCGAGGTGCTGGAGGCCGACGGCTGGTTCCACACCGAGGACATCGGCGAGCTCAGCGCCGACGGGTTCCTGCGGATCACCGACCGCAAGAAGGACCTGTTCAAGACCTCCGGCGGCAAGTACGTCGCGCCCAGCGAGGTCGAGGGCAAGTTCAAGGCGGTCTGCCCGTTCGTCAGCAACATCCTGGTGATCGGCAACGGCCGCAACTACTGCACCGCGCTGATCGGCCTCGACGAGGCGGTCATCATGCCGTGGGCGGCCGAGCACGGCATGGCCGGCCGGTCCTACGCCGAGGTGGTCGCCGACCCGCAGGTGCACCAGCTGATCGAGGGCTTCGTCAAGCGGCTCAACGCGGACCTGCAGCGCTGGCAGACGATCAAGCGGTTCCACCTGCTGCCGCGCGACCTCGACATCGAGCACGGCGAGCTCACCCCGAGCCTGAAGATCAAGCGCCCGGTGGTCGAGCGGACCTACGCGGACGCCGTCACCGCGATGTACGCGGGCGCCAACGAGGCCTGAGCCACCCGCCCCGTACGGTCCGCGCCCGGTCGCGCGAACCGTACGGGGTGCGCGGGCCGCACGGGACACCCGGGCCGTACGGGACAATGGGGTCATGCCCTCCGCACTCCCCGACGGCGATCCGGTGCCGTCCGACGGTTCCCTGCCCGCGCACGCCCTGACCGGGCTCGGCGAGCGGCCGTTCGGTTTCTACCTGCACGTGCCGTACTGCGCCAGCCGCTGCGGCTACTGCGACTTCAACACCTACACCGCCACCGAGCTGCGCTCCTCCGGGGCCGTCGCCTCCCAGGAGACCTACGCGGACAACGTGGTCGCCGAGATCCGGCTGGCCCGCAAGGTGCTCGGCCCGGTCGACCTCCCCGTGCAGACGGTCTTCCTCGGCGGCGGCACCCCCACCCTGCTGCCCGCCCGGGACCTGGTGAAGATGCTCACCGCGCTGCGCGAGGAGTTCGGGCTCGCCCCGGACGCCGAGGTCACCACCGAGGCCAACCCGGAGTCCGTCGACCCGGCCTACCTGGCGGAGCTGCGCGAGGGCGGCTACAACCGGATCTCCTTCGGCATGCAGAGCGCCCGCCCGCACGTCCTGCAGCTGCTCGACCGCCACCACACGCCCGGTCGCCCCGAGGCCTGCGTCGCCGAGGCCCGCGGGGCCGGCTTCGAGCACGTCAACCTGGACCTCATCTACGGGACCCCGGGCGAGTCCGACGACGACTGGCGGGCCTCCCTGGACGCGGCGATCGGCGCCGGACCGGACCACGTCTCCGCCTACTCCCTGATCGTCGAGGAGGGCACCCGGCTGGCCGCCCGGGTCAAGCGCGGCGAACTGCCGATGATCGACGACGACGTGCACGCCGACCGCTACCTGATCGCCGAGCAGGCGCTCGCCGCCGCCGGCTACTCCTGGTACGAGGTGTCCAACTGGGCCACCACCCCGGAGGGCCGCTGCCGCCACAACGAGCTGTACTGGACCGGAGCCGACTGGTGGGGCGCAGGCCCCGGCGCGCACAGCCACGTCGGCGGCGTGCGCTGGTGGAACGCCAAGCACCCGGCCGCCTACGCGCAGGCCCTCGCCGAGGGCCGCACCCCCGCGCAGGCCCGCGAGGTCCTCACCGAGGAGGACCGCCGCGTCGAACGCGTCCTCCTGGAACTGCGCCTCGCCGAGGGCATCCCCCTGGAGCTGCTCACCGCCGCGGGCCGCCGGGCCGCCGACCGCCACCTCGCCGACGGCCTCCTCGCCGCGGGGACGTACGCCGACGGCCGCGCCACCCTGACCCTCCAGGGCCGGCTGCTCGCCGACGCGGTCGTGCGTGACCTGGTGGACTGACGGCCGTTAACGTGGTGTCAGCCGTCGGAGGGAGCGCGCAGTGACCGCCATCGATGACCGGATGACGGGGATCTTCGAGAACCTGGAGGTCCCGGAAGGCGTCAAGGCCGAGCTCATCAGGGGGGAAATCGTGATGATGGCCGGGCCGGACATGGTCCGCAACCTCATCGTCTCCGCGATTCAGCACCAGACCCCCTACACCCGGTGGAGGGCGCTCCAGACCCAGGACCTGATCATCTCCGGCGAGGCCAGCGAGCCCCAACCGGACCTGGTCGTGTTCGAGCGGGGCGTCGTCCCGGAGGCAGGGCGTCTGCTGGCAGCCTCCGCGGTGACCGTGGTGGTCGAGGTGGTGTCCAGGACCAGCGTGCACCGTGACTACCGGACCAAGCGCGAGATGTACGCGCAAGGCGGGATCCCGGCCTACCTCATCGTCGATCCGCTCAAGGGCGTGTGCGTGCTCCTGACGGATCTGACCACCGACACGGATTCCGGCGCCCCGGTGTACTGGGCCGAGCGGACCACGAAGTTCGGCGATCCGATCGAGCTGGATCTGCTGGGCATCACGCTCGACACCTCGGAGTTCCAGACCTACTCCTGATCCGGGAGGGTCACGAAGTCGATGAGCTCCTCGACCCGCCCGAGGAGCTCGGGCTCCAGGTCCTTGTAGCTGTTCACCCGGGACAGGATGTGCTTCCAGGCGGCGGGGGTGTCCGCCGGCCAGCCGAGGCGGCGGCAGGTGCCCTGCTTCCAGTCCTCGCCGCGGGGGACGTCGGGCCAGGCGGGGATGCCGACCGAGGAGGGCTTCACGGCCTGCCAGACGTCGACGTACGGGTGGCCGACGACCAGGACGGCGTCGCCGGTGACCCGGGCGGCGATCCGGTGCTCCTTGGTGCCGGGGAGCAGGTGGTCGACCAGGACGCCGAGCCGCCGGCCGGGGCCGGGGGCGAACTCGGCGACGATCGCGGGCAGGTCGTCCACGCCCTGCAGGTACTCGACGACCACGCCCTCGATGCGCAGGTCGTCGCCCCACACGCGTTCGACCAGTTCGGCGTCGTGCCGGCCCTCGACGTAGATCCGCGACTCGCGCGCCACCCGGGCCCGGGCGCCGGGGACGGCGACCGAGCCGGAGGCGGTGCGGCCGGGCGTGCGGGCGGGGGCGGGGCCGGCCGGGCGGACCAGGGTGACGACCCGGCCGTCCAGCAGGAAGCCGCGCGGCACCAGGGGGAACACCCGGTGCTTGCCGAAGCGGTCCTCCAGGGTGACGGTGAAGCCCTCGGCGGTCTTCTCGCAGCGCACCACCGCGCCGCAGAAGCCGGTGGCCGCCTCCTCGACGACCAGGTCCCGGTCGGCCGGCACCTCCGGGGCGGGGGTCTGCTTCTTCCACGGCGGGGTCAGGTCGGGTCCGTACTGGCGGCTGCGCATGCAGGCGACTATAGGGAGTGCGGACGGACCGTCAGAGTCCGGGCGCGCCCCAGACCGGGAACCAGCGGCTGAGGTCCTTCTCCAGCCGCAGGTCGTTCCCGAGCAGGGCGTTCACCTGCAGTTCGAGCGGGCTGTTGCGCCGCTCGCCGCCGCCGGGCATCGGCGCGAAGGGGTAGAAGGTGCCGCGCTTGTACAGGTAGACGAGGGCGAGCGACCGGCCCTGCGGGTCGCGGAAGCCCACCAGCGAGCAGAGCAGCTGCGGCCCGAAGCCGTTCCCCTCCAGCTCGCTGTTGACCGCGTGCAGGTCGTTCACCAGCTCGGGCAGCTCCTCGGGGGTGTGCCGGGCGAGCAGCCAGGAGTAGCCGTAGCCGTCCTTGGAGGCCTCCACCGGGACGCCGCCGCGCTCGGTGTCGGCGTCCAGCAGCTCCCGCACCTGCTGCTCGACCTGGCCGAAGGCCGCGCCCTCGACGGCGGCGAAGCACACCGAGCCGAGCCCGGTGGGGGTGAACCCGGCCCCGGCCTCCAGGGTGAGGGCGGCGGACGGCACGCCGAACAGCTGGTCGAGGTCGGGTTTGACGGGCTTGGTGCGGCCGAACAGGGCGTCCAGGATTCCCACGGTGGTCCTTTCGCGTCGAGGCGGAGGGGTGGCGGGTCGGAGGGGCGGCGGGCCGAGGCGGCGGGTCGGTGGTGGGCGGGTTCGGCGGTGGGCGGGGGAGCCCCGCGGTCAGCGGCCGAGCTGCTCGGAGATCTTCGCCAGCTGGTCCAGCCGCTTCTCCAGCGTCGGGTGGGTGGAGAACAGCTGGGCGGCGGTCTCCCGGGCGCCGAGCGCGGGGGCGAAGTAGAAGGCGTTGTAGGGCTGGGCCTGGCGCAGGTCCTTGCTGGGGATGGCGGCGATCTGCCCGGTGACCTTGGTCAGGGCGGAGGCCAGGGCGCTGGGCCGGCCGGTGAGCTGGGCGGCGGCGCGGTCGGCGGCGAGCTCCCGGTAGCGGGAGAGCAGCCGGGTGAGCAGGAAGCTGATGGCGTAGACGACCATCGACACCAGCGGGATGATCAGGGCGACGATGGCCGCGTTCTGGTCGTTGTTGTTGCGGCCGCCGCCCATGAACCCGCCGTACACCGCGATCCGGGTCATCGCGCCGGCGAGGACGCCGAGGAACCCGGCGACGGTCATCACCGCGACGTCCCGGTGGGCGACGTGCGACAGCTCGTGGGCGAGGACCCCTTCGAGTTCCTCGGGCTCCAGCCGGCGCAGCAGCCCCGTGGTGACGCAGAC
The DNA here is from genome assembly GCF_044768035.1 of Kitasatospora sp. NPDC101176. Taxonomy (NCBI): domain Bacteria; kingdom Bacillati; phylum Actinomycetota; class Actinomycetes; order Kitasatosporales; family Streptomycetaceae; genus Kitasatospora; species Kitasatospora sp. NPDC101176. Next base: position 93,471 of record NZ_JBIWPA010000002.1, read on the forward strand.
CACGGCGTTCTGCGGGTTGCGGCCGGTGGCGAAGGCGTTCGGCATGTCGTTGTCGGCGACCGCCACCCGGGGCTTGGGCATGTCCGCGAGGGCGCAGAGCCGGTCGATGGTGCCGTGCAGCTGCGGGTACTGCTCCGGGCTCACCTGGTGGGCGCCCATCGCCCGCTCGGTGATCTTGTCGCTGAACCAGAACTGGGCCACGAACAGCCCGCCGGAGATGAGGACGATCAGTGGCCAGGCGCCGCGCAGGAGCGCGATCAGCAGGCCGGTGAAACCGACGTACAGCAACCCGATCACGAACATCGTCACGACCATGCGGCCGGTCAGACCGCGGTCGGGCGCGAAACGGGTGTGCTGGCCCGAGCTCGACATCGCTTGCTCCTCCATTCGCCGTCGCTTCCGATGCTGCCACCCGGACGGCCCCACGGCACCACCCCCGCGCCGGGAACTGCGGGCAGGATCACTCCGGCCGGGCCGTTCCTGCCTCAAGGCCCGGGCCTTACACTGGCAGGTACGGTTCTGGCACTCGTAGGTTCAGAGTGCCAGGGCGGTCACCGGATCCGGGGCCTTCCCGGAGCGGTCGGCAGCATCTGTGACACAGACGGACAACGTGCGAAGACGGAGGTGTGTGCCCCATGGCCGGTGAGATCCGCCAGCTGGACGACCGCAAGCTCGCCGTGCTCCGCGCGATCGTCCAGGACTACGTGGGGACCGAGGAGCCGGTCGGCTCCAAGGCCCTGGTGGAGCGGCACAACCTCGGGGTCTCCCCGGCGACCGTGCGCAACGACATGGCGGCGCTGGAGGAGGAGGGCTACATCCACCAGCCGCACACCAGTGCCGGGCGCATCCCCACCGATAAGGGCTACCGCCTGTTCGTCGACAAGCTCGCCGAGATCAAGCCGATGAGCGCCCCCGAGCGCCGGGCGATCCGGCACTTCCTGGACGGCGCCGTCGACCTGGACGACACCGTGGCCCGCACGGTGCGGCTGCTCGCGCAGCTGACCCGGCAGGTCGCGGTGGTGCAGTACCCGTCGCTGTCGCGCTCCACCGTCCGGCACATCGAGCTGGTCGCCCTCGCCCCGACCAAGGTGATGCTGGTGCTGATCACCAACACCGGCCGGGTCGAGCAGCGGATGGTGGACTGCCCGGGCACCGTCGGCGAGACGGTCCTGGCGGACCTGCGGGCCCGGATCAACGCGCGGGCCGCCGGCCAGCGGCTGCCGGACGTGCCGGGGTTCCTGGAGGAGCTCCCGGCGATGTTCGAGCAGGCGGACCGGCCGACCGTCACCACCGTCCTGGCGACGCTGTTCGAGGCGCTCGCCGAGCAGAACGAGGAGCGGATCATGCTGGCCGGCACGGCCAACCTGACCCGCTTCGGCCACGACTTCCCGCTCACCATCCAGCCGGTGCTGGAGGCCCTGGAGGAGCAGGTCGTCCTGCTCCGCCTCCTGGGTGAGACCGCGGACGCCGGGATGACGGTCCGGATCGGGCGCGAGATCGCCTACGAGGGGCTGAATTCCACCTCGGTGGTGTCGGTCGGTTACGGTTCGGGCGACGAGAGCGTGGCCAAACTGGGTGTGATCGGTCCGACCCGGATGGACTATCCGGGCACAATGGGGGCGGTGCGTGCGGTGGCGCGGTACGTGGGTCAGATCCTGGCCGAGTCGTAGCAATCGACCGCCGTTGCACGGGTAACGGCGGTGTCCAGTCGCAGCACTTCTACAGGCGGAACAAGCGGAGCATTTGGTGGCCACGGACTACTACGCGGTACTCGGCGTCCGACGGGATGCGGGGCAGGACGAGATCAAGAAGGCGTTCCGGCGCCTGGCACGCGAACTGCACCCGGACGTCAACCCGGACCCGAAGACGCAGGAGCGGTTCAAGGAGATCAACGCCGCCTACGAGGTGCTCTCCGACCCGCAGAAGCGCCAGGTCTACGACCTCGGCGGCGACCCGCTGTCCCCGGGCGGCGGCGCGGGCGCGGGCGGCTTCGGCGCCGGTGCGGCCGGATTCGGCTTCTCGGACATCATGGACGCCTTCTTCGGCGCCGCGGCCGGCCAGCGCGGACCGCGCTCGCGGACCCGGCGCGGGCAGGACGCCATGATCCGGCTGGAGATCACCCTGGAGGAGGCCGCGTTCGGCACCACCAAGGAGCTCCAGGTCGACACGGCCGTCACCTGCACCACCTGCAGCGGCGAGGGCGCGGCCCCCGGCACCTCCGCGCAGACCTGTGACATGTGCCGCGGCAAGGGCGAGGTCTCCCAGGTCACCCGGTCCTTCCTGGGCCAGGTCATGACCTCCCGCCCCTGCCCGCAGTGCCAGGGCTTCGGCACCGTCGTGCCGACCCCGTGCCCGGAGTGCGCCGGCGACGGCCGCGTGCGCGCCCGCCGCACCCTGACCGTCAAGATCCCGGCGGGCGTCGACAACGGCACCCGGATCCAGCTGGCCGGCGAGGGCGAGGTCGGCCCCGGCGGCGGCCCGGCCGGCGACCTGTACGTCGAGATCGCCGAGACCACCCACACCGTCTTCCAGCGGCGCGGGGACGACCTGCACTGCACCGTCACCATCCCGATGACGGCGGCCGCGCTCGGCACCCAGGTGCCGCTGCAGACCCTCGACGGGCTGGAGGAGGTCGACATCCGGCCGGGCACGCAGTCCGGGCAGTCGATCCCGCTGCACGGGCGGGGCATCACCCACCTGCGCGGGGGCGGCCGGGGCGACCTGATAGTGCACGTCGAGGTGCAGACGCCGACCAAGCTCGACGCCGAGCAGGAGGAGCTGCTGCGCCGGCTCGCGGTGCTGCGCGGCGAGGAGCGGCCGGCCGGCCAGTTCGCGCCGGGCCAGCAGGGCCTGTTCTCGCGCCTGAAGGACGCGTTCAACGGCCGGTAGCCGTCCGCGCGGGGGTGCCGGGGATCCGCCCGGCACCCCTTTCGCGTGCCCGCCCGGTTTCGCGTGCCCGCCCAGCCGGAGCGCCCCCGCTCCGCCCCACCACCGGAGGTTCCCCGCATGACCGCCCCCGTCTTCGTCGTCGAGACCGAGCGGATCGCCGCCGCCGCGCCCGGCACCGTGGTGCGCCTGGACGGGCCGGAGGGGCGGCACGCGGCCGCGGTGAAGCGGCTGACCGCCGGTGAGGCGGTGACCCTCGCCGACGGCCTGGGCCTGGGCGTGGACGGCACGGTCGCCGAGGTGCTCGGCAAGGACGCGATCGACGTCGCGGTGGCGGCGGTGCGCCGGGAACCGGAGCCGGCGCCGCGGATCGTCGTCGTCCAGGCCCTGCCCAAGGGCGACCGGGGCGAGCTGGCGGTGGAGACCATGACCGAGGTCGGCGTGGACGTGGTGATCCCGTGGTCCGCCTCCCGCTGCATCACCCAGTGGAAGGGCGACCGGGGCGCCAAGGCGCTCGCCAAGTGGCGGGCCACCGCCCGGGAGGCGGGCAAGCAGTCCCGCCGGCTGCGCTTCCCCGAGGTGCGCGAGCCGATGACCACCCGGCAGCTGGCGCCGGTGCTGGCCGCCGCGGCGTTCGCCGCCGTGCTGCACGAGGAGGGCTCCCGGCCGCTGGCGCACGCCGAGCTGCCGGAGGGCGGCGACCTGGTGCTGGTGGTGGGACCGGAGGGCGGGGTCTCCCCGGAGGAGCTGGCGGCCTTCGCCGAGGCGGGCGCCGGGCCGTACCGGCTGGGCCCCTCGGTGCTGCGCACCTCGACCGCCGGCGTGGCCGCCGGCGCACTGCTGCTGGGGCGCACCGGCCGCTGGTCCTGACCGGCCGGACCGGGCGGCTCGCCCGGGCACCGGAGTCTGCGAAAAGCGGAGCGCGTCGTACGCGCACGTGCCTACGCTGGCCGCGTGACGGAACCCCTGAGCACCCCTGCGGGCGCCTACCTGCGCCACCCCCATCTGCACGGTGACCTGATCACCTTCGTCGCCGAGAACGACGTCTGGCTGGCCCCGCTGGACGGCGGCCGGGCCTGGCGGCTGACGGCCGACCACCTGCCGGTCCACCACCCCCGGTTCGCCCCCGACGGGCGGCACATCGCCTTCACCTCCACCCGGGACGGCGCGCCCGAGGTGCACGTGGTGCCGGTCGACGGAGGCCCGTCCCGCCGGCTCACCCACTGGGGCAGCGACCAGACCCAGCTGCAGGGCTGGACGGCGGACGGCCGCCCGATCGCCACCACCACCGCGGGCGAGGCCACGCTGCGCCGCACCTGGGCGCACGCCGTTCCGCTGGACGGCGGCGCGTCGGAGCGGCTGCCGTACGGACCGGTCGGCGGGCTCGCCCTCGAGCCGGACGGCCCGGGTGCCGACCCGGCCGAGGACCGGGGGAGGGTGCTGCTGGCCACCGTCAACAACCGCGAGCCGGCCTGGTGGAAGCGGTACCGGGGCGGCCGGGCGGGCAAGCTGTGGATCGGTCGGGACGAGTTCGTCCGCGTCCACGAGGAGCTGGACGGCCAGCTCTCCTCGCCGCTGTGGGTGGGGGAGCGGATCGCCTTCCTCTCCGACCACGAGGGCGTCGGCGAGCTGTACTCCAGCCTCCCCGACGGTTCGGACCTGCGCCGGCACACCACCTCCCCGGACGGCTTCTACGCCCGCAACGCCAGCACCGACGGCACCCGGGTGGTCTTCCACCGGGCCGGCGACCTCTGGCTGCTGGACGACCTGGACGGTGCCGAGGCGCGCCGCCCGGACGTCCGGCTGGCCGGTCCGCGCAGCGGCCGCCGCCCGCGCCCGGTGTACGCCGCGCACTGGCTGGAGTCCGTCGCCCCCGACCGCACCGGCCGGGCGAGCGCCGTGGTGGTGCGCGGCGGGGTGCACTGGCTGACCCACCGCGAGGGCCCGGCCCGGGTGCTGGACGAGACGCCGGGCGTGCGTGCCCGGCTGGCCCGGGTCGTCCCGGGCGAGGACGGCGGGCAGGGCGTGCTCTGGGTCAGCGACGCCGAGGGCGAGGACGCCCTGGAGTTCGCCCCCGCGGTGCAGGGCGCCGAGCGCCGACGGCTGGCGGCCGGGCAGCTCGGCCGGGTGAACTCCCTGGTGGTGTCGCCGGACGGCAAGCAGGCGGCGCTCGGCGTGCACGACGGCCGGGTGCTGCTGGTCTCGCTCGCCGACGGCACCGTGCACGAGCTGGCCCGCAGCACCGACGGCGAGGTGAGCGGGCTGGCCTTCAGCCCGGACTCGGCGTGGCTGGCGTGGTCGCGCCCGGTACCGGGGATGGGCCCGTACTCGCTGCGCCAGATCGTGCTGGCCAACCTGGCCACCCGCACCGTCGGCGAGGCCACCCAGCAGCGCTTCATCGACACCTCGCCGGCGTTCACCGCGGACGGCCGCTACCTGGTGTTCCTGTCGGTGCGCAACTTCGACCCGGTCTACGACTCGCACGTCTTCGACCTGTCGTTCCCCAACGGCTGCCGCCCGTACCTGATCACGCTGGCCGCGGACACCCCGTCGCCGTTCGGGCCGCAGCGGGCCGGGCGTTCGATCGGCGGGGACGAGGACGAGCCGCGCGGCAAGAAGGCGGACGCCGAGGAGGCCGCCGCCGACGCCGCGCCGGTGACCAGGGTCGACCTGGACGGCATCGCCGACCGGATCGTCCCGTTCCCGGTCGAGGGCGGCCGCTTCGACTCGCTCCGGGCGGTCAAGGACGGCGTGCTCTGGAGCCGGGTCCCGCTGCTCGGCGAACTCGGCGACGAGGCCGCCTCGCTGGAGGACGAGCGGCCCCGGCCCACCCTGGAGCGCTTCGACCTGCGCAAGCGCCGCGCCGAGCAGCTGGTGCACGGGCTCGACTCCTTCGCGGTCAGCGGGGACGGCACCCGGGTGGCGGTGCTGGACGAGGGCGAGCTGCGGATCGTCCCGGCCGACCACAAGGCGGGCGGCGAGGACGACGAGGTGGCCGTCGACCTGGCCCGGCTGCGGGTGACGGTGGACCCGGCCGCCGAGTGGCGGCAGATGTTCGACGAGAACGGCCGCCTGATGCGGGACAACTTCTGGCGCCCCGACCTGGGCGGCGTGGACTGGGACGGCGTCCTGGACCGCTACCGGCCGCTGGTCGACCGGGTCGGCTCCCACGACGACCTGGTGGACCTGCTCTGGGAGGTGCACGGCGAGCTCGGCACCTCGCACGCCTACGTGATGCCGCACGGCCTGCACACCGAGCCGGCCCGGCGCCAGGGCCTGCTCGGGGCCGACCTGGTCAAGGACGGCGACCAGTGGCGGATCGCCCGGATCCTGCCCGGCGAGTCCTCCGACCCGCGGGCCCGCTCGCCGCTGGCGGCGCCCGGCGCGGCCGTCCGCCCGGGGGACGCCGTCCTGGCCGTGAACGGCCGCCCGGTCGACCCGGTCACCGGCCCGGCCCCGCTGCTGGCCGGTACCGCCGGGCAGCCGGTCGAGCTGACGGTGGCCGGAAAGGACGGCACCGACCAGCGGCACCCGGTGGTCGTGCCGCTCGCCGACGAGGAGCCGCTGCGCTACCACGACTGGGTGGCCGGGCGGCGGGCCGCGGTGCGCGAGCTGTCCGGCGGACGCCTGGGCTACCTGCACGTCCCCGACATGCAGACCACCGGCTGGGCCCAGATCCACCGCGACCTGCGCTCGGAGATGGCCCGGGAGGGCGTGGTCGTCGACATCCGGGAGAACCGCGGCGGCCACACCTCGCAGTTGGTGATCGAGAAGCTGGCCCGCCGGATCGTCGGCTGGGACGTCGCCCGGGACATCGCCAGCCCGCTGCCCTACCCCGGTGACGCGCCGCGCGGGCCGCTGGTCGCGCTCTGCAACGAGTTCTCCGGCTCGGACGGCGACATCGTCAACGCCGCGATCCAGGCGCTCGGCCTCGGCCCGGTGGTCGGCACCCGGACCTGGGGCGGGGTGATCGGCATCGACAGCCGGTACCGGCTGGTCGACGGCACCCTGGTGACCCAGCCCAAGTACGCGTTCTGGCTGGAGACCTACGGCTGGGGCGTGGAGAACCACGGCGTCGACCCGGACGTCGAGGTGCCGTTCGCCCCGCACCAGTGGGCGGCCGGGGAGGACCCGCAGCTGGCCGAGGGGGTCCGGATCGCGCTGGAGGCCCTCGCCGCGACCCCGGCCCGGCCGGCGCCCGCGCTGCCCTGGGAGTAGCGGGGCCGCCCGCGCACCCGGGGGCGGGGGAGGCCGGCGGAGCGGGAGTCGGCGGAGCGGGAAGTCGGACGGGCCGACTTCCCGCTCCGGGCGGTGAGTAGGATGCGGGGCTGTTCTTGATCGATCCCGATCGGGAACGAGCATCCACAGCTCACGGGGGAGCACATGGCACAGGGCTATCCGCAGCCGCAACCGCAGCAGTACGGGCAGCACCCGGACCCGTACGGCCAGAACCCGTACGGGCAGGGCGCCCACGGCCAGAACCCGTACGGGCAGGACCCGTACGGGCAGGACCCGTACGGGCAGGGCGCCCACGGCCGGAACCCGCAGGCCCAGCCCTACCCGGGGCAGCCGCAGTACCAGCAGCCCCAGCCGCCGCAGGCGCCGTACCCGCCCTACCAGCAGGCGCCCCACCAGCAGCCGTACGGGCAGCCGCAGCCCGCCGCGCACCGGCCGCCCTGCCCCAAGGAGGCGGGCGGCGGTCGGCGCTTCCTGGCGATCGTGCTCGACTTCCTGTTCGCCGTCGGCATCGGCTTCGTCGCCGCCAACGCGGCCAGCCGTCCCAGGCCCGCCGCGCACGCGGTGGCCGGCCACGCGTCCCACGCCGCGGGCCCGGCCGTGCCCTACTTCGTGGCGCTGCTGCTGGTCGGACTCGCCGCGTCCTTCCTCAACCAGGTGGTGCTCGCCCGCCTGACCGGGTTCAGCGTGGGCAAGGGGATCCTGGCGATGCGGGTGGTGCGCCGCAAGGGCGTCATGCGCCCGAACACCTGGCGGCTGACCCGGCGCTGGCTGCTCGGCTTCGTCTTCCTCGCGGTCACCCTGCTGTCCGAGGACTTCGACCTGGACGACGGCGACATCGTCGGGATGCGCTCCGTCCGCTGGAAGCACCTGCAGGAGTACCAGCAGGCGGTCGGGCGGCTCGGCTAGGCTGCCGCCGTACCGCCCCGCGACCCGAACCCGAGGAGTAGCCGATGGCCGGCGAGCCGCAGTCCGACTGCCTGTTCTGCAAGATCGTGGCGGGCGAGATCCCGGCGACCGTCCTGCGCAAGACCGAGCGCGTGCTCGCCTTCCGCGACATCGCCCCCAAGGCCCCGGTGCACGTCCTGGTCATCCCGCACGTCCACTACCCGAACGCCGCCGCGCTGGCCGCCGCGGAGCCGCAGATCGCCGGCGAACTGCTCGCCGAGGCGGGCGCGGTGGCCCGGGACGAGGGCATCGAGGACTACCGGCTGATCTTCAACACCGGGGCCGGCGCCGGCCAGACGGTCTTCCACGCCCACGTCCACGTGCTCGGCGGCAAGCCGATGACCGAGAGCATGGTCTGAGGCTCTCCGTGTCACAGCGCGAACTCGTCGTCCTCGGCACCGCCAGCCAGGTGCCCACCCGGCACCGCAACCACAACGGCTACCTGCTCCGCTGGGACGGCGAGGGCCTGCTGTTCGACCCCGGCGAGGGCACCCAGCGGCAGATGCTGCACGCCGGGGTCTCGGCCACCCAGATCACCCGGATCGCCGTGACGCACTTCCACGGTGACCACTGCCTGGGGCTCGCCGGGGTGATCCAGCGGATCAACCTGGACCGCGTCCCCCACCCGGTGGACGTCTACTTCCCGGCCTCCGGCGAGGTCTACTTCGAGCGGCTGCGGCACGCCACCGCCTTCCACGAGACGGCCGTGCTGCGCCCCCGCCCGATCGACGAGCCGGGCCCGCTGCCGGCGCCCGGCGCCCGGTTCGCCCTGGACGCCGTGCGGCTCTCCCACCCGGTGGAGTCCTTCGGCTACCGGCTGTCCGAGCCGGACGGCCGCCGCCTGGTGCCCGAGCGGCTCGCCGCCCTCGGCGTCCACGGCCCCGCGGTCGGCCGGCTCCAGCACGAGGGCGCGACCGAGGTCGACGGCCGGCTGGTCACCCTGGACGAGGTGAGCGAGCCCCGGCCGGGCCAGCGCTTCGCCTTCGTGATGGACACCCGGCTCTGCGACGGCGTCCACGAACTGGCCGAGGGCACCGACCTGCTGGTCGTCGAGTCGACCTTCACCGACGCCGACGCCCGCCTCGCCGAGGACCACGGCCACCTCACCGCCGGGCAGGCCGCCAAGGTCGCCGCCGAGGCCGGCGCGCGGACCCTGGTGCTGACCCACTTCTCCCAGCGCTACCCGGACCTCGGGCAGCACCTGGCCGACGCCCGCAAGCACTTCGACGGGCACCTGGTGCTCGCCGAGGACCTCGCCCGGGTGCCCGTCCCGCCGAGGCGGCAGGGCTGAACCGCGCGGAGCACGCCGAAAAGGGCTCGCGCCGCCCCGCGATCTGCCGCAGCATCGTCGGGTGCGGCCCCGCCGCCCGCCGCGGCGATCACGTGCGCGGCGTACCCTGGTGCCCCGGAGGACCGAGCGGCACACGACACCACGGATGGGATGAGGCAGGCCCCAGCGCCGACCTATGAGTGACACATCGCAGACCCGTACCAACGGACAGTCGCGCCCCGAACCGGCCGACGACGGCCGCGTCAGCGCCCGGATCGTCATCCCCGAGAAGCACCCGATGGTCACCCTGCTCGGCACCGCGGACTCACTGCTGCGGGTGATCGAGCAGGGGTTCCCCGCCGCCGACATCCACGTCCGCGGCAACGAGGTGACCGCCACCGGAGCCCGCGCCGAGGTCGCGCTCGTGCAGCGGCTCTTCACCGAGATGATGCTGGTGCTGCGCACCGGCCAGCCCCTGACGGAGGACTCCGTGGAGCGCTCCATCGCCATGCTCCGCGGTGCCGCGGAGGACCCGGACAGCCCGGCGCCGTCCCAGGTGTTCACCGCGAACATCCTGTCCAACCGGGGCCGCACGATCCGCCCCAAGACCCTCAACCAGCAGCGCTACGTCGACGCGATCGACAAGCACACGATCGTCTTCGGCCTCGGCCCCGCCGGTACCGGCAAGACCTACCTCGCGATGGCCAAGGCCGTCCAGGCCCTGCAGGCCAAGGAGGTCAACCGGATCATCCTGACCCGCCCGGCGGTCGAGGCGGGCGAGCGGCTGGGCTTCCTGCCCGGCACGCTCTACGAGAAGATCGACCCGTACCTGCGCCCGCTCTACGACGCGCTGCACGACATGATGGACCCGGACTCCATCCCGCGCCTGATGGCGGCCGGCACCATCGAGGTCGCGCCGCTGGCGTACATGCGCGGCCGCACCCTCAACGACGCCTTCATCATCCTGGACGAGGCCCAGAACACCTCGCCCGAGCAGATGAAGATGTTCCTCACCCGCCTCGGTTTCAACTCCCGGGTGGTGGTCACCGGCGACACCAGCCAGATCGACCTCCCGGGCGGCACCCGCAGCGGCCTCAAGGTCGTCCAGGAGATCCTGGCCGACGTGCCCGACATCCACTTCTCCGTCCTCACCAGCACCGACGTGGTCCGCCACAAGCTGGTCGGCCGGATCGTGGACGCCTACGAGCGCTGGGACGCCCGGCAGGAGGCCGAGGAGAACCCCTCGTCCGCCCGCAAGCCCGCCCAGCGGCGCGGCTCCCGCGCACCCCGCCAGTCCCATCGCACCGAAAGCTGAGTACGCAGCCCGTCATGTCGATCGACATCGCCAACGAGTCCGGTTGGGACGCCGACGAGGAAGCCATCCTCGACGTCGCCCGCTTCGCCCTGGACAAGATGCGGATCCACCCGCAGTCCGAACTGTCCGTGATCCTGGTGGACGGTGCGGCGATGGAGGAGCTGCACATCCAGTGGATGGACCTCCCCGGACCCACCGACGTGATGTCCTTCCCGATGGACGAGCTGCGTCCCGGCAAGGAGGGCGAGGAGCTGCCGCAGGGCCTGCTCGGGGACATCGTGCTCTGCCCCGAGGTCGCCGAGCAGCAGGGCAAGGCCGCCCCCTCCAAGCACTCGATGGACGAGGAGCTGCAGCTGCTCACCGTCCACGGTGTGCTGCACGTCCTCGGCTACGACCATGAGGAGCCCGAGGAGGAGGAGGAGATGTTCGCCCTCCAGAAGCGCATCCTCGACGACTGGCGGGCGGGCCGCGGCCTCGGCGGCATCTCCCCGGCCCCCACCACCCACTGAGCGCGGAGCCCGAACCCCTGTGAGTGGTGAGAGTACGAGCTTCATCCTGGGTGCCGTGCTGCTGGTCGTCCTCGGCTGGCTGGCCGCGTGCGCCGAGGCGGGGATCTCCCGGGTCTCCCGGTTCCGGGCGGAGGAGGCGGTGCGGGTCGGCCGGCGCGGTTCGGCGCGGCTGCTGACCCTCGCCTCCGACCCCATCCGCTACCTCAACCTGGCCACCCTGATCCGGGTGGCCAGCGAGATGGCGGCTGCCGTGCTGGTCACCGTGGTCTGCGTGCGCAACGTCGAGCCGACCTGGCAGGCCGTCCTGCTGGCGTTCGGCGTGATGGTGCTGGTGTCCTTCGTCGCGGTGGGCGTCTCGCCGCGCACGATCGGGCGCCAGCACCCGCTCACCACGTCGACCGCGGCCTCCTTCGTGCTGCTGCCGCTGGCGGCCGTGCTCGGCCCGATCCCGCGGCTGCTGATCCTGCTCGGCAACGCGCTGACCCCGGGCAAGGGCTACCGCGAGGGCCCGTTCGCCTCCGAGGCGGAGCTGCGGGCGCTGGTGGACCTCGCCGAGAAGGACGACCTGATCGAGGACGAGGAGCGCCGGATGGTGCACTCGGTCTTCGAGCTGGGCGACACCATCGTGCGCGAGGTGATGGTGCCGCGCACCGACCTGGTGATGATCGAGCGGCACAAGACCGTCCGGCAGGCGCTCACCCTGGCGCTGCGCTCGGGCTTCTCGCGGATCCCGGTCGTCGGGGACAACGAGGACGACGTGGTCGGCATCGTCTACCTGAAGGACCTGGTCCGGCGCACCCACATCAACCGCGAGGCGGAGTCCGAGGAGGTCGGCGCGGTGATGCGCCCGGCCGTCTTCGTGCCGGACTCCAAGCCGGCCGCGGACCTGCTGCGCGAGATGCAGCAGCGCCGTTCGCACGTGGCCATCGTGATCGACGAGTACGGCGGCACCGCCGGCCTGGTCACCATCGAGGACATCCTGGAGGAGATCGTCGGCGAGATCACCGACGAGTACGACCGGGAGATCGCGCCGATCGAGGACCTGGGCGACGGCTCGTACCGGATCACCGCCCGGCTGCTGGTGGAGGACCTCGGCGAGCTGTTCGGCGTCGAGCTGGAGGACGAGGACGTCGAGACGGTGGGCGGCCTGCTGGCCAAGCACCTCGGCCGGGTGCCGATCCCCGGCTCCGCCTGCGAGATCCCGCTGCCCGAGCCGGCCGGCACCGGCCTGGCCGGGATCCTGCTGACCGCCGAGTCCTCGGCGGGGCGCCGCAACCGCATCGGCTCGATGGTCGCCACCCCCGTCCGGGAGGTCGAGGAGGCGGCGGCGGAGTCCGGCGAGTAGCGGCCGGGCGGTCGCGGAGCGACCATGGAGGGCATGACGCACCAACTTCGCGCGGAACACGGCCCGCAGGGGACGGCCGGCGGGGTCAAGGTCTGGCACGTGGTACGCGAGACCGACCCCGCGACGGCGCTCTGCGGCCGCAGCATGGCCGACGACGCCGACACGCGGCCCGAGCAGGAGTGGGGCACGGGGCTGCGCTGCTGCCAGCAGTGCGGCTCGCTCTACATGCACGAGGTGCCGCACATGCAGGGGAGCCACCCCTACAGCTAGGGGGTGCCCTGTGGATCACTGCCCGGTGCCGTGACGCCTGGACGGCTGGACCACGGCCGGGCCGACTACCCCATGGTGGAGGCCGCCATGAAGCTGCAAGACGAACTGCCCGTCGACAACCGGCTCGTCACGGTGTGGCGGATCGGTGCGGGGCTCGGGGGGGTCTTCCTGATCGTGTTCGGGTGCCTGGGGCTGGCCGACCACCCGGGTTTCCTCTCCACCCACGGCTCGGACGTCGCCGGGCTGTCGACCAACGGGGCGCTGAGCATCCTGTCCATCGTGGCGGGCGCGGTCCTGGTGGTGGGCGCGGTGATCGGCGGGAACTTCGCGTCCAACCTGAACATGGCCGTCGGCGTGCTGTTCGTCCTCTCCGGCTTCTACGGCCTGACGGTGCTCGGGCGGCCGGACGCCAACATCCTCAACTTCCGGATGGCGAACGTGCTGTTCGCGTTCGTCTTCGGGGTGGTCCTGACGACCTTCGGGATGTACGGCAGGGTGAGCAGCCACCTGCCGCACGACAACCCGTACTGGCGCGAGCGCGCCGGGCACGAGGAGCCGCTGCCCAACGGGCCGAAGACCTTCGTCAGGATCCTCCGCCCCGGGCCGCCCAATCCCGTGGGGCACTGAGTCCGGAGCCTTCCCGGGCCGGTCCGCCCGCTCCGCCGGGCGGGCGACCGGCCGCCGGACCGGCCCCGGGGCGGGCCGCCTATGCTCGGCGGCATGAGTGACATCGTCGAGCTCGACCCCGAAGACAAGAAGATCATCACCCTGGCCCGCTCGGCCCGCGCCCGCAACGGCGTGGCCGAGGGGGCCGCGGTGCGCGACGAGACCGGCCGCACCTACGTGGCCGGGACGGTCGCGCTGGAGTCGCTGCGGCTGAGCGCCCTGCAGACGGCGGTGGCGATGGCGGTGGCCAGCGGCGCGAAGTCGCTGGAGGCGGCCGCCGTGGTGAGCGAGGCGGACCAGCCGGCCGAGGCCGACCTGGCGGCCGTCCGGGACCTCGGCGGGGCCGGGACGCCGGTGCTGCTGGCCGGGGTGGACGGGGTGCTGCGGGTGGCGGTCGAGGCCCGCTGAGGCACCTCGGGGGCCGTCCGGGGGGCTGCCCGGGCTCCCGGCCCGGGCCCCTGTTCGGGGGTCGGGGCCCACGGGGCGTCCGGAGCCCCGCCGGGGCCGGCCCGGGCTCCGCGGGGGCGGCGACGGTCCGGCGACCACCGTCCTGTGTTCAGCAGATAATCTCACCGGGGGAGTGAACTCGGTGAGGGGGCTGGGCAGATGGGGGCGGTCGCGTTCTTCGCCGGACTGCTGCTGTTCGTGATGGGGATGGGCAAGTGGCAGGAGACCGGCTCGCCGTTCTGGCTGTGGGGCTCCATCGCCTTCCTGGTCCTGCTGATCGTGATGTCCCTCGTCGCCAGGGGCGAGCGCCGGGGCTGATCCGGGCTGGTCCCGGGCCGCTTCCGGGGCCGTTCGCGGCCCGCAGGCGGCCCGTCCCCGGCGGCCGGTCGCGGGTTCCGGGCGGGGTCGGACGGCGGGGCTCCGGTGATCAGGGAGAATGGAGCGCATGAGTGCCCCTTCCTCCCCGTACCGCTCCGGCTTCGCGTGCTTCGTGGGCCGACCCAACGCGGGCAAGTCGACCCTGACCAACGCCCTGGTGGGGACGAAGGTCGCGATCACCTCCGACCGACCGCAGACCACCCGGCACACCGTGCGCGGCATCGTGCACCGCCCGGACTCCCAGCTCGTCCTGGTCGACACCCCCGGCCTGCACAAGCCGCGCACCCTCCTCGGCGAGCGCCTCAACGACCTGGTCCGCTCGACCTGGGCCGAGGTCGACGTGATCGGCTTCTGCCTCCCCGCCGACCAGAAGCTCGGCCCCGGTGACAAGTTCATCGCCAAGGAACTCGCCGAGATCAAGAAGACCCCCAAGGTCGCCATCGTCACCAAGACCGACCTGGTCGACTCCAAGCGGCTGGCCGAGCAGCTGATCGCCATCCAGCAGCTCGGCGTCGAGCTGGGCATCGAGTGGGCCGAGATCATCCCGGTCTCCGCGGTCGGCGACAAGCAGGTCGACCTGGTCGCCGAGCTGCTCACCAAGCTCCTGCCGGAGGGCATGCCGCTCTACCCGGAGGGCAACCTCACCGACGAGCCCGAGCAGGTCATGATCGCGGAGCTGATCCGCGAGGCCGCGCTCGAGGGCGTCCGGGACGAACTGCCGCACTCGCTGGCCGTCGTCGTCGAGGAGATGCTCCCGCGCGAGGGCCGCCCGGCGGACCGCCCGCTGCTGGACATCCACGCCTACGTCTACATCGAGCGCCAGAGCCAGAAGGCCATCGTGATCGGTGCCAAGGGCGCGCGGCTGAAGCACGTCGGGACCACCGCCCGCAAGCACATCGAGGCGCTGCTGGGCACGCCGGTCTACCTCGACCTGCACGTCAAGGTGGCCAAGGACTGGCAGCGCGACCCGAAGCAGCTGCGCAAGCTCGGCTTCTGAGCCGCGGCCGGGCCGACGGCCCGGGCGGGCCCGCCCGGAGTGCTCCGGGCGGGCCTTCGCCGTACCCGGGGGCGGGTGGCCACCGGGCGGCGCAGCACCGTCCGGGCCTACGCGCCCTCGCGCAGCACCAGCGAGACCAGCTCGCGCTGGGAGTCGGTGAGCTTCGGGTCGGCGCAGTGCACCGTGCGGCCGTCGACGCTGATCTCGTAGTGGAAGCCGTCCGGCACCCCGTAGGAGGGCGCCCGCAGCCCGCCCGCGACGGCCTCGCGGGCGAGCGCGTGGACGTGCGGGGCGTCCGTGCGGTCGGAGGTGTCGAGCTCCGCGTGGCGGACGATCCCCGCGAGGCCGCCGGTCCGGGTCACCTGGATACGCATGGTGTCCATGGTGCTACGCAGGGAGGGGGATTGCCGGGCCTTTTCCCCGACCGTGACCTTAAGCCCGGCTCGACCAGCCGCCGATCCCCCTCCGAGCGCCTTCCGGGCCCCCTTCCGGCCCCTCGTCGACTCCCCGCCGGCCGTCCTCCCGGACGGTGGTCAGCCCGGGCTGACCCCGACCTGCGCCCAGGAGGCCGTCACGGTGTCCGCCACCGACGGCTGGTCGGGGTAACGGGCCTGCGCGGCGGCCACGGTGGCCCGGGCGAAGGCGGTGAAGTCGGCGTCGGCGGGCAGCCTGCGGCCCGTCAGCGCGTCGTACCAGATCCGGCCGGCGCGCTCCCAGGCCGGTCCGCCCAGGGCGGTGGCCAGCAGGTAGAACGCGTGGTTGGGGATGCCGGAGTTGATGTGCACCCCGCCGTTGTCCTCGGCGGTGTCCACGTAGTCCCGCAGGTGCGCGGGCTGCGGGTCCTTGCCGAGCCTGGGGTCGTCGTAGGCGGTGCCGGGGGCCTTCATGGAGCGCAGCGCCACGCCCTGGATGCCGGGGGCGAGGAGGCCGGCACCGATCAACCAGTCGGCGTCGGCGGCGTCCTGGCGCAGCGCGTACTGCTTGACCAGTGAGCCGAAGACGTCGGAGACCGACTCGTTGAGCGCGCCGGGCTGGTCCTGGTACTGCAGTCCGGCGGTGAACTGGGTGACGCCGTGGGTGAGTTCGTGGCCGATGACGTCGATGCAGGCGGTGAAGTCGCCGAAGATCTCGCCGTCGCCGTCGCCGAAGACCATCCGGTGGCCGTTCCAGAAGGCGTTGTCGTAGTCCCGGCCGTAGTGCACGGTGGCGTCCAGGCGCAGCCCCTGGTCGTCGATCGAGCGGCGGCCGTAGGCGTCGGAGAACAGGGCGTAGGTGGCGCCGAGGCCGTCGTAGGCGTGGTCGACCGACTGGTCGGCGACCGGGGCCTGGCCCTCGGTGCGGACGGTGCGGCCGGGCAGCCGCTGGCTGTGACCGGCGTCGGCGATCACCCGGCTCGGGGCCGCCCCGCCGGCGGGCGGCGGGGGAGGGGCGAGGCGGGCCGCGCGGTGCGCGGTGTCGAGTGCGAGGGAGCGGACGGCGGGCTCGTGACCGGCCTCGGCGAGGCGGTCCAGGACGTACGGCGGGACGATCGCGCAGATCGGTACTGCTGCAGTCATGTGGCCCAGGGTGAGGCCTCGATGACCGGATGTCACCACTCTTGGCATGACCGGTCGGCGTCTCAAGGAGTGGAACGGTGGGCCGGATCACTTCGGGGGCGCGCGGCCCTGGGTTACGCTGGGGACATCATGCGCAACGGGCTGCTTCTTCTTAGCTGCCGCGTCGAGGGCCTGTAGTCCATTTCGGGCCGGCTCCCTCGCCGCGGGGATTCGAGCTGTGCGCGTCATCGGGCGATCCAACGGAGGATCGCGAGCGGCAGCTGGCCGGCCAGTCGGTGTTGATCTTCCCCGACCCGCCCCGCACCCACGCATCACAGGAAGCCGAGAGAGTCACTCCATGACCGAGCAGAGCTCCGCCGCGTCCATCCCCGCCGGTCGCGCCTTCGTCGACCGCCCCACCCCGATCACCGGCGCCTCCGTCCGTCAGCAGCCCTCGGGCATGCGGCACGGGCGCTACCTGCCGTTCGACACCGTCGACCTGCCGGACCGCACCTGGCCGAGCAAGGTGATCACCAAGGCGCCGCGCTGGCTCTCCACCGACCTGCGGGACGGCAACCAGGCGCTGATCGACCCGATGTCCCCGGCCCGCAAGCGCAAGATGTTCGACCTGCTGGTCGCGATGGGCTACAAGGAGATCGAGGTCGGATTCCCGTCCTCCGGCGCCACCGACCACGCCTTCGTGCGGTCGCTGATCGAGGAGGGGGCGATCCCGGAGGACGTCACCATCTCGGTGCTGACCCAGGCCCGCGAGGAGCTGATCGAGAAGACCGTCGAGTCGCTGGTCGGCGCCCCGCGCGCGACCGTCCACCTGTACAACGCGACGGCCCCGCTGTTCCGCCGGGTGGTCTTCCGCAACGACCGGGCCGCCACCAAGGCGATCGCCACCGACGGCACCCGGCTGGTGATGGAGTACGCCGAGAAGCTGCTGGGCGAGGACACCGTCTTCGGCTACCAGTACTCGCCGGAGATCTTCGTCGACACCGAGCTGGACTTCGCTCTGGAGGTCTGCGAGGCGGTGATGGACGTCTGGCAGCCCGGCGAGGGCCGCGAGATCATCCTGAACCTGCCGGCCACCATCGAGCGGGCCACCCCGAACGTCCAGGCCGACCAGTTCGAGTGGATGTCGCGCAACCTGTCGCGCCGCGAGTTCGTCTGCCTGTCCGTCCACCCGCACAACGACCGCGGCACCGCCGTGGCCTCCGCCGAGCTGGCCTACATGGCGGGCGCCGACCGCATCGAGGGCTGCCTGTTCGGCCAGGGCGAGCGGACCGGCAACGTCGACCTGGTGACGCTGGGCATGAACCTGTTCTCGCAGGGCATCGACCCGCAGATCGACTTCTCCGACATCGACGAGGTGCGCCGCACCGCCGAGTACTGCAACCAGATGGAGGTGCACCCGCGCCACCCGTACGCCGGTGACCTGGTGTACACCTCCTTCTCCGGCTCGCACCAGGACGCCATCAAGAAGGGCTTCGACGCCCTGGAAGCGGACGCGAAGGCGGCCGGCGTCCCGGTGGAGGAGCACACCTGGGGCGTGCCGTACCTGCCGATCGACCCGAAGGACGTCGGCCGCACCTACGAGGCGGTCATCCGGGTCAACAGCCAGTCCGGCAAGGGCGGTGTCGCGTACGTCCTGAAGAACGACCACAAGCTGGACCTGCCGCGCCGGATGCAGATCGAGTTCTCCCGGATCATCCAGGCCATGACCGACGCCGAGGGCGGCGAGGTCACCCCGGCCGAGATCTGGCGGGTCTTCGAGGACGAGTACCTGCCCACCACGGAGAACCCGTGGGGCCGGATCTCGCTGAGCGGTTCGCGGACCCTGACCACCGAGGACGGCCGGGACGCGCTGATCGCCGGCGCGCTGGTGGACGGCCTGCCGGTCACCCTGACCGGTGTCGGCAACGGTCCGGTCTCCGCCTTCGCGGACGCGCTGGCCCGCATCGACGTGGACGTCCGCGTCCTGGACTACGCCGAGCACGCGCTGAGCGAGGGCGGCGACGCCCAGGCCGCCGCGTACGTGGAGTGCGCGGTGGACGGCAAGGTGCTGTGGGGCGTCGGCATCGACGGCAACACCGTGCTGGCCTCGCTGAAGGCGATGATCAGCGCCGTCAACCGGGCGCAGCGCGGGTAGTTCGTACGAGTGGCACGCGGCGGGGCCGTCCTCCGGGGCGGCCCTTCGCCGCACCTGGGGGCGGCTGTGTCCTGCGCCACATTTTTTCGGGTCGGAAGGCGTTCGGGGTACTGACACGTGCCGGTAACCGTGGCAACATCGATCCACCGGAAAGCCGGGTCGGTGGGACGGCCCAGGTGTCCGGTCGCGTGACCTGCCCATAGTTGTGCAGGCCGCCTGCCATGTCTGGGGAGTGGCGCCGTGACCAGGTTGTGGGGTGTTCGCCCGCAGTGGCGGACGGACGTTCTCGGTGACTTCTTCTGCCCCGGCTGTGGCGGGGACCGCAACTACCGCCGGCAGCACGGCCGGCGGTGGCTGCGGTTGCTGGGGACGCCGGTGCTCCCGCTCGGCCCGGTGATCGGCAGCGTGCAGTGCACCGGCTGCCACGGCCGGTACGGCGTCGAGAGCCTGGAGCAACCGACCTGCGTGCGCCTCGGAGCGATGCTGCGGGACGCCCAGTACACCATCGCGCTGGCCCTGCTCGCGGCCGGCGGCACCGCCCACCGGGCGGCCCGCGAGGCGGCCTGCACGGCGGTGCGCGAGGCCGGCTTCGAGGACTGCGGCGAGGCGCAGGTGCTGGCCGCGCTCGCCGCGCTCTCCGGGCTCGGCGGCGAACTCCGCGACGCCCACGAGCTGGGGGCGCCCTCCGGCGAGGGGCTGGGGGAGGCCGCCGGCCTGGCGGTGGAACTGCACGCGGTGCTCGAACCGCTCGCCCCGCACCTGGCCCACCAGGGCCGGGAGCGGCTGCTGCTGCAGGGTGCGGCGATCGCCCTCGCCGACGGCCGCTACCTGCCGCAGGAGCGCGAGGCGCTGGCCGCGGTCGGGCGCTGTCTGGACCTGCCGGCGTCGCGGGTCGGGGCGCTGCTGGAGGCGGCGACCCGGGCGCCGTACTAGTCGCCCCGCCCGTCCCGGTCTCCGGCTCCGGGCCGGGCCCCGGCGGCGGGTGCGCCGGGCCGCCCCCGCCGAACCGACCTCCTGGACCTGAACCGACCTCCTGAACCGGCCCCCTGGATACCGACCTCCTGAACCGTCCTACCGGACCCCCCGAGCCATCCCCATCCCCCACAAACGGGCCCGACTCCCCCCTCCGGGCCCGCCGTGACCCGCACCGTACGGTCCTCCCCCACGGACTCGGTGCGGGCAACACGGCTGTCGGCACCCGCCCGGGCCCCGGCGGTCGTCGCCGGCTGTCGGCCGGGGCCGGCGGCTGGGGGAGAATGGCTGGCATGAGTCTTTTCCGGGACGACGGCGTCGTGTTGCGGGCGCAGAAGCTCGGCGAGGCCGATCGGATCATCACCCTGCTGACCCGCCAGCACGGCAAGGTGCGCGCGGTGGCGCGCGGGGTGCGGAAGACCAAGTCCAAGTTCGGCGCCCGCCTGGAGCCGTTCTCGCACGTGGACGTGCAGTTCTTCAGCCGGGGGAGTGAGCTGGTCGGCCGCGGGTTGCCGCTCTGCACCCAGGTGGAGACCATCGCGCCGTACGGCGGTTCGATCGTCACCGACTACGGCCGCTACACCGCCGGGACGGCGATGCTGGAGACGGCCGAGCGGTTCGCCGAGAACGAGGGCGAGCCGGCGGTGCAGCAGTACCTGCTGCTGGTGGGCGGTCTGCGCACGCTGGCGGCGGGCCTGCACGAGTCGCACCTGGTGCTGGACGCCTTCCTGCTCAGGTCGCTCGCGGTGAACGGGTACGGCGCGAGCTTCACCGACTGCGCCAAGTGCGGCCTGGAGGGGCCGAACCGTTTCTTCTCGCTCCAGGCGGGCGGCGTGCTCTGCCCGGACTGCCGAGTGCCGGGATGTGCCGTACCCTCCCCTGAGACACTGGTACTGCTCGGGGCGCTGCTGTCAGGGGACTGGCAGACGGCCGATTCCTGCGAGCCGCGGTACTGGCGGGAGGGCAGCGGCCTGGTCGCGGCCTATCTGCAGTGGCATTTGGAGCGGGGCATCCGCTCGATGAGATACGTGGAGAAGTGAGCACATGGCAGCGCGACGGCTCTTCGGCGGCGGCAAGCAGCGGGAGTACGTTCCCCCGACCCCGCACCCCAGCGGCGCCCGGCCGCCGAAGATCCCCGGTGAGCTGGTCCCCGAGCACGTCGCGATCGTGATGGACGGCAACGGCCGCTGGGCCAAGGAGCGCGGGCTGCCGCGCACCGAAGGCCACAAGGTCGGGGAGTCCGTCGTGCTGGACGTCCTCAAGGGCGCGATCGAGCTCGGGGTCAAGAACATCTCGCTGTACGCGTTCTCCACCGAGAACTGGAAGCGCTCGCCCGACGAGGTGAAGTTCCTGATGAACTTCAACCGGGACGTCATCCGCCGCCGCCGGGACGAGATGGACGCGATGGGCGTGCGGATCCGCTGGGCCGGCCGGATGCCGAAGCTGTGGAAGAGCGTCGTCCAGGAGCTGCAGGTCGCCGAGGAGCAGACCAAGGGCAACGACGCCGTCACGCTCTACATGTGCGTCAACTACGGTGGCCGGGCCGAGCTCGCGGACGCGGCGCAGGCCCTCGCGGCCGACGTCGCCGCCGGGCGGCTGGACCCGAAGAAGGTCAACGAGAAGACCCTCGCCCGCTACATGTACCACCCGGACATGCCGGACGTGGACCTCTTCCTGCGCCCCAGCGGCGAGCAGCGCACCTCCAACTTCCTGCTCTGGCAGTCCGCGTACGCCGAGTTCGTGTTCCAGGACGTGCTCTGGCCGGACTTCGACCGCCGTGACCTGTGGCGCGCCTGCGAGCAGTACGCGATGCGCGACCGCCGCTTCGGCGGGGCGATCCCGAACGAGGTGCCGGCGCCGGTGGGGCTGCCCACCCAGCGCTGAGGCGCGGAGCCGGGGCACGGCGAAGGGCCCGCGGGAGCAGCTCCCGCGGGCCCTTCGCCGTCGTCGCGTCCGGGCGGCGCGCTCAGACCTTCTTGGCGCACTCCGCGCAGGTGCCGAAGATCTCCAGGGTGTGCGCGATGTCGCTGAACCCGTGCTCGGCGGCGACCGAGTTGGCCCAGCGCTCCACCGCCGGGCCCTCCACCTCGACGGTGGCGCCGCAGTGCCGGCAGACCAGGTGGTGGTGGTGCCCGCTGCTGCACCGGCGGTAGACCGCCTCGCCGTCGGCGGTGCGCAGCACGTCCACCTCACCGGCGTCCGCGAGCGACTGGAGGGTGCGGTAGACCGTGGTCAGACCGACGGAGTCCCCGCGGTGCTTGAGCATGTCGTGGAGCTCCTGCGCGCTGCGGAAGTCCTCGATCTCGTCCAGGGCCGCCGAGACGGCGGCACGCTGCCGGGTCGATCGGGCGCGCGGCGACGGGCCTGCGGTGGTCACCGTGGGTCCTCCTGGGGTGGTGGGCGTCTCGCACCTCATTGTGCCAGCCCTGCCCGCCGCCCCGGGGTGGTCGTGTCGGACGAACTCTGTTCCGGGAGTTGCCCCGGGTGCGACCCGGCCGGACGGTCCGGCAGTTCGACGTCGCAGACCTTCGGTCCCGGGTCCGCGGAGGCCCGGTGGCGGCGCCGGGCGAGCGGTGCCGCGAGCACGCTGAACACCGCGAAGACGGCGATCGCGAGCAGCACGATGGCCGGACCGGAGGGCACGTCGAGCTGGTAGGAGCCGGTGACGCCGGCCAGCGAGACCACCACGCCGAGCGCGATCGAGGCCGCCTGGGTGGCGGCGAAGGAGCGGGTCAGCTGCTGGGCGGCGACCACCGGGACCACCATCAGGGCGCTGACCAGCAGCAGGCCGACCACCCGCATGGCGACGGTGACGGTGACCGCGGCCATCACCGCGAGCAGCAGGTTGAGGGTGCGCACCGGCAGCCCGGTGACCCGGGCGAAGTCCTCGTCCTGGCAGATCGCGAAGAGCTGGCGCCGCAGCCCGACGGTGACCGCGACGACCACCGCGCCGAGCACCGCGATGGCGGTCAGGTCCGCGGGGGCGACGGTGAGGATCGAGCCCCACAGGTAGCTCTCCAGCGAGCCGGCGCCGGCCTGGGCGGAGAGCGAGACGAGCAGCTTGCCGCAGGCCATGCCGCCGTAGAAGAGCATCGCGAGCGCGATGTCGCCGCGCTGGTTGCCGCGCGAGCGGACCAGCTCCATGGTGACGGCGCCGAGCACGCAGACCAGGACGGCCATCCAGACCGGGCTGGTCTGGAAGATGAAGCCGAGGCCGACGCCGGTCATCGCGACGTGGCCCATGCCGTCGCCCATCAGGGCCTGCCGGCGCTGCACCAGGTAGATGCCGACGGCCGGGGCGGTGATCCCGACCAGGACGGCGGCGAGCAGGGCGCGCTGCATGAACTCGTAGGACAGCATCTCGGTCATGCGAGCAGCCTCGGCGGGGTGTGGTCGGCGTGCGGGTGGACGTGGTCGTGGCCGGGGAGCGCGTGCAGTCCGGTGTTGGGCACCGGCGGGCCGTCGTGCGCGACGCAGCCGTCCCGCAGCACCACGGCGCGGTCGATCAGCGGCTCCAGCGGGCCGAGTTCGTGCAGCACGAGGAGGACGGCGGCACCGCGGGCGACCTCGGCGCGCAGCGTGTCGGCGAGCACCTGCTGGCTGGCGGCGTCCACGCCGGCCATCGGCTCGTCCATGATCAGCAGGTCGGGGGTGCCGACCAGGGCGCGGGCGATCAGCACCCGCTGCTGCTGGCCGCCGGAGAGGTCGGCGACGCCGTCCCCGGCCCGCTCCAGCATGCCGACGGCGTGCAGCGCGCGGTCCACCGCGGCGCGGTCCCGGCGGCGGAACGGCAGCAGCCGGTGCTGCGGCAGGCGCCCGGTGGAGACCACCTCGCGCACGGTGGCGGGGACGCCGGAGGCGGCGGTGGTGCGCTGCGGGACGTACCCGATCCGGTGCCAGGCGCGGAACCCGGCGTACGGGACGCCGAACAGCTCCAGGGAGCCCTGCTCCAGCGGGACGGAGCCGATGACGGCCTTGACGGTGGTGGACTTGCCGGAGCCGTTGGCGCCGAGCAGGGCGACCACCTCGCCGGGCTGGACGGTGAGGTCGACGCCGCGCAGCACCGGCCGGCCGCCGCGCGAGGCGACGGCGTCACGGAGGCGGACGGCCGGGGGTATCGGAGGGGTCATGGCGTGCTGTCGTCCCGTCAGCTGGCGGCGCTGGTGGCGCCGAGGGCGGCCTGGAGGTTGGCCAGGTTCTGCTTCATCACCGTCAGGTAGTCGTCCTTGGCCGGGTCCTTGACGCCCTCCAGGGGGTCCAGGACGGCGGTCCTGAGGCCGAGGTCCTTGGCGACGGTGTCGGCGAGCTTGGGGCTGACCAGGGTCTCGAAGAAGATCGTGGTGACACCGTTGTCCTTGGCGGCCTTCTGCACCTCGGCGAGGCGGGCCGGGGTGGGCTCGGACTCCGGGTCGACGCCGTTGATGGCGACCTGGGTGAGGCCGTAGTGCTCGGCGAGGTAGCCGAAGGCGGCGTGGCTGGTGACGAAGGTCCGGGTGCCGGCGTCCTTCAGGCCGGTGCGGAACTGCTCGTCGAGCGCGGTCAGCCGGCCGACCAGGTCGTCGGTGTTCCGGCGGTAGTCCTCGGCGTGGGCCGGGTCGGCCTTGGCGAACTCCTCGCCGACGCTCCTGGCCACCGCCGCGTAGCGGGTCGGGTCGAGCCAGATGTGCGGGTCGCCGGCCGGGCCCTCGTGCCGGTGCCCGTCGGCCCCGCCGCCCTCGGCGCCCTCGTCGAGGTGGTGGTCCACCAGCGGGCTGGCGGCGGTGGCGTCGATCTTGTGCTTGCTGCCGGACTGGGCGACCGCCTGGTCGACGGTGGGCTGCAGGCCCTTGAGGTAGAGGATCGCGTCGGCCTTCTGGACGGTGCCGACCTGCTTGGCGGTGAGCTCCAGGTCGTGCGGCTCGACGCCGGCCGCGGTGAGGTCGGTGACCGCGACGTGGTCCTTGCCGATCTGCTGGGCCAGGTACTCCATCGGGTAGAAGGAGGCGACGACCTTCAGCTTGCCGTTCGCGTCCTGGGCGCTGCTGCTGCCGCCGCAGGCCGTGAGGGCGAGGGAGGCGGCGAGGGCGGTGGCGGCGAGGGCTATGGAGCTGCGGGTGCGTCGTCGGATCATCATGACAATCATTCTCATCTTTAGTGGAAATGATTGTCAACTCACTCGGACGGGTGAACGGCAGGTGACGATGGGTGGGGGAGACCGGACGATACCGATTTGAACCACGTACCCATATGGCCGGTAACCTGAGGTATTCGGGTACGCGCAACCAGCCGTGCCCTGACCGTGCCGTACGTACTGAAGAGAGCACTGTGGCCGCCGACAAGATCGACACGATCGTCAGCCTGAGCAAGCGCCGTGGCTTCGTCTACCCCTGCAGCGAGATCTACGGCGGCACGCGTGCCGCCTGGGACTACGGGCCGCTGGGTGTCGAGCTCAAGGAGAACATCAAGCGCCAGTGGTGGCGCGCGATGGTGCAGGCGCGTGAGGACGTCGTCGGACTCGACTCGTCGGTGATCCTCGCCCGTGAGGTCTGGGAGGCCTCCGGCCACGTCGCCACCTTCAACGACCCGCTGACCGAGTGCCTCTCCTGCCACAAGCGCCACCGGGCCGACCACCTGGAGGAGAAGTACGAGGCCAAGCACGGCTTCCCGCCGGCCAACGGCCTCAAGGACGTCAACTGCCCCGACTGCGGCACCAAGGGCCAGTTCACCGAGCCCAAGGACTTCTCGGGCATGCTGAAGACCCACCTCGGTGTCACCGAGGAGGCCAGCGGCCTGGCGTTCCTGCGCCCCGAGACCGCCCAGGGCATCTTCACCAACTTCAAGGCCGTCCAGACCACCTCGCGCAAGAAGCCGCCGTTCGGCATCGCCCAGACCGGCAAGAGCTTCCGCAACGAGATCACCCCCGGCAACTTCATCTTCCGCACCCGCGAGTTCGAGCAGATGGAGATGGAGTTCTTCGT
Source organism: Kitasatospora sp. NPDC101176 (assembly GCF_044768035.1). Lineage (NCBI taxonomy): Bacteria > Bacillati > Actinomycetota > Actinomycetes > Kitasatosporales > Streptomycetaceae > Kitasatospora > Kitasatospora sp. NPDC101176. The sequence goes on from NZ_JBIWPA010000002.1 coordinate 119,357, forward strand.
CAAGCCGGGCGAGGACGAGCAGTGGCACGAGTACTGGCTCCAGCAGCGCTGGGACTGGTACGTCGGCCTCGGCCTGCGCACCGAGAACATGCGCTTCTTCGAGCACCCGAAGGAGAAGCTCTCCCACTACGCCAAGCGCACGGTGGACATCGAGTACCGCTTCAACTTCGGCGGCAGCGAGTTCTCCGAGCTGGAGGGCGTCGCCAACCGCACCGACTACGACCTGCGGGTGCACAGCGAGGCGTCCGGCCAGGACCTGAAGTACTTCGACCAGGAGTCCGGCGAGCGGTACTTCCCGTACGTCATCGAGCCGGCGGCCGGCCTCAACCGCGCCATGCTGGCCTTCCTGATCGACGCCTACTTCGAGGACGAGGCGCCCAACGCCAAGGGCGTCCTGGAGAAGCGCGTCGGCATGCGGCTCGACCCGCGCCTGGCCCCGGTCAAGGTCGCCGTCCTGCCGCTGTCGCGCAACGCCGACCTCTCCCCGAAGGCCCGCGGCCTGGCCGCCGACCTGCGCACCGCGTGGAACGTCGAGTTCGACGACGCCGGCGCCATCGGCAAGCGCTACCGCCGCCAGGACGAGATCGGCACGCCGTTCTGCGTCACCGTCGACTTCGACACCCTCGAGGACAACGCGGTGACCGTGCGCGAGCGCGACACCATGTCTCAGGAGCGGGTCTCGCTCGACCAGGTCAAGTCGTACCTGGCCGCGCGACTGATCGGCTGCTGAGTCCGGCCGGCGCCTCCGGGAGCCCCCGTCCGCCCTCACCGGGCGGGCGGGGGCTCCCGTCGTCGCGGCCCGTCGCGGCCCGGCGCGGCTACCTGCGGCCCCGGCGGGACCGCGGTGCCGGGGCCGGCGTGGTCGGCAGGCCGGCGCTGCGCAGCGCGGCGAGGGTGGTCCGGTGCCGGACGGCGTCGGCCAGCAGGGCCGCGAGCAGCTCCTCGTACAGCCCCGGGGCCGTCTCCAGAGCGGCCGCCAGCCGGACCAGCTCCGCCGGCGGGCGCAGCGCGGCCAGCTCGTGCAGCAGTACGGTGGCGAGCTCGGCCGGCAGGCCCGTCGCCAGCGAGGCCAGGTCCGCGGTCGGCCGGCCCGCCGCCTGGCGCAGCAGGGTCCGCAGGTCGGCCCGGCGGTTCGCGCGCCGCAGGCCGTCGGCCAGCGCGGTGAGCTCCGGTGTCGGCGCCGAGCCCCACTCCCAGAGCAGCGTGGCGCCGTCCGCGCTCTGACCGGCCCGCTCCAGCGCCGCCAGCAGGGCGGGCAGCTCGGCGGCCGGGAGGCCCCAGAAGGTGTGGAACAGCTCCGCGGCCTCCTCGGCCAGCCCGAGCTCGCGCAACTCCGCCAGCACCGCCACCGCCTGCTCCGGGGAGCAGCGGGCGGCGCTCTTGGCCAGCCGGAGCGAGGCGCCCGACGGGCCGCGCCGGGCCAGCATGCCGACCAGCAGTGCGGTGTCGGCCGGTTCGAGGCGGGTCGCGGCCTGGGCGAGCAGCTCCGCGGCCTCGGCGAACGCGCCGGCGCGGTGCAGGGCCGACACCCGCTCGGACAGGGCGCCGAGGTCGGGCCGGGCGGGCGGTGCCGCCGGCGCGGGGTGCGGTGCCTGCTCGGACTGCCGGTGCCGGAGCCGGGTCTGCAAGTCCTCCAGCTGGTCGCTCAGTTGGAGGCAGCGGGCGCCCAGGCCCTCGCGCAGGGTGCGGGCCTGGGCCAGTTGGCGCAGCAGGTCCCCGTCCGGCCGCTGGCGGCCCGGTGCCGCCCGCAGCGCCTCGTTCAACCGCCGCTCCCGCTGGCTCGCGTAGCGGCTCGCCCGGAGTAACTCGTCCAGCTCCGCCCGGAGTTCGTGCGCCTGGTGCTCGCCTTCCAGGTGCTGGCCCGCGGGTTCTGCCGTCGGCCGCATGCGCATGATCGCCCCACCCTGTCCATCTCGACCCTGACTGCGGGACATCCTGGCGTCGTTATGTGGCTGGGGAGTTAAGGGAGCACGTCCAGTCGTGACCGAGTGGTGTCAAGGAGCTCGCAGAGGGCGGACGCCGCGAGAAGTGCGCCGGTCGCGCTCCGGAGCAGCGTCGCCTCGAAGTACGGCCCCGGCAGCAGCGCGGCCACCGCGCACCCGACGGCCAGGCCCGCCGCCGCGGCGGGGAGCAGTCGGAGGGACTCCCGGCGCAGCGCGGCCGCCGCCACCAGCAGGCCCGCGGCGGCGGCGAGCCGGGGAGTGCCGAAGGAGGCGCCGTAGCGGATCGCGAGCGCCGGCACCAGGAAGAGGGCGAGCGCGCGGCCGGTCGTCGCGGTGAGCGCGGCGACCCGGGGGCCGGGCTCCTGCGCGGACCGCGGCAGCGCCGCGGTGACGGCCAGGGCGGCCGCCGCGGCGAGCGCGCCGGGCAGGTGCCCGCCGAGCCGGCCCAGGTTGTAGAGCAGCACGGTGTCGTACAGCACCAGCATCAGGTGGCCGTACAGCCACAGGTCGACCGCGAACAGCACCGGGCTGCGCGGCGGTCGGTCGGCGGGCGGCTCCCGCCCGGCGATCCGGGCCAGCAACGGCGGGGTGACCAGCGCCGAGACGATCCGCAGCGCGATGTCGTCCACGGTGTACGGGTTGTGCAGGTCCCACTCCACCGCGCAGAACGCCACCGTGTAGGAGGCGGCGGCGAACGGGACCAGCGGCGAGCTCGCCACCCGTACGTACAGGCCCCGGTCCAGCCGGCGTAGCACGGCGGCGAACGCCAGCAGCACCAGCGGCAGTTCGAGCAGCGCCTGGACCCGGAGCACGGTGGGCGCCAGCAGCTCCGGTGCGGGGAAGTGCGCCGCCAGCCGGTTGAGCAGCGCGTTCGGGCCCGCCAGGTCGAACCAGCCGGGCGGCAGGTGGCGGGCGACGAACGCGGCGCTGCCGTCGTGCACCCGGCGGACGTACACCGTGAACAGGGCCTGGTTGAGCAGGATCAGTCCGACGACGACGGCCAGCGCCGCCTCCGGGCCGAAGCGCCCCCCGCGCCCGGGCGGGACCTCCCGCCGCCACGCCCGTGGCGCCACTGCCAGCGCCGCCCCCGTCGACAGCAGCACGGCACCGTCCAGCAGCGGGACGACCGCCCTCACGGGGCCAGCCGTGCGCGGGCCTCCATCAGCGCGAAGCCGAGCAGGTTCTCCCCCCGCCACTCGGCGGGGCGCTCCGCCCGGACGTCGTCCGCGGCGAGCCCGATGCCCCAGATCCGGTCCACCGGACTGGCCTCGACCAGCACCCGCGCCCCCGTGCCCAGCAGGTACGCCCGCAACCGCTCGTCCTGCCCGAACTTGGCGACGTTGCCCTCGACGACCAGCTCGAACCGACCGGCCTCCCACACCTCGCCGTCGAAGCCCCGGACCAGCCGCCCCAGCTTCTTCGCCTGGGCCGGGGTCCGCGCCTCCAGCACCTGCTGCGCGATGGCCTCGTCCCCGAACATCCGGGCCTTGCCCGCCATCATCCAGTGCTCGGCCGACGGGTAGGTCACCCCGTCCACGGTGAACTCCGCGGGCCACCACTGGCTCAGGCACTCCTGCCGGGTGCCCCCGCCCCCACGCGCGGTGTGCCCCCAGAACATCACCCACTTCGGCCGCGCCCCGGCCGCCGTCAGCGCCGCCAACTCGGCCCGGCTGCGGGCCTCGCCGGGGTGCCCCACGTGCTTCTCGTTCATATCGTCACCCTGACATGAAGGGGTGGGTCCGGGCCAGCGGGTTTCGGGGCGGCCGTCGGGGGTGCCCCCCGGGGGGCTGTGGAAGAGTGCGCCCCGGCCCGGGTGGGAGCCCGTCGCTCAGGCCGCCGGCAGGGTGTCGGCGAGCTCGCGGAAGCGGGCCGAGGGGCGCATCATTCCGTTCGTCCCGACGTTGAGGTTCTCGAGCCAGCCGTCGCGGTACCAGAAGATCGACGAGGTCAGCGGCGCCGGGTCGCCGGCGGCGAGGTTCCCGGACAGGTCGATCATGAAGCGGATCGCGTTCAGCGAGGCGCTGGTGCGGATCGGCGCGGCGCAGAAGGCGTTGCCCGTGGGCAGGGTGACCAGGGCGCCGTAGGGCAGTTCGATCCCGCCCAGGGCCTGCTCCAGGCGCAGCGCCCGGGCGGCGCCGGGCCAGGCGCCCGTGCCGTTGACGGCGTACAGGGTGTCGCCGTTGGTGGCGTTGAAGGACCGCCGGTTGAGGTCCTGGGCGGGCAGGTTGGCGAACGCCCGCTCCCACAGCTCCGGGCGGCTGATGCTCCACTGGTCGGCGGCGTGCTCGGCGATCGACAGGGCCGCCGTCGCCCCGCCCCGCTTCCCCCCGTCGACGCAGAGGACCACCGACAGCTCGTCGTCGATCCGCTGTGCCATCGTGTCCGGCCCCAGGCCGCTGGTCGGGGTGATCAGGAGCCGCAGCCGGTCCCGGACGTCGAAGACCGAGATCCTGGCGAGTTCCCTGCACGGGCCGTGCTCGTCGCACAGGGGCTTCGGAAGGTTCTTGCGGCTGCCGAACAGCGGCATGGGTGGCTCCCCCGGGTGGTCGTGGTGCGGTCGGATCGGGGCCACAGCCTTCCAGGTAGCGCCCCGCCCGTCCCGGAGATCACGCGATTCTCACACTTTGCCGGACGGCGCGTCAGGGCACCGGTGCTCCCAGCGCAGTGCGGGGTGGCCCGGGACCCAGGCGGTCCAGGTGTGCGGGGCGATCCGGAGCCGGACGGCGGTGGGGCCGGGGCGCCCGGCCTCCTGCCAGGCGGCCAGGAGGGATTCGGCCTCGTCCCACAGGGCGCGCCGGCCGCTCTGGTGGGCCGTCCAGCCGTAGGTGTCGTCGCGGACCTCGGCCAGCGAGTCGGAGGTCGCCAGGCAGTGGATCGACTCCAGGTCCTCGCCGATGGTGACGTAGTACTCCGCGTCGGGGAAGGCCAGTTGGACGAGCAGGGCGGCCGCCGGGTCGCTCAGGAGGGTGGGGGAGGTCCGCGCGGGCCGGCCGGGCCCGGCGAAGGTGATCCAGTACCGCTGGCTCCGGGCGTACCGGGCGGCGTCGCCGGGAAGCGCGTCGGCGCGGGCGATGATCCCGCCCTCGGCGGTGCCGTCCGGCAGGACGGTGAGCCGGGCCAGGCCGGCGCCCTCGCTCCAGGTGCCGAGGACGGCCACGAGGGTGGCGCCGGGCCTGCTCCGCGCCACCCAGGCGTACGGGAGCCGGCGGACCGGGCGGGTGGCGAGCACCTTGTCGTACGGCGGGCGGTTGGGCGGGGCGGCGGCGCCGGCCTCCAGGAGGTTGTCGTCCTCCTGGAGGTCCAGTGCCTGGTGGATGTCCGGGGTCATGTCCCTCCTCGGGGTGGCCGTCGGTACGGGGTGCCCGCCGCGGCGGGGCTGATGACCAGGGTGACAGCGCGGAGCGCCGGGAGGAAGGCCGGGCGGGGCTGGCAGGAGGGCGCCGCGGGCGGGAGCCGGTGCGGGCCGTGGGGCACCGCGCCGGGTGGGCGCTGTGGTCGCCGGCCGCCACGACGGGACGTCAGCGGCCGTCGACCGCGCCGCTGCCGAGGCCCGGCCACGGTGTCCGCCGCATCCGGGGCAGCACCGTGGCCACCAGGGCGGCCGCGCTCAGGGGCAGCAGGACGGCGAGCGCCCCGACCGCGGCCGGATCGCGCAGGCCGCCGAAGACGGCGCCCGCGCCGACGACGGCCAGCAGCCCGGTGTAGAGCGCCGTCCCCGCCGCGAAGGCCGCCGCGCCCGCCGCCCCCTGCCGCAGGCGGTGCGCCGCCCGAGCCCAGCACCACGCGGCGGTGGCGGCCGCCAGCAGGATCATCAGGAAGCCGATCCCCGCGACCAGGTTGTCGATCTGGGCCGTCTCGTACTCGGCGGAACCCCACTTCTCCCTGGGCGGCAGCCGATCGCCCGGATGCGGCCGCATGGCCAGGGCGTAGAAGGGGGCGGCCCCCCAGAACCCCGCGCCGACCACCATGAGCCGGGCGACCGCGGTGTGGTGGGCGGAACGGGCGGCTTCGACGGACACGACGGTCTCCTCGGGTGTGCGGTAGGTACGGGACGAGCCTTCCGCAGGCGCCCCGGCGCGGCATGAGTACGGGTACTCACCCCGCCCGGGTGCCGGCACCCGGGTCCGGGGCCGGGTGAGTGACGCCCCGACGGGCACCGCCCCGACGGGCACCGCCCCGAGGGCACCGCCCCGCCGGGAACGGCCGGGTCCCGCGGTCACGGGGTGACCGCGGGGCCGTCCTGCGCGCCGTGACCCGTCGGCCGGGTCAGCCGATGGAGCGGGGGAGACGGGTGGTCAGGTGGAGGATGGTGAACGAGCCGAGGAGCTGGAGACCCAGGCAGAGCGCGAGGGCGCGGTCCATGCCGAGACCGGGGGAGAGCGACAGGTAGAGGGTGCCGAGGGTGGCGACGCCGAGGGCGAGGCTGGCCTGCTGGCTGGTGGCGAGCACGCCGCTGCCGACGCCGGCGCGCGCGGTGGGCACCTTGGAGAGGACGACCCGGAACAGCGGGGTGCCGATGAGACCCTGCCCGATGCCGGCCAGGGCGACGCCGGGGGCCATCCGCAGCGGGGAGAAGTGCGCCCAGTCGGTGAGCACGGTCGCGGCGAGGGTGGCCAGGCCGGTGGCCTGGACGACGGCACCGGCGCTCAGCACCCGGCTGCCGTACCGGCCGATCAGCCGCGGGCCGGAGAGCGAGGCGCTGAAGTAGCCGACGGCCATCGGGACGAGTGCCCAGCCGGCCGCCACCGGGCCCAGGTGCAGGCCCTGCTGCAGGGCGACGGCGATGACGAACATGAAGCCGCCGAAACCGGCGAAGTAGGGCAGGGCAATGCCGAGGCCGCGCCGCATCTCGGGGATGCGCAGCAGCGTCGGCGGCACGAGCGGGGTGTCGCCGCGCCGCTCCGCGCGGCGTTCGACGAGGGCGAAGGCGACGGCGAGGACGGGGAACAGGGCCAGCATCACCCAGGACCAGAGCGGCCAGCCGGCGGCGCGGCCCTCCATGAGGGGGACGAGCAGCGCGACCAGGGCCGCGGTGAGCAGGACGGTGCCGGGGACGTCGACCCGGGCGGCGCTGGCGGCCCGGCTCTCCGGGACGTAGCGGACGGCGAGGACCACGGCGAGCAGCGCGAACGGCACGTTGAGGAGGAAGACGGAGCGCCAGCCGGTGCCGAACAGGTCGGCGGCGACGAGCATGCCGCCGAGCACCTGGCCGATCACGACGGAGATGCCGCCGACGGCTCCGTAGACGCTGAGGGCGCGGCCGCGCCGGGCGCCCTCGGTGGCGGCGGTGATGGTGCCGAGGACCTGCGGGATCAGCAGTGCGGCCGAGGCGCCCTGGGCGGCCCGGGCGGCGACCAGGCTCCAGGCGCCGGGGGCGAGGCCGCAGGCGAGCGAGGTGACGGCGAAGGCGAGCGCGCCGATGACGAAGAGCCGGCGCCGGCCGAAGATGTCGCCGAGGCGGCCGCCGAGCACCAGCAGCACGGCGAAGGCGATGCCGTAGCCGGCGGCGACGAGTTCGAGGACGGCGGGGCCGGCGGCGAGGTCGTGGTCGATGGTGGGCAGCGCGACGTTGACGATGAAGAAGTCGAGCATCGGCAGGAAGGCCCCGAGCAGGACGGTGACCAGCCCGGCGGTGCCGAGGGAGGGCGTCCCGGGGGACGGGGCCACGGCGGGGCGGCCGCCGGTCGAGGGGCGGGCGGTCGACGGGCCGCCGGTGGCCGGGGTGTCGGTGGCCGGGGTGCCGGCGGGGCGGGTGGCGGTGGCGGTGCTGCCGGGGGTGGTGGCGGCGCGGGCCTGTGCGGCTGCGGTGGCGAGGTGTCGGGTCACGGGTCATACGATCCGCTGCTCCGCACCCTGGTACCAGAGTGTGGTTATCCGGGTATGAGAAGTACCTGGCAACAGGATCGCGGCTGACGCATGCTGGGAACCATGAGCCTCGTCACCCCGCCCGCGCAAGCCCGGAACACCCCCGCCGACGCCCGCCGGCACGACCTGGCGGCCTTCCTGCGCAGCCGCCGCGAGCGGATCGCACCCGAGCAGGTCGGCCTGCCGATGACCGGGCGCCGCCGGACCCCGGGCCTGCGCCGGGAGGAGGTCGCGCAGCTCGCCGCCGTCGGGGTGACCTGGTACACGTGGCTGGAGCAGGGCCGCGACATCCAGGTGTCCGCCCAGGTGCTGGACGCGGTCGCCCGTGCGCTGCTGCTGGACCCGAGCGAGCGCGCCCACCTGTTCACCCTGGCGGGCGCGGACGACCCGGCGCCGGTGGTCGACTGCCCGTCGGTGACGCCCAGCATCCGCCTGGTGCTGGATCAGCTGGCGCCCTGCCCGGCCGGAGTGATCAACACGCGTTACGACGTGCTGGCGTACAACGCCCAGTACACCGGGATCGTCGGGGACCTCGCCGAGCTCGCCCCGGAGGACCGGAACCTGTTGTGGCTGGCGTTCACGCCCTCGCGCTTCCGCGAGGTGCTCGTGGACCACGACACCGAACGCGACGTGATGGTGGCCCGGTTCCGCGCCGGGATGGCCGACCACAGTGCGGAGCCGGCCTGGAAGACGCTGCTGGCGCGGCTGCGCAGGGCCTCGCCCGACTTCGAGGCGGCCTGGCAGCGGCACGACGTGATGCGCCCGGGCAACGGCATCAAGCGCTTCCGGGTGCCGGGCGTCGGACTGCTGCACTGCGAGTACACCAATCTCTGGCTCGGCCCCCGGCTCGGCACCCGGATGATCACCTACACCCCGCGCGACGAGCAGACCCGTGAGCTGATGAACCGTCTGCCCACCACCCGCTGACCGGCCCGGCGCTCCTGCTCGGCACCCCGCGGCGGGAGCCGACGCGGTCCCGGCGCCCCGCCTCGGCACCAACCCTCAGAGACCGGCCTCAGAGACCGGCCGCCGCGGCCCGGCCGAGCAGGACGCAGACCACGGCGAGCGGCAGTTCGACGAGGAACGCCATCACCAGCGCGGCGAGCACCGCGTGGCCCGGCCCGGCGCAGGCGACGTCGGCCAGCGCGTCCCCGGCGAGCAGCAGGGCGACGGCCGCGCCGGCCACGGCGGCGGCGGGGCTGCGTCGGCGCAGCAGCGCGTCGAGCGTGACCAGCGCGGTGAGCTCGACCAGGTCGAGCACCACCCACGGGGTCTCGTGGCAGACGGCGAGGACCGCGAGCCAGGGCAGCAGCGCGACGGCGGCCAGCGCCGGCACCCGCTCGAAGCGAGCGGGCAGGACGAACGGGGCGGCCGGGCGGCCGGCCAGGACGGCGGTGCTCATGCCGCGCCGCCGTCCCGGCCGGCCCCGACGGGCAGCGTGCCCTCCGGCCCCGCCGCGCGGGGCGCGCCGTCGGGAGCAGCCCCGTGGCTCCCGGGGGCGGGCCGCCGGTGCGGCGGGGTGGCGGAGTGCGGTGCGCTGCTCGTCATGGGCCCAAGAATTCCGTCGATCATGGTCCGTTGTCGGTGGTGCCCCGCTCCGGATCGGGGGTGTACCCAGGTACACCCCCGCCGGGGCGCCCCCTTCATGGCGGTCGATGATCACCGGGCCCTACGCTGTCGGCCATGTCCTCCACACCGTTGCGCCGAGCGCTCGTCAGGAGCCTCCGGCGCACCCCGTGGTCGCCCGGGGCCTGGCGGGACACCCGTCTGATAGCCGCCGGTATCCCGATCGCCCTGCCCGTCTGGCTGGCCGTCACCGAGTCCGTCCTGCTGTTCCCGGTGCTCGTCCTGGTCCTCGGCGGCACCCGTCCGCTGACGGCCCTCCAGCGCGGCCGGCTGCGGGCCCTGCACGGGGTGGAGGTGCCGTCGCCGCGCCCGGCCGGCGGTTGGCACCGGTGGCTGCTGGGCCTGACCTGGCGCCAGAGCGCCTACCACCTGGTGGTCGGCCCGCTGCTGGCGGTGGGCGCGCTGGCGGTGCTGTACGCCTGGGGCGCCGGGCTGGTGATGGCCTGCACGTACGGCTGGATCTGGTTGCTGCCCAGTGGCGGGCTGCGCTCCGAGCTGGCCGGGCTGGACGTCGCGATCACGCTCTGCGGGGTGCTGCTGCTGGCGGCCGCGCCGTGGCTGGCGGCCCTGGCGGCCTGGCTGGAGGTGCGTGCGGCGGGCCTGCTGCTCGGCCCGAACCGGGCGGAGAGGCTTGAGCGCCGGGTGGAGGAGGTCACCGAGAGCCGCGCCGGGCTGGTGGACGCGGTGGACGCCGAGCGCCGCCGGATCGAGCGGGACCTGCACGACGGCGCCCAGCAGCGGCTGACCTCCCTGGCGATGAACCTGGGCCTGGCCCGGCGCACCCTCAAGGACGTGCTGCCGCCCGAGGCCATGCAGGTCATCGTGGCCGCGCACGAGGAGGCCCAAGCGGCCATCGACGAGCTGCGCGACCTGGTCCGCGGCCTGCACCCGGCCGTCCTGGAGGACCGCGGCCTGGACGCCGCGCTGTCCGGGATCGCCGCGCGGGCCCCGCTGCCGGTGCGGCTGGACGTCGACCTGTCCGAGCCGGTCTCGCCGACGGTGGAGGCGGTGGCGTACTTCACCGTCTCCGAGGCCCTGACCAACGTGGCCAAGCACGCCCGCGCCCGGCGGGTCGACCTCTCGGTGCGGACGGCCGGCGGCCGGCTGCGCCTGGTCGTCAGCGACGACGGCGTGGGCGGCGCGGATCCGGCCGGCGGGACCGGTCTGACCGGTCTGCGCAAGCGCACCGCCGCGGTCGACGGCACCCTCTCCGTTCTCAGCCCCCTCGGGGGTCCCACCACCATCACCGTGGAGTTGCCGTGCGTGCTGTGATCGCCGAGGACTCGGTCCTGTTGAGGGTCGGCCTGGTCAAGGTCCTGGAGGCGGTGGACTTCGAGGTCGTGGCCGCCGTCGGGGACGCCACCGAGCTGCTGGCCGCGGTCGAGGAGCACCGCCCGGACGTGGTGGTGGCGGACGTCCGGATGCCGCCGGGCTTCCACGACGAGGGCGTGAAGGCCGCCATGGTGATCCGCCGGGAGTGGCCCGAGGTCGCCGTGCTGCTGCTGTCCCAGTTCGTGGAGGAGCGCTACGCGGCCGACCTGCTGGCCACCAACACCAGCGGCGTGGGCTACCTGCTGAAGCAGCGGGTCGCCAACGTGGACGACTTCCTGGACGCGCTGCAGCGGGTCGCCGCGGGCGGCACCGCGCTGGACCCGGAGGTGGTGGCCCAGCTGCTGGTGCGGCGGCACCGGGATCCGCTGGAGAAGCTGACCCCGCGCGAGCGGGACGTCCTCGGCCTGATGGCGGAGGGCCGTTCCAACGCGGCGATCGCGGGCGCGCTGGTGGTCAGCGACAGCGCGGTGGCCAAGCACATCAACTCGATCTTCACCAAGCTGGACCTCCCGCCGGCCGACGACAGCCACCGCCGGGTGATGGCGGTGCTGCGGTTCCTGGAGGTCGGGTAGCGGTGGCGGGGGAGAAGGGGGTGGCGGTCCGCAGGGCCTGGCGGGTCACCGGGACGGTCGCGACCGTGCTCGGCCTGATCGGCGCCGGGGTGCAGACCTGGGCGGTGGCGGTGCAGCAGCAGACCACCTCCGTCCAGTCGTACGACGTGGCGGTCCACCGGCTCAGGCTGGACACCGGCAGCGCCGCGGTGCGGATCAGGGCGGGCCGGGACGGCCACGTGGTGGTGCGGCAGAACCTGGACTGGACGGTGCGCAAGCCGGTGGTGTCGGCCACCTTCGAGGGCGACGTGCTCACCGTCGGCATGGACTGCCGGCAGGTCCTGCCGGTCGCCGACTTCGGGTGCGGTGCCCAGATCGATCTGGAGGTGCCGGCCGGCACCGACGTCTCGGGGGAGGTGGGCTCGGGCAGCGTCGAGGTGGAGGGCCTGAGCGGCGGCGTCCGGATGGACCTCGGCTCGGGTCAGCTGCGGCTGGTCGACATCTCGGGCGAGGTGTACGCGCACACCGGTTCCGGGATGGTGCAGGGCGTGGACCTGAGCTCCGGGCGGGTGGAGGTGGAGAGCACCTCGGGCGCGCTGGAGCTGGCCTTCGCGAAGGCGCCGCGGTCGGTGGACGCCAGGACGGCCTCCGGCTCGCTGCGGATGACCCTGCCGACGGGCACCCGGTACGGCTTCAGCGGTGAGGCGGGCAGCGGCAGCCGGCACATCGACCCGAACCTGGCGGACTCCGCCAGCCCGAACCGGATCCACGCCTCGGTCGGCTCCGGGTCGGTCACGATCGACCCGTCCTGAGCCCGGGGCGGTCGGGCGTCCGGGGCCCGGGGCCGGCCGGCGCCCGCCGCGGCCGCCGGGCGGTGCCCGCCGCGGCCGCCGGGCGGTGCCCGCACCGGGCCCGCACCGGGCCGGTGACCCGGGTGGGGGACAATGGAGAGTCCCCGTCCCCTGCCCCGAGGTCAGCCGCGCATGACAGCCACGTCCGCACCCACCGCGCCCGACACAGAGTTCGCGCCGCTGGACATCGGCCCGATCCGGGTGTGGCCGCCCGTCGTGCTGGCGCCGATGGCCGGCATCACCAACGCGCCGTTCCGCACGCTCTGCCGTGAGCAGTCCGGCGGCAAGGGCCTGTACGTGTCGGAGATGATCACCACCCGGGCGCTGGTCGAGCGCAACGCCAAGACCATGCAGCTGATCAGGTTCGACCCGAGCGAGAAGCCGCGGTCGATCCAGCTGTACGGCGTGGACCCGGTGACCGTCGGCAAGGCCGCCCGGATGATCTCGGACGAGGGCCTGGCCGACCACATCGACCTCAACTTCGGGTGCCCGGTGCCCAAGGTGACCCGCAAGGGCGGCGGCTCGGCGCTGCCGTACAAGCGCAATCTGCTGCGCGAGATCCTGCGCGAGGCGGTGGCCAACGCGGGGGAGCTGCCGGTGACGATGAAGATGCGCAAGGGCATCGACGACGATCACCTCACCTTCCTGGACGCCGGCCGGATCGGCGCCGAGGAGGGGGTGGCGGCGATCGCCCTGCACGGGCGCACCGCCGCCCAGCACTACGGCGGCACGGCCGACTGGTCGGCGATCGCCCGGCTGCGCGAGTCCGTCCCCGCGCACGTCCCGGTGCTCGGCAACGGGGACATCTGGTCGGCGGACGACGCGCTGCGGATGATGCGCGAGACCGGGTGCGACGGCGTGGTGGTGGGGCGCGGCTGCCTGGGCCGGCCGTGGCTGTTCAAGGACCTGGTCGCGATCTTCGAGGGCGACGTCGACTACGCCCGCCCCGACTTCGGCTACGTGGCCCGGGCGATGGTGCGCCACGCGCAGCTGCTCGGCGAGTGGATCGGGGACGAGGCGCGCGGCGTGATCGACTTCCGCAAGCACGTCGCCTGGTACACCAAGGGCTTCTCGGTCGGCTCCGAGCTCCGGGTGCGGCTCGCCGGCTCCTCCTCCCTGGCCGAGCTGGCCGAAACCCTGTCCGAGGTGGAGCAGTCCCAGGGGTGGCCGGCCGGTGCGGACGGCCCGCGCGGGCGCACCAGCGGCAACAACCGGGTGGTCCTGCCGGAGGGGTGGTTGGACGATCCGTACGACTGCGCCCGACCCGGCGAAGACGCCGAATCGGACACCTCCGGCGGATGATCTGTCCTTAGTGGCGAAATTGGCCCCTGGGGGTCCACTGCCACCCGGTCCCAGCCCTCTTGTCCAATCTGGACAGGAGGGCTCCTTTTCGGCGCCCGATCGTCACGCTTCGAGCATGCGAGTGGACGGAGTGCGACGTTCGGCGGAGGTGGCCTACGCTCGAAGGGCGAGATGCGCTGGTGACTCTTGCCACATACAGCCTCGACTGATGGCGGGTCAGTGGACGAATTGGACAGGTCGGCGGTGAATCGCTTCCCGAAGCCGGTCGGCCGGGGATCGGGGATCCGGGTGCAGGAAATCAAGCCGGGGCAACGCGACGGACCCGGCGCCGCTACCCTCCGTCCGAATCGTGTGATCTTCACGTTTCCTTGTGTTCAAGACTTGAACACTGGCTAGCGTCATCCGGACGATTTCACCAACAGAGGTGAACGCCTTTATATGCTTTCGATCTAGCGGGTTACCGCTGGGTACCGGCCTCGTACGGCCTATTCGGGGCAGAGAAGTGCCTTCGAAATGGGTATGTTCTCCGGCGTCAGGGCAACCGCGTACGAGGAGACCGACCCGTGCCGTCCCAGCAGAAGTTTGTTTACTCCTTCACCGAAGGAAACAAGGACCTCAAGGATCTTCTTGGTGGCAAGGGCGCGAACCTGGCCGAGATGACCAACCTGGGACTCCCCGTCCCCCCGGGGTTCACCATCACCACCGAGGCCTGCAAGGTCTTCCTGGAGACCGGCAGCGAGCCGACCTCGCTCCACGAGGAGATCGGCGCCCACCTGGACGCCCTCGAGCAGGAGATGGGCAAGAAGCTCGGCCAGGCCGACGACCCCCTCCTCGTCTCGGTGCGCTCCGGCGCGAAGTTCTCCATGCCCGGCATGATGGACACCGTCCTCAACATCGGCCTCTCCGACGCGTCGGTGACCGGCCTCGTCGCCCAGTCCGGCAACGAGCGCTTCGCCTGGGACTCCTACCGCCGCCTGGTCCAGATGTTCGGCAAGACCGTGCTGGGCGTCGACGGCGAGCTGTTCGAGGAGGCCCTGGACGCGGCCAAGCACGCCAAGGGCACCGTCAACGACCTGGACCTGGACGCTTCCGACCTCCGGGAACTCGTCGAGGTGTTCAAGGGCATCGTCCAGCGCGAGACCGGCCGGGCCTTCCCGCAGGACCCGCGCGAGCAGATGGACCTCGCCATCCACGCCGTCTTCCACTCCTGGAACGGCGACCGCGCCCGCCTGTACCGCCGGCAGGAGCGCATCCCGAACGACCTCGGCACCGCGGTCAACGTCTGCAGCATGGTCTTCGGCAACCTCGGCGAGGACTCCGGCACCGGCGTCGCCTTCACCCGTGACCCCTCCACGGGCGCCCAGGGCGTCTACGGCGACTACCTGTCCAACGCCCAGGGCGAGGACGTCGTCGCCGGCATCCGCAACACGCTGCAGCTGTCCGAGCTGGAGAAGCTCGACAAGAAGTCGTACGACGAGCTGATGGCGATCATGCAGAAGCTCGAGAACCACTACCGCGACCTCTGCGACATCGAGTTCACCATCGAGCGCGGCAAGCTCTGGATGCTGCAGACCCGCGTCGGCAAGCGCACCGCCGCGGCCGCCTTCCGGATCGCCGTCCAGCTGGTCGACCAGGGCCTGATCGACCTGGACGAGGCCCTGATGCGGGTCACCGGCGGCCAGCTCTCGCAGCTGATGTTCCCGCGCTTCGCCCCGAACGCCGAGTCCAAGCAGATCGGCTGGGGCCTGGCCGCCTCGCCCGGCGCCGCGATCGGCAAGGTCGTCTTCGACTCCTACACCGCCGTCAAGTGGTCCCGCTCCGGCGAGAAGGTCATCCTGGTCCGCCGCGAGACCAACCCGGACGACCTGGACGGCATGATCGCCGCCGAGGGCATCCTCACCTCGCGCGGCGGCAAGACCTCGCACGCCGCCGTGGTCGCCCGCGGCATGGGCAAGACCTGCGTCTGCGGCGCCGAGGAGCTGGAGGTCGACACCAAGTCCCGCCGGTTCACCACCGCCGACGGCCTGGTCGTCGAGGAGGGCGACGTCGTCTCCATCGACGGAGCCTCCGGCAAGGTCTACCTCGGTGAGGTACCCGTCCTGCCGTCCCCCGTCGTCGAGTACTTCGAGGGCACCCTGCACGCCGGCGCCGACGTCCAGGGCGGGCTGGTCCAGGCCGTGCACCGGCTGATGTCGCACGCCGACGGCCGCCGTCGCCTCGCGGTGCGCGCCAACGCCGACAACGCCGAGGACGGCGGGCGCGCCCGCCGCTACGGCGCCCAGGGCATCGGCCTGTGCCGCACCGAGCACATGTTCCTCGGCGAGGAGCGCCGCAAGGAGGTCGAGCACCTGATCCTGGCGGACAACGACAAGGACCGCGAGCTCGCGCTCTCCACCCTGCTGCCGCTGCAGAAGAGCGACTTCCTGGAGCTCTTCCAGGCGATGGACGGACTGCCCGTCACCGTCCGCCTGCTCGACCCGCCGCTGCACGAGTTCCTGCCGAACATCACCGAGCTGTCGGTGCGCGTCGCCCTCGCCGAGGCCCGCAAGGACCCGAACGAGAACGACCTGCGCCTGCTCCAGGCGGTGCACAAGCTGCACGAGCAGAACCCGATGCTCGGCCTGCGCGGCGTGCGCCTCGGCCTGGTCATCCCCGGCCTGTTCGGCATGCAGGTCCGCGCCATCGCCGAGGCCGCCGCCGAGCGCAAGCTGGCCGGCGGGGACCCGCGCCCCGAGGTGATGATCCCGCTGGTCGGCACCGTCCAGGAGCTGGAGCTGGTCCGCGACGAGTGCGAGCGCGTGCTCGCCGAGGTCGCCCAGTCCACCGGCGTCCAGCTGGACATCAAGCTCGGCACCATGATCGAGCTGCCGCGCGCCGCCGTGACGGCGGGCCAGATCGCCGAGGCCGCCGAGTTCTTCTCCTTCGGCACCAACGACCTCACCCAGACGGTCTGGGGCTTCTCCCGGGACGACGTGGAGGCCTCGTTCTTCACCGCCTACCTGGAGAAGGGCATCTTCGGGGTCTCCCCGTTCGAGACCATCGACCGCGACGGCGTCGGCTCGCTCGTCAAGCACGCCGTCGAGGCCGGCCGGGCCACCCGCCCCGACCTCAAGCTCGGCGTCTGCGGCGAGCACGGCGGCGACCCGGACTCGGTCCACTTCTTCCACGAGGTGGGGCTGGACTACGTCTCCTGCTCCCCCTTCCGGATCCCGGTGGCGCGCCTGGAGGCCGGCCGCGCCGCCATCGAGACGGCGGGCAGCGACTCGCGCTGAGAGAGGGTAGGCATCCCCTCCTCGGCCGCGAGCCGGACTGACCGCTTCCCTCCCCACCGGGAGGGCGTGCACCGGAGCTCGGCGCAGGAGAACCGGCGTACGTAACACGGCCGGGGGGGGGGGGGCCCCCCGCGGGCCCGCCCCCCCCCCCCCCCCGGCGGGGGGGGGGGGCCCCCCCCCGCCCCCCCCCCCCCCCCCCCCCGCTCCCCCCCCCCCGGGGTGGGGGGCCCCGGGAGCGCGGCGCTGTAGACCGGGCGTAGTAAACCCGGCGGGGGGGGGACGCACCCGGGCGCCCGCCCCCCCCCGGCCCACGTGCGTGTGGCGGCGGCCACGCGCGTGACACCCCGCCCCCGCCGCCGGGGCCTGCCAAGCTGGGGCGCATGACCAGCCGCAACCGTCTGCCCGTGCTCGTGGCCGTGGTGATCCTCGCGATCGCCGCCGCGGTCGGGTACCTGCTCTCGGCCCGGGGCGGCGGCAGCCACCCCAGGGCCGCCGCGACCCCCACCGCCGCCACCACGGGCTCCTCGGCTCCCAGGCCCTCCGCCCCGAAGCCCACGCCGCCGCCCGGCGGAGGCGGCCCCGCCGCCGGCACCTGGGTGCCCGCCGACCCGGCGCTCGCCGACGTCTGCCGCTCCAAGCTCCCCGGCCAGGCCCAGGACACCCTCGGCCTGATCGCCAAGGGCGGCCCGTACCCGTACAACCGCGACGGCATCGTCTTCGAGAACCGCGAGAGCCGGCTGCCGCGCAAGGGCGACGGCTACTACCACGAGTACACCGTGGTCACCCCCGGCTCCAACGACCGCGGTACCCGCCGGGTCGTCACCGGCAACGCCGGCGAGCAGTACTGGTCGGCCGACCACTACGCCACCTTCCAGGAGATCGACCCGCGCTGCTGACCGGCGCGGTCGACCCCTCGGCCCCGCACCACCCCCGGCCCCGCGTACGCCCGCCCCGCCCGCCGCCGCGTCACCTGGCGCGGCGCCAGCTGATCCGGCGGTGCGGGCCGTGCGGGCCGGTGGTGAGGAGCGCGGTCAGCTCGTGCAGGAGCGGGGTCGGGTCCCGGCGGAGCTGGGTCGGAGTGGTGCGGACCACCGGGAGGCCGACGGCCGTCAGCCGGTTGGCGCGGGCCAGGCCGCGCTCGTGGTCGGCGGGCCGCAGGTGCCAGGCGCGGGAGTCGATCTCCAGGGCCACGCAGGCGTGCGGCCAGTAGGCGTCCGGGACGGCGAGGAAGCGGCCGTCCAGGAAGAGCACCGCGTTCCACAGCGGTTCGGGCAGACCGGTGTGCGCCAGCACCTCCCGGGCCTCGCCCTCGACCACCGACCGCACCCCGGCCGTGAGGTCCTCCACCACCCGGGCCACCTGCGGCAGTCCGAGCGCGCCCGGTCTGGCCAGCAGGTGGTCCAGCAGCTCGCCGAGTTCGCAGTGCCGCCGCTGGACGGCCTCGGCGCACAGCGCCCGGAAGCGCTGCTGCCCGCTCTCGCGCGGCGCGAGGTCGGCCAGCGCCCGGGCCACGGTGGCGCTCCACAGCCCGTCGTCCCGCTCGTAACCGCCCGGCAGCGGCCCGGCCGACCGGTGGATCCGGACGAACTCCCGCTCCGACACCCGGCGTTGACCCGGGATCAGGACGTCGACGCGATCGAGGTCGGCCGGGTGCCCGGCGCTCGGCAGCCCCGCGTCGGCGAGCACCGCGTGGCCGGTCAGCAGCACCTCCCCGGCCCGGGGCTCACGCCCCTTGGGGCTCGCGTATGCCAGGGCGGCGCGCAGCCGCTGATGGTCGGTCAACCGGCCGCTCTGCAGGCAGATCACCCGGGGCAGCACCTGCTGCCAGGGCCCGCCGGGGCGCAGCCGGTGGGCGATGGTGCCGGAGGGCACGCCGAGCCGGCGCAGCTGCGCCCGCGTGGCGATGTGCTGCTGGTCGGCGCCGAGCAGCACGACGGGGTCGAGGGGGTTCGCGCGGGTCATGACCCGGTGCTGCCCGTCCCGTTCGGATGTATGCGAAACATCGCCCGTCGGAGGCTTCCGCGGGAATGATGTTGACGGGCCGTCGGTCCGGACGCTGAGCTGGACCACCTATGACGACTCCACCCGACAACCCCGCGCTCGACGCGCTCAACGGGCTCTCCGTGGGCGACGCCCTCGGAGCGCAGTTCTTCGTCCCCGCCACCGCGGCCGCCCACCTCGCCGACCGCACCGACCCGCCCGGCCCCTGGCCGTGGACCGACGACACCGAGATGGCCTGCTCGGTGTACGCGGCCGTCACCGAGCGCGGCACCGTCGACCCGGCCGACCTCACGCTCGCCTTCGCCCTGCGCCACGACTTCGACCGCGGCTACGGCCCGGCCGCCAACCGGATGCTCCGGCTGGTCCGGGAGGGCGGCGACGCCCGGGCGCTCGCCGCCGCACTCTTCGACGGCCGGGGCTCCTACGGCAACGGCGCCGCGATGCGGGTCGCCCCGCTGGGGGCGGCGCTCGCCGACGACCTGGACGAGGTGGTCCGGCTGGCCGCCCGGACGGCGGTGACCACCCACACCCACCCGCAGGCGGTGGACGGCGCGGTCGCGGTCGCGGTCGCCGCCGCGGTGGCGGTCCGGGCCCGGGCCGGGACCATGACGCCGAACGGCTTCCTGGCGAAGGTCCGCCACCACACCCCGAGCGGTGCCGTCCACGACGGCCTGGCCGAGGCGGCCGCCCTGCTCGCCGAGCCGGACCCGCTCGCGGCCGCCCGGGTGCTCGGCAACGGCAGCCGGACGTCCGCGGCCGACACCGTCCCCTACGCGTTGTGGTGCGCGGCCCGGCGGCTGACCGACTACCGGGCCGCCGTCCGGGAGGCGGTCGCGCCCGGCGGCGACATGGACACCGTGGCCGCGATCACCGGGGGAGTGGTCGCCGCCCACACCGGCACCCGGGGCATCCCGGCGGCCTGGCTGGCGGCCCGGGAGCCGCTGCCGGCCTGGGCGTTCCCGCGGCCCGGCTCCGTCACCGGGGGCCGCGGGCGCGCCGCCATGCTGGTCCCGCGCCCGCAGGCCGTCCCGGACGTGCTGTGGACGGAGGAGCAGTGGCAGCGCATCCGCACCGGCGGCGACCCGGCCGCCCTGGACCACCGGTGGGCCGTCCACACCGCCGGCGGAGCCGTGCGGATCTGCGACTCCCGGAGCGGTCACCCGATCTGGGAGGTCGCGGTCACCCTGGTCCGCGGCGGCCGGCGCCCGGTCTCCGCGGTCGTGGAGGCCGGTCACAACCGGTGGCTGGCCCTGCCGGGGGAGCGGCACGCCCCGGCGCTGCTGGCGTGGATCCTGCGGACCGCCGCCACCGGTGAGCGGGAGGCCTTCAGGCCGTGATCATCAGCTGCCCGGCGCCGCTGCCGCCGTGTCTAAGGCACTCCTGGTTGATCGCCGGATCCGGGGCGCTGGGCGAGGTGGCGGCGGCGATCCGCAGCTCGATGATGTCCCGGACGGCCGGCCACTCGGAGTCGAGGATCGAGTAGAACGCGGTCGAGCGCACCACGCCGTCGAGCCCGCGCGAGTGGGCCCGGCGGACCCCCTCGGAGGTGGCGCCGAGCCGCTCGATGGCGGACCGCGAGCGCAGGTTGCGGGCGTCGGCGCGCAGCGAGATCCGCTGGACGCCCCAGGTCTCGAAGGCGTGGCGGAGCATCAGCAGCTTGGCCTCGGTGTTGATGCCGGTGCCCTGGGCCCGCGGCGAGAGCCAGGTGTTGCCGATCTCGGCGGCGTCCGGGACGGCCGTGGCCGGGTCACCGAACGGCACGCCGGGCACCGGCGGCCAGACCACCGGGCCCTGCCAGTAGTCGAGTTCCAGGAATCGGGTGGAGCCGACCACCCGGCCGTCGGCGACGTTCACCGTGGCGAACGGCAGCGACCGCCCCGCGGCCTGGTCGGCCAGGGCACGGGCGATGTACTCGCGGGCCGCTTCCAGGCCGTGCGGGACGGCGGTGAAGGCGTAGGTCGTACGGTCCTCGGCGCCGGCCTCGGCGATGGCCTCGGCGTGGTGCGCGGCGAGGGGCTCCAGCCGCACGGTGCGGCCGGTGAGGATGACAGGTACGGGCACGGAACCTTCGGTCCTTCATCGGTCGGAGGGTGCCTCCCGGGCCGGGGTGCGGCACGGGGTGCGGGGACTGTTCGCCCCGGTCCTGGGGCCGTCCGCCGGGACCGGCGCACGCCGGAGGTCCGGTCGGGCGGGGCGGGGGCGGCGGCCCGGAACGGGCGGCGCGGTGCCGGAACGGACACGGGTCCTCGGACCGGTCCGGCGGGATGAGCGAAGGGACAGTGTGCGTCCGCGAAATGGCCGAGAAGGAAACGAGAGCGCGAAGGGAAGCAGGCGGCCAGGTGAAGGCAAGATGCGTCGTGGGTGGCTGGCCGAGCACCGGACCGGGACGTGACCGACGGCGTTACGGGACGACGTGACGACGACGCGACGATGCGAGGCAGCGAGAGGACGATACCCGCCAGAAGGCGGTGCGTCACTTCGCGGCACGCGAATGGCGGCGCGGCCCGGTCGAACGCGCCCCCGGGCGAGCCGCCGAACCCCTGTGACCAGGGACTTTGCCGCCGGGTGCGATCATGGTCCGGAGGCGTCGGCCGCGGCCCCCGGGCACGCCGTCGGGCGCGGTCGGGAATTCCGGCGGCGCCCGGCACGCTGGACAGGACGAGGAATCCGGTAGGCCGTGACGAGTAGGGAACGGGGTTGGGTGCGCGGTGCGTGACTTCCAGGCGCTGTACGAGCTGGACGAGCAGGGCGTGGCCGCGGTGGCCGCGGCCAACGCGGAGCTGAGCGACACCGGCGCGGGCCTCGTGCTGCTCCACCACTTCGAGGGCTTCATGGACGCCGGCGAGGCCGGCGGCCAGGTGGTGGCCCACCTCCTGGAGACGGGATCGCCGCAGGTCGTGGCCCGTTTCGACCACGACCGCCTGGTCGACTACCGGGCGCGCCGCCCCGCCATGGTGTTCGACCGCGACCAGTGGACGTCCTACGACCCGCCGGAGATCCTGCTGCAGCTGGTCCGCGACGCCGCGGGCGCGCCGTTCCTGCTGCTCACCGGCCCCGAGCCGGACGTCGAGTGGGAGCGCTTCGCGCGGGCCGTCCGCGAGCTGGCGGAGCGCTTCGAGGTCCGGCTGTCGGTCGACTTCCACGGCATCCCGATGGGCGTGCCGCACACCCGCCCGGTCGGTCTGACCCCGCACGGCAACCGGCTCGACCTCGCGGCCGGCTACCCGCAGTGGTTCGAGCAGGCCCAGGTCCCGGGCAGCGCCCAGGCGTTGCTGGAGTACCGCCTGGCCGAGGCCGGGCACGACGTGCTGGGCTTCGCCGTGCACGTGCCGCACTACGTGGCCCGCTCGGAGTACCCGGCCGCGGCTGTGCTGATCCTGGAGGCGGTGCAGTCCGCCACCGGCCTGGTGCTGCCGGGCACCCGGCTGCGCGCGCGGGTCGGCGAGGTGTACGCGGACATCGAGGAGCAGCTGGCGCAGGGCGACGGCGAGCTGCGCTCGGCGATCCGCGGCATGGAGGGCCAGTACGACGCGGTGGCGGGCGGGGAGGACCGGGAGAGCCTGCTGGCCGAGCCGGCCGACCTGCCCTCGGCGGACGAGCTGGGCCGGCGCTTCGAGCAGTTCCTGGCCGAGCACGAGCGCGGCGCCGAGTAAGCCCTGCCCGGCCGACCCGGTCAGCCCGGCGGATCCCGTCAGCCCGGCGGATCCGGCCCGCCCGGCCGTCGGGGGCGCCGGCCGGAGGACGCCGCGGTGAGAGGCCGTCCGGGCCGGGAGTCATCCGCCGACTCCGTTCGTTGGGGATTGCGGCGTCGGGGGACGCGCCGCGAGGAGCCGCTGTGACGCCTATCCCCGGGGGGATGCCATGCCGAGGACCACGTACCGGACCATGCCCGCGCCCGCGCGCCCGACCGTCGCCCTGACGGCCGGGCTCGCCGCGCTCCTGCTCGCCGGGTGCACCGGCGCCGGGGGAGCGGACGCGGGCGGAGGGGGCTTCGCGGGCGCGGTGCCCGCTCCGGCCGCGAAGTCCACGCCGCCGCCGACCGGACCGTACGTGGCCCTCGGCGACTCCTACACCGCCGGCCTGAAGATCGCCCCGCAGGTGGGCGAACCCGCGGGCTGCTCGCGCTCCGGGGTCAACTACCCGTCGCTGGTGGCGAAGGGGCTCGGCCTGGCGGCCGCGCAGTTCCAGGACGTCAGCTGCAGCGGCGCCCGCACCGGCGACCTCACCGGCGCCCAGGAGACCGGCCGCGGCACCAACCCGCCCCAGCTCGACGCGCTGACCGGGGACACCCGGCTGGTCACCGTCGGCATCGGCGGCAACGACGCGGGCTTCATGGAGGTCGTCCAGGAGTGCGCCAAGGAGAACCTGGTGGACGCGGTGAAGGGTCTGGTCGGCGCCTCGCGCGCGGCCTCGCCCTGCCGCGCGCACTACGCCTCCGGCGGCACCGACGACGTGCAGCGCAGGGTGGACGCGGCCGGCGAGCGGCTCGGCGGGATCCTGCAGGACATCAGGCGCCGCTCCCCGCGGGCCCGGGTGTACGTGGTCGGCTACCCGACGCTGCTCCCGGCCGACCCGGCGGGCTGCGAGCGGGTGCTGGGCAAGGCGGTGGCCCCCGGCGACCTCGGCTTCCTGTCGGAGAAGGAGCAGCAGCTGAACGCGATGCTCAGGAAGCGGGCGGAGGGCGCCGGCGCGGTGTTCGTGGACGCGGCCGCCCCGTCGGCCGGGCACGACATGTGCGCCGGCGAGGCCGCCCGCTGGGTCGAGCCGCCGTTCCCGGCCCCCGGCCTGGCGGCGATCCACCCGAACGCCAAGGGGCAGGAGGCGGTGGCGGCGGCCGTCCTGAAGGCCGTCCGGGGCTGAGGCCCCGCGCGGCGGGAGGGGCCGGCCGACACCGGCGGCGGGAGGGGGGATGGGCCGACACCGGCGCGTGGCGCAGGATTCACGCCCCGGCCCGCGCCCCTTCGTGCGCGGCACACCCCCGCTGTCAGGGGCGCGGCGTACCGTGTGTGCCATATGGATGACACCGCGCACCGCCTCGCCGCCGCCCCGTTCCCGTACGACCACGCCGCCGAGGCCCGCTGGGTCCCCGAACCGGACAAGCGCCCCGGCCGCACCGCCTTCCAGCGTGACCGCGCCCGGGTGCTGCACTCGGCGGCGTTGCGGCGGCTGGCCGGCACCACCCAGGTGGTCGCCCCGATGCGTGCCGACTTCCCCCGCACCAGACTCACCCACTCCCTCGAATGCGCCCAGGTCGGGCGCGAGTTGGGAGCCGCCCTGGGCTGCGACCCGGACCTCGTGGAGACGGCCTGCCTGGCCCACGACATCGGCCACCCGCCGTTCGGCCACACCGGCGAGGAGGCGCTCGACCAGGCCGCCGAGGCCTGCGGCGGCTTCGAGGGCAATGCCCAGTCGCTGCGCATCCTCACCCGGCTCGAACCCAAGCGCTTCGCGCCCGAGGACGAGCAGCCCGCCGCCCGGCTCGCCCCCTGGCCCGGCCGCAGCGTCGGCCTCAACCTGACCCGCGCCGCCCTCGACGCCGCCACCAAGTACCCGTGGTCGCGCGGCGCGCACCCCACCGACCCGGCCTCGCACAAGTACGGCGTCTACGCCGACGACCTGCCGGTCTTCCGCTGGCTGCGGGCCGGCTCCCCGGCCGGGCGCAAGTGCTTCGAGGCCACCGTCATGGACTGGTCCGACGACGTGGCCTACTCCACCCACGACGTCGAGGACGGCCTCCAGGCCGGCCACATCGAGCCGGCCGCCCTGCGAGCCCCGGGCGAGCGGTCCGAACTCTTCAAGGTCGCCGAGCGCTACGCCCCGGACTCCGAGCCGGAGGAGCTGGCCGCCGCCCTGGACCGGCTGCTCGCCCAGGACTGGTGGCCGCGCTCCTACGACGGCACGGCCCGCGCCCGGGCCGGGCTGAAGGACCTCACCAGCCAGCTGATCGGCCGCTTCTGCCTGGCCGCCGAGCAGGCCACCCGGGCCCGCTACGGCCCCGGCCGGCTCACCCGCTACGGGGCCGAGCTGGTGGTGCCGCGCGGCGTGCGGCTGGAGTGCGCGGTGCTCAAGGCCGTCGCCGTTCGCTTCGTGATGCAGCGCGACGAGCAGGCCCAGCTGCGCGCCCGCCAGCGGATCGTGATCGCCGAGCTGGCGGACGTGCTCAACCGGCGCGCTCCCGAGGGCCTGGACCCGGTGTTCGCCGCCCAGTACCACGAGGCCGAGGACGACCGGGCCGCCCTGCGCACGGTCGTCGACCAGATCGCCACCCTCACCGACGCCTCGGCCCTCGCCCTGCACGCCAGGCTCGTCGGCGCCTCCTGGGCCTGACCGGTCGGGCCCGCCCCCTCGCCCGGCGGGACGCGCCCGGCCGGAAAGCCCGGCCGCCCCAGTAGACTTCCGGGGTGGCCGGGCGGATCAGGGACGAAGACGTACAGGCGGTGCGCAGCGCACTGCCGATCGACGCGGTGGTCGGCGACTACGTACAGCTGACCAACGGTGGCGGCGGCGAGTACAAGGGCGTCTGCCCGTTCCACGACGAGAAGTCCGCCTCCTTCTACGTGAACCCCGCCAAGGGCGTCTTCCACTGCTTCGGCTGCCAGGAGAACGGCGACACCATCGCCTTCCTGATGAAGATCGAGCACTTCACCTTCGCCGAGGCCGTCGAGCGGATGGCCGCCCAGGCCGGCATCACCCTGCGTTACGAGGAGGGCGGCTACAGCCCCCGCCACCAGCAGGGCGAGCGGACCCGCCTGGTCGAGGCGCACAAGGTGGCCGCCGCCTACTACCAGGAGCAGCTGGCCTCGCCCGAGGCGGAGATCGGCCGCCGCTTCCTCGCCGAGCGCGGCTTCGACGAGGAGGCCGCCAGGACCTTCGGCGTCGGCTACGCCCCGGCGGGCTGGGAGCACCTGGTCCGCTACCTGCGCGGCAAGGGGTTCAGCGACAAGGAGATCCTGCTCGGCGGTCTGGCCTCGCAGGGCCAGCGCGGCGGCCTGATCGACCGCTTCCGGGGCCGGCTGGTCTGGCCGATCCGGGACATCGCGGGCGAGGTGGTGGGCTTCGGCGCCCGCCGGCTGCGCGAGGACGACAACGGCCCGAAGTACCTGAACACCCCCGAGACGCCGATCTACAAGAAGTCGCACGTGCTGTACGGCATCGACCTGGCGAAGAAGGAGATCGCCAAGTCGGGCCGGGCGGTGGTGGTCGAGGGCTACACCGACGTGATGGCCTGCCACCTGGCCGGGGTCACCTCGGCGGTGGCCACCTGTGGCACGGCCTTCGCCGAGGACCACATCAAGATCATCCGCCGGCTGCTGATGGACACCTCGCAGTACCGCGGCGAGACGGTCTTCACCTTCGACGGCGACGCGGCCGGCCAGAAGGCCGCCCTGCGGGCCTTCGAGGACGACCAGAAGTTCGCGGCCAAGACCTCCATCGCGGTCAGCCCGGGCGGCATGGACCCGTGCGACCTGCGGCTGGCCCAGGGCGACGAGGCCGTGAAGCAGCTGATCGACAACCCCGTCCCGCTCTTCGAGTTCGCGCTGAACACGGCGGTGTCGAAGCACCGGGTCGAGACGCCCGAGGGGCAGGCCGCCGCGATGGAGGAGGCCGCCCTGATCGTCGCGAAGATCAAGGACCCGTCGATCCGGCACGGCTACGCGATCCGCCTGGCCGGCATGCTCGGCGTCAATCCCGGCGACGAGCAGTTCGTGGTCCGCCGGATCTCCCAGCTGTCCCGCTGGGAGCGGGAGAAGCAGCAGAACCCCCGCGGCAGCACCGCGCGGCGCACCGAGCAGCCCGTCGCCGCGGTGCGCCCCGCCCAGCCCGCGTTCCGGCTCAACCCGCGCGACCCGGCCCAGTTCGTCGAACGCGAGCTGCTCAAGCTGGCGCTCCAGCACCCGGACCTGGTCAGCCCGGCCTTCGACCACTACGGCGAGGACGAGTTCCCCACCCCGCCGTACACCGCCGTGCGGCAGGCCGTCGCCAAGGCCGGCGGCGCCGCCTACGGGGCGACCCTGCCGGACTTCACCAGCGCGGTGCGCGAGGCGTCCCCGGACGACCAGGTGCGCTCGCTGGTCACCGAGCTGACCGTCGAGCCGGTGCGTTCCCGCCGTAAGGTGGACGCGGTCTACGCGGGGGAGTTCCTGGTCAAGCTGCGCCTGCTGGCCGTCGACCGCCGGATCGCCGAGGTCCGCGGCTACCTGCAGCGGCTCGGCCACCGGGCCGACGCCGAACAGCTGCACGCGGTGCAGACCGAGCTGTGGCAGCTCCAGCAGTACGGCCAGCAGCTCCGCAGCCGGGGCGCCGCGGCGCTCTGAGCCCCGGGGCCTGCCGGACGAGCCCCAGCGGCTCCTCGGCCCGGGGCGCCGCCCCCGGGCGTGGCCGGGCGGTCGCGCGCCCGGCGGGAAGATGCGGGCGCGCCCCGGGAAGTGCGCAGAAAGTCGGCGCACGAGTCTCGGCCACGGAGTGTGGCGTACCGCACACTGGAGGGCGTCCCACCTCCGTACAGCGCGGGTCCGCCAGAGTCGCGCCCGCCCCGAGGGGATGCTGCCCGTGGACCAAGGCCTTGTCGCACCGACCACCGCCATCACCACCACGAGACCGGACCGCGCCGGGCCGGCGCGGGAGCAGGAGACGGACCACGGCCGGGCCGGCGCGGCTCCGCCCGACGGCGCCCGGGTGCCCGCCCAGGGCCTGCCCGAGGGCCATCCCGAGAGCGCTGACCCGGATCCGGCCGCCAGGGAGCTCGACGCCGAGCCCGATGCCGAGGCCGACGCCGACCGTGACGCCGAGGCCGACCGTGATGCGGAGGAGGAGCCCGGTCCGCAGGCCGACGGCAGCGGCCCGGCCGCGGACCTGCTGCGCCAGTACCTGCGCGAGATCGGCCGGGTCCGGCTGCTGACCGCCGCCGAGGAGGTGGAGCTGGCCCGCCGGGTCGAGGCCGGCCTGTTCGCCGAGGAGCGGCTGAACGGCGAGCCCCCGCCCCCCGATCCGCTGGCGCGCGAGCTGGACACCCTGGTGGTGCGGGGGCGGATCGCCAAGCGGCGGCTGATCGAGGCGAACCTGCGCCTGGTGGTGTCCGTCGCCAAGCGGTACGTCGGCCGCGGGCTGACCCTGCTGGACCTCGTCCAGGAGGGCAACCTCGGCCTGATCCGGGCCGTGGAGAAGTTCGACTACGCCCGCGGCTACAAGTTCTCCACCTACGCGACCTGGTGGATCCGGCAGGCGATGAGCCGGGCGCTGGCGGACCAGGCCCGGACGATCCGGGTGCCGGTGCACGTGGTCGAGCTGATCAACCGGGTGGTCCGGGTGCAGCGCGCACTGCTGCAGGAGCGCGGCCTGGAGCCGACCGCGGCCGAGGTCGCCGCCGCCCTGGAGCTGACCGAGGCGCGGGTGCGGGAACTGGTCCGGCTGGCCCAGGAGCCGATCTCGCTGCACACCCCGGTGGGGGAGGAGGACGACGTGGCGCTCGGCGACCTGATCGAGGACGCCGACGCCACCTCACCCGCGGAGTCCGCCACCTTCCTGCTCCTGCGTCAGCACCTGGACGCGGTGCTGGCCACCCTGGGCGAGCGGGAGCGCCAGGTCGTCCAGCTCCGCTACGGGCTGGACGACGGCAGGCCGCGCACGCTGGAGGAGATCGGTGCGGTGTTCGGCGTGACCAGGGAGCGGATCCGCCAGATCGAGTCGAAGACGCTGGTCAAGCTCCGCGACCACGCCTTCGCCGAGCAGCTGCGCGGCTACCTCGACTGACCCGGGTCCGGGCTCGCGGCGGACGGCGAGGCGGCCCCCGGCGTCCCGGACGGCTGCGCGGTCGCTCCCGGGTCGGTGGCGGCCGGGGCCGGATCGGTGCTCGCCGCGCCCGCGCCGGTGCCCGGGGGCGGCGAGGCGGGACCGATCGGGATCGGGGTGGAGGCCACGACGGCGGCCAGGTCGGAGATGGCCGTGGTGCAGACGTGGCCGGCCGGCTGGTAGCCGCAGACCACGAAGCCGGTGTGCGGGTCGGCCGCGTTCAGCATCGACGAGTAGTTGTCGTAGCCCCAGTGGATGAGGGCCGTCTCGCTGTCACCGGTGCTGTCGGTGATGGTCGCGTAGTCGTTCGGCTGGCCCTCGGTGATCGCGGCCCAGGCGGCCTGGCAGGTCTGGCTGTACCGGAGGTAGACGACCACCTTGCCGATGACGTCGGTCTGCAGGGTGCGGGCGTCCTTGCCGCAGCCGGTGGTCTTCGGGTCCTTGTGCGCGCAGCCGACGGCCTGGCAGGCGGGCGGGGCCGAGGCGGGCTTGGCCGGTGACGCCGAGGACGCCGAGGCGGTCGGAGCGATGGAGGAGGTCGGGGCGGGCTCGGCGGCGGCCGTCGGTTCGTCGTGCCGGGTGGCGGCGCGC
This sequence comes from Kitasatospora sp. NPDC101176, assembly GCF_044768035.1. Taxonomy (NCBI): domain Bacteria; kingdom Bacillati; phylum Actinomycetota; class Actinomycetes; order Kitasatosporales; family Streptomycetaceae; genus Kitasatospora; species Kitasatospora sp. NPDC101176. Next base: position 148,480 of record NZ_JBIWPA010000002.1, read on the forward strand.
ACGCCGACCAGCACCAGCAGGGCGGCCACCACGGCGGCGGCGGTGAGCAGCGTCGCCGGGCGCCGCCACCAGGCCGCGGGCGGCCGGACGGGATCCGCCTCGACCGCGGGCGCGGCCACATCGGGGAGCTCGGCGACGACCGGAGCCTCGGCGTCGGACTCCGTCGGCGCGGACCCGGTCGGTCCGGTCGCGGTCGGCGTCGGCCCGCACAGCACGGACAGCGACAGGCCGGACCCGGACGCGGACCCGGAGCCGGGCTCCTCGGGGGCGGGGTCCGGGTCGGCCGGCTGCCCGGCGGCCGGGCCGCCGTCGGGGGCGTCCGCGGCGGAGGTCGTCGCCGGCACCGGCGCGCCGGCCCCGGGCGCGGCCACGGCCCGCTCCCAGAGCGACCGCAGGGCGGGCCCGTCGCAGTCCACGGTCCCGATCAGCGCTTCCAGCGCCTGCTGGGTGATGACCCGTTTGCCGTTCAGCCAGCGCTCCCAGGAGGCCCGGCTGTAGTGCGTCCGGGTGGCCAGTTCGGCCAGCGAGAGTCCGGCGGCGTCCTTGATGGTCCGGAGCTCCCCGGCCAGGTCCCTGGCGGGCTCGGACAGCTCTTCGGGCAGGTTCTTCCAGGCGGAACCCATGCGGCCTTCCAACGGTGCGAGACGGGAACGGGGTACGGGGAGAGCGGGACGGGCTCCGGCCCGGGCCGTTCGGGTGTCTCCGCTTCTCCAAAGTCATCGGCCTGACGTCCCAAACCCCAGGTCATGGCGCTGAGACGGACGGAAGTGTCTCACAACCGCCGGGAACGCTCGAACAACCGTCTTCCGTCGTGCAGAGTTCTCAGGCCGGTGCGGTTCACCGACCGGCGGACACGTTCGGACACAGACCGGTCACCGGTCGTGGGTCCGGCATCCACGCCCCGGTTCCCCCACGGCCGAGGCAGCCTCGCGGGGGGAGGCTGCCCCGGTCCACCGGGACGCACGGCGGGGAGGACGCCCCAGGGCGTCCTCCCCGCCGTGATCGTTTCCGGAACGGGTCCCGGGCGGCCCGCCGGCGCCCGTCGAGGGGCTCAGTGGTGGAAACCCTCGCGGACCGGCACACCGAGCTCCTTGAGCGGGACGGGCTGGCGCCGCAGCTCCGGCAGCAGCCGTCGCAGGTCGGCCAGCAGCAGGTCGGCGAGGTCCTTGGAGAAGCCGTTGCGGCAGACGATCCGGAGCACCGAGAGGTCGGTGCGGTTGTCCGGGAAGGTGTACGCGGGCACCTGCCAGCCGCGCTCGCGCAGTCGCCGCGACACGTCGAACACGTCGAAGGGCACCCCGTCGGTGGTGGTGACGGCGAACACCGGCAGTTCGTCGCCGCGGGTGAGCAGCCGGAAGCCGTCCAGTTCCGCGATCGCCCCCGACAGGTAGGTGGCGACCTCGCGGCAGGCGCCGTGGACGGCCCGGAAGCCGTCCCGTCCGAGCCGCAGGAAGACGTAGTACTGCGCGACCACCTCGGCGCCCGGGCGGGAGAAGTTGAGCGCGAAGGTCGGCATCTCGCCGCCGAGGTAGTTGACCCGGAAGACGAGCTCCTCGGGCAGCGCCTCCGCGTCCCGCCACAGCGCCCAGCCGACGCCGGGGTAGACCAGGCCGTACTTGTGCCCGGAGGTGTTGATCGAGGCCACCCGGGGCAGCCGGAAGTCCCAGACCAGCTCCGGGTCCAGGAAGGGCGCCACCATGCCGCCGGAGGCGCCGTCCACGTGCACCGGGACGTCCAGCCCGGTGCGCTGCTGGAGGTCGTCCAGGGCCGCGCAGATGTCCGCGACGGGCTCGTAGGAGCCGTCGAAGGTGGAGCCGAGCACGCCGACGACGCCGATGGTGTCCTCGTCGCAGAGTTCGACGGCCCGCGCGGCGTCGAGGTGGTAGCGATCGCCCTCCATCGGCGCGGTGCGCGCCTCGACCTCCCAGAAGGTGCAGAACTTCTCCCAGCACACCTGCACGTTGACGCCCATCACCAGGTTGGGCCGGGCACCGGCGGCGTAGCGCTCGGCGTTGCGGGCCATCCAGCGGCGCTTGAGGGCCATGCCGGCGAGCATGCAGGCCTCGCTGGAGCCGGTGGTGGAGCAGCCGACCGCGCTGTCCGGGTCGGGGGCGTGCCAGAGGTCGGCGAGGATGGCCACGCAGCGCCGTTCGAGTTCGGCGGTCTGCGGGTACTCGTCCTTGTCGATCATGTTCTTGTCGAGGCACTCGGTCATCAGCCGGGTGGCCTGCGTCTCCATCGAGGTGGTGACGAAGGTCGCCAGGTTGAGCTTGGCGTTCCCGTCCAGCATCAGCTCGTCGTGGATCAGCTGGTACGCCGTGTCCGCCGCGACCGGTCCGTCGGCGAGCCGGTGCACCGGTGGCGCCAGCTCCATCGCGCCCAGCGGGTCCGCGGTGGAGACGAACGGACTGATGCTGAGCCGGCGGTCGTCGCCGGTCCCCTTGTGCAGCGCCATGGAATCCTGCCGCCCTTCACCCTCCGGTGGCCGTGTCCCGTCCTACGCTGCCACCGGCCGGCCGGTGACGCATCTTCACCGATCGGTTCAGGCCTTCGTCTCCGGGTGGACCTGCTCGCGGGCGGCCCGGTACTGCTGGCGCACCGCGGATCCGATCGCCAGGTCCTGCTCCCCGTCGGGCTCGACGGTCTCGGCGTCCGGCAGCGGCCACTCCGGCGGCTCGGGAGTGCCGGCCAGTGCCCAGGCGGCCTGCCGGGCGGCCCCGCGGGCCGCGTGCGCGCCCGGCGGCGGCACCACGACCGGAACGCCGAACAGCAGCGGGGCGACGTGCCGGACGACGGGCAGCCGCCCGGCCGCCCCGAGCAGGAAGACCCGCTTGATCCCGACGCCCTGGGCCCGCAGCACGTCGAGCGCGTCCGCGATGTTGCAGAGCATCCCCTCGACGGCGGCCCGGGCCAGGTGCTGCGGCGTCAGCGACTCGGCCCGCAGGCCGGTCAGGGTGCCGGCCGCGTGCGGCAGGGCCGGGGTGCGCTCGCCGTCCAGATAGGGCAGCAGGACCAGCCCGTAGGCGCCGGGGGAGGAGTGCAGGGCGAGGTCGCTCAGGCCGTCCAGGTCGCGGCCGAGCAGGGCGGCGGTGGACAGCAGCACCTGGGCGGCGTTGAGGGTGGCGACCATCGGCAGGTGGCGGCCGCTGGCGTCGGCGAAGGAGGAGACCAGCCCGGTGGCGTCGACCACGGCCCGCTCGTGCACCGCGAAGATCGTCCCGGCGCTGCCGAGCGAGACCACCGCGTCGCCCGGGCGCAGGCCGAGGCCGAGGGCGGCGGCCATGTTGTCGCCGGTGCCGGCCGAGATCAGCAGGCCCTCGGGGGTGTGCCCGGCGGGTTCGGCGGGCCCGAGCACCTCGGGCAGTTTCAGCTCGTGGCCGAGGGCCAGTTCGACCAGGTCCTGCCGGTACTCGCCAGTGATCGGTGACCAGTAGCCGGTGCCGGAGGCGTCGCCGCGGTCGGTGGTGCGGCGCCTGGGGTGGCCGAGCAGCTGCCAGACCAGCCAGTCGTGCGGCAGCAGCACCTCGGCGACCCGGCGGGCGTTGGCCGGCTCGAACTCGGCCAGCCAGCGCAGCTTGGCGATGGTGTAGGTCGGGGCGGGGACGGCGCCGATCGCGGCGGTCCAGGCGGCCGGGCCGCCCAGCGCGTCCAGCAGTTTGGCGGCCGCACCGCTGGAGCGCGGGTCGTTCCACAGGATCGCCGGCCGGACCAGCACGCCGCCCGCGTCCAGGCCGATCATGCCGTGCTGCTGCGCGCTGACGCCGATGGCCCGGACGCCCTCCAGCAGTCCGCCCGCCGCGGCGTCGCCGAGGGAGTGCAGCCACAGCTGCGGGTCGGCCTCGCCGGGGCGGGTGTCCGCGGCCTCGGGGACGGGGTGCGGCGCCTTGCCGGAGCGCAGGACGGCGCCGGTGTCCGCGTCGCACGCGACGATCCGGGTGCGGTTGGTCGAACTGTCTATCCCCGCGACGATGGCCATGTCGAGATCATGCCTCAGCGGGGCCCCCGGCGCGTCCGGGCCGGGCGAGGTGTTGCCCGTTCGGAACGCGGCCGGGAGGCCCCGTTCGCCCGGGCGTCACCCCCGCGTCACGGCCGGAAGGTACCCCAGCCGTCGTCCTCGGGCCGGGACCGGTTGAAGTACGGCACCCGGTCGGTGACCGCGTTCGGCAGCCGGTCCCCGACCTTGTCCGCGACGGCGCCCGCGGCCTTCCCGGCGACCGAGCCGGCCTGTTGCCTGGCCCGCTCGGTCGCGCCCTGCACCGCGGGGTTCTGGGCGATCTGCCGGGTGACCTTGGCGATCTGCTCGTAGCGCTGGCGCCCGGCCCGCGAGCCGAGGACGTAGCCGGCCGCGAACCCCGCGGCCAACGACAGCTTCCACATGATCGGATCCACCCTCTCCTGGCGGCCATCTGCCGCATTGCCCTACCCGTCAGTCGGGACGGCGAACCGTCCGCGCCCCCAGCATCCCCGGGGGCCGGGCCCGGCGCGCGCCGGGCGCGCCGGGTGGAGCCCGGGCCGCCGGGGAAAGCGATTGGCGGACCACCCCCCCGAGTGCGCTAATGTATGTCCCGCAGCGAGCGCCGCGGAGCCCGGGGAAACCGGGGGCCGGGGCGGGAGCCGATCCCCCATAGCTCAATTGGCAGAGCAGCCGACTGTTAATCGGCAGGTTATTGGTTCGAGTCCAATTGGGGGAGCTCAGGAGAGGCCTGGTAAGGGCCCTCCTCCTGTGCGTGGTGCGCGGTTGGGCACCACGATCCCGCATAGCTCAATTGGCAGAGCAGCCGGCTGTTAACCGGCAGGTTTTTGGTTCGAGTCCAAATGCGGGAGCTTCACCGGCTCCGCCCGGTGACTGCTCAGAGCGAAGGCCCCTCGGACGACCGGGGGGCCTTCGTGTTGTCCCGGCTCGGCTCCGCCCGGTGTTGCCTTCGTCACTCCGTGGCGTTCGGGGGGCCGGGGCTGCCCGGCCCGCCGGCCGGGGCGCCCCGGTGGCTCAGGCGGTCGCCTGCTGGTAGAGCGTCGCGACGCGCTGGTCGAAGGTGACGCTGTACGAGGTGCCGTCGGTCTCCCCGCCCTCCTGGTAGCCGCCGATCACGCCGATGACCGAGCCGCCGCCGGTCACCCAGGGGCTGCCGCTGGTGCCGTCGGTGTAGCCGCCGCAGTCGAAGCGCTCCTGGGTCGGGCTCTGCGAGCGGGTCGTGACGGTGCAGGTGATCGGTTCGTCGCTCTGGTTCGGGTAGCCGGTCACCGAGACGGACTGGCCGAAGCCCTGGCCGGTGGCGATCGGATTGCCGCCGACCGCGTCCTCGACCTGCCGGTCGTCGACCGGGCTCACGGAGACGAAGGCCACGTCGTACTCGGGGTCCTCGTCGGAGACCCAGCGCGGATCGACGGTGATCCGCTGGACGGGCCAACTGCCGTAGGGGGAGTAGCCGTTGCGGTAGCCGGGGGTGAACACCAGGCCGTCCAGCAGGCCGATCCGGCGGCTCTGCACGCAGTGCGCCGCGGTGACCAGCAGATTGTGCTTCGGGCTGCGCACGACGCTCGCGGTGCAGGCCCGGGGGCCCTGCGCGGTGTGGATCGAGAGGGTGCCGATGCGGTCGCGCGCGGCGTTCTGCTGCGCGACCTCGGCGGTGGGCGCCCGGTCCTGTCCGCCGCACGCGGTGCCGGCCGCGACCAGCAGGGCCGCCAGCGCGACCGTCCGTGCCGCGTGCGCGGGCCGTATCGGGCGGGGGGCCATCGGGGCTCCGTCTCCTCGGGGGCGGGTGCCGGGCTCGTGCGTTCCGCCGTTCGAGAGGAAGATCTACCAGGCCGTGCCCGGCGGCGCCACCGCCGCCGGGGCGGGCGCCGTCCGGCTACCCGGTGGCGCGGTCGTAGAGGGCCTGGACGCGGTCGCCGAAGTAGCTGCTGTACGAGGTGTCCGGGGTGTCCCCGCCCTCCTGGTAGCCGCCGATGACGCCGACCACGGTGCCGGTCCTGGTGTTCGGGTCGAAGTCGGTCACCCAGGGGCTGCCGCTGGTGCCGCCGGTGTAGTCCGGGCAGTCGATCCGCAGCTGCGTGGGGCTCTGTTCGGTGGTCGTGTTGGAACAGGTGATCGGGACGTCGCTGGTGCCGGGGTAGCCGGTGACCTTCACGGGCAGCCGGTAGCCGCGGTTGACGCCCAGGGTGTTGGCGCCGAGCACCTGCTGCACCTGCTTCCCGTTCTGGGCCTGGACGACCGCGAAGGCGACGTCCACATCCGGGTCGGCGTGGTCCTTCCAGCCGTCGTCGACGGCGACGGACAGCAGGGGCCAGACGCCGCTGGGGGTGTCGCCGTCCCGGTAGCCGGGGACGAAGACGAGGTCGCTGCGCTGTCCGAGGTCGAGGTCCCAGACGCAGTGCGCGGCGGTGACGATGAGGTTGAGGCCGGCGCTGTCGACGACGCTGGCGGTGCAGAAGTGGTCGCCGTCCGCGTTGCGGGTGAAGACGGCGCCGACCAGGCCGTTGAGCACGGTGGGCTTCGCGGTGCGGGTGACGCCGGTGCGTCTGGCGACCGCGCCGCGCAGCCGCTGCCGGCTCCAGCCGTGGCTGCTGACGGCGGCGGCCGGTCCCGAGGTCGCGGCCGGCGCCGAGGTGACCGTGGGCGTGCCGCCGCCCGGTCCGGCGGAGGTCGTGCACCCGGCCGCCAGCAGTACCGCCACGAGCGCCCCGGCCGTCGCTCCCGTCCCACGCACCGTCATCCGTCCAGGCTGCCCGCGCGGGCGCCCGGACGCCAGCCGGACTGCACGGTCCGAAGAGGCGCACACCCGTGCGCACCCGTGTGCGCCCCCGGCGCGCACCACGGGTGATCGACCGGCTATGCTGCCCGGGACGGCCTTTCGGGGCCGTCTGCTGCTGCCGTGGCCGATGTCCGGTGCGCGGCGAACCGGGGCGGTAGCTCAGCCGGTTAGAGCAGGGGACTCATAATCCCTTGGTCGTGGGTTCGAGTCCCACCCGCCCCACCCCGAGACGCATGCCGTGAACCGTCCGCGGGCCGGCCCCGAGCCGGGGCTCCGCCCGTCCGTGACGACGGAAGTCTAGAGCGCGGCCGCCTCCTCCTCCGGTGCGGCGCGCCGGAATTCACCCGCCCGTGGGCATCGCCCGGGCCTCCCGCGACACCCTGCCGGCCACCGCCCGGAGCCTTCCGCGCCTCGGCTCCGTGCCGCGTGCTCCCGTCGTCTCCTCCCGTCGTCGTTCCGCTGCCGTCGGACCGTTCCGCCCCGTTCGCTCCGTTCCGTCGGCCCCCTGGCGCCGGCCGCGAAAAAAGTGATATCACTTTGACAGCTGAAGCGGATGAACGCGCTCGAGGAGCTGCTCTGATGGCCACACCCAGTCCTGCCGTCGACGTCGAAGACGCCCCCGTCCTCGACCTCCCGGCCCCCAAGATCACCGAACGGGCCCTCGCCGGCGCCGCGGGCCTGCCGGTGCTCGGCGGCGCGCTGCTCGGACTGCTCGCCGGGCTCGCCTCCGTCATCGCCGGTGGCATCCAACTGTCCGGCGGGAACAAGGGGTTGGGTGCCACCCTGGTGGTCCTCGGGCCGCTGGTGCTGCTGACCTCGCTGGTGCTGATGTGCGGGCTGACGGTCGTCTCCCCGGGCGAGGCCCGGGTGGTCCAGCTGCTCGGCCGTTACCGCGGCACCATCCGCGCCGAGGGCCTGACCTGGCTGAACCCCTTCACCAGCCGCCGCCGGATCTCCACCCGGATCCGCAACCACGAGACCGAGACCGCCAAGGTCAACGACGCCGACGGCAACCCGATCGAGATGGCCGCCGTGGTGGTCTGGCAGGTCGAGGACACCGCCAAGGCCGTGTTCGAGGTGGACGACTACACCGACTTCGTCGCCATCCAGACCGAGACCGCGGTGCGGCACATCGCCAGCAGCTACCCGTACGACGCCCACCACGAGGGCCAGTTGTCGCTGCGCGACGGCGCGGAGGAGATCACCCGGATGCTCTCCGCCGAGATCGCCGCCCGGGTCGTCTCGGCCGGTGTGCGGGTCGTCGAGTCCCGGATCACCCGGCTCGCCTACGCCCCCGAGGTCGCCCAGGTGATGCTCCAGCGGCAGCAGGCCGGGGCCGTGGTCGCGGCTCGTCGGCTGATCGTCGAGGGCGCCGTCGGTATGGTCGAGGAGGCGCTGGACCGGCTCGCCGAGAACGACGTCGTCGAGCTCGACGAGGAGCGCAAGGCCGCCATGGTGAGCAACCTCCTGGTCGTGCTCTGCGGCGACCGGGGCGCCCAGCCCGTCGTGAACACGGGCTCCCTCTACCAGTAAGGAGCGGCGCGCGTTGGCGACGGAGCGGAAGAAGATCCTGCTGCGGCTGGACCCTGCGGTCCACGACGCGCTGGCCCGGTGGGCCGCCGACGAACTGCGCAGCGCCAACGCGCAGATCGAGTTCCTGCTCCGTCGGGCCCTCACCGACGCGGGCCGGATGCCCGGCGGCGCGGCCCGGCTTCCCCGGCGCGGCCGACCGCCCAAGGAGAGCCCGGAATCCGGCGGGTCCGACGCCGACTGACCGGGCGGTCCCACCGACACCGTCCACCTGCTTGGAGTCCATCATGGACGTGCCCACCACCCTGCCGGAGAAGCTGTACCTGCTCGCCTACCGCCCGGACCGCGAGCGGCTCACCGCCACCGCCACGCTCGACCTGGTGATGCGGGCGGCCGCGCTCGCCGAACTCCTGCGGCGCGGCCTGGTCCGCGACGACGGCCGGCACCCCGCCGCCGTGGACGGCGCCCGGGCCGACGGCCTCGACCCGCTCTCCGCGGCACTGCTGGAACAGCTCCGGCAGGGGCGCCGACGCAGCTGGCAGAGCTGGGTCGGCCGCGGCCAGGGCCCGACCTCCCGTGCCGCCCGGGTGGTCCGGGACGGCCTGGCGGCGAGCGGACGGATCCGGGTCGAGGAGCGCCGGGTGCTCGGGATCTTCCCGTGCTCCCGGGTCACCCTGCCGGAGCCCCGGCTGCGCAAGTCGCTGGCGGCGTCGGTCGGTTCCGCGCTGAGGGGCCCGCTCAGCCGGGTCGAACCGGCGGACGCCGCGCTGGTCGCCCTGATCGACGCCGCCCGGCTGGGTTCGGCCCTGACCTGGCGCCAGAGCCGTGAGTTCCGCGGCCGGATCGACAAGCTGGCCCCGGCCGCCGGGCCCGTCCCACGCGCCCTGCGCCGGGCCGTCAACGCCACGCACGCCGACGGCGGGGCGGGCTGACCGGCCCGGCCCCGGCCCGATCCACTACCCCCGGCCCGGCTCCGCCCGGCCCGATCCACTACCCCGCCCGGCCCCGCACGACCCGCAGCCCGGTCGCCGACAGCACGGCGGCCGGGCCGCGCGCCGTTCCCGGCCCCGGCCCCGGCCCCATCCACCGATCGGTTGATCCCCCCTCCACCGCGGCCGCCGACCGCTCTGACCGTCCGGTCGATCCGCCGCAGGGGCCCCGCGCGGGAGGCTCGTAGCAGGCCGGGGAACACGGCCGGAGCGAGCAGGACGAGCGGGAGGGAGCGGCGCGATGGCCGTGATCGAGGTGGCGGGGCTGCGCAAGGCCTACGGGCGGCGGCAGGTGCTGGAGGACGTCTCCTTCAGCGTGGAACGCGGCGAGGTCTTCGGCCTGCTGGGGCCCAACGGCGCGGGCAAGACCACCGCCGTGGAGTGCTGCGAGGGCCTGCGCCGGGCCGACGCCGGGACGGTCCGGGTCCTCGGACTGGACCCGGTGCGGGACGCCCACCGGCTGCGGCCGCGGATCGGCGTCCAGCTCCAACAGGCCCAGCTGCAGGGCGGGTTGCGGGTCGCCGAGGCACTGGAGCTGTACGCCGCGCTCTACCCCAGCCCCCGGGACTGGCGGGAGCTGCTGGACGAGTGGGGGCTCGCCGACCAGCGCCGGACGCCCTTCGACAAGCTCTCCGGCGGCCAGCGGCAGCGGCTGTTCATCGCCCTCGCGCTGATCGGCAACCCCGAGGTGGCGTTCCTGGACGAGCTGACCACGGCACTCGACCCGCAGGGCCGCCGCGACACCTGGGAGCTGGTCCGCCGGATCCGCGACAACGGGGTGACGGTGGTGCTGGTCTCGCACTTCATGGACGAGGTCGAGGCGCTGTGCGACCGCGCGGCCGTGCTCGACGGCGGACGGATCGTCGCCACCGGCACCCCCGCCGAGCTGGTCGCCCGCTCCGGCGCCGGCGGCACCCTCGGCTTCCGCCCCACCGCGCCGCTGGACCCGGCCCGACTGGCGGCGTTGCCCGGGGTCACCTCGGTGCGCGAGCGGGACGGCCGGATCGAGGTCTCCGGGGTCGGGGACTTCGCCGACCAGGTCACCGGGCTGCTGGCCCGCGAGGGGATCGTCGTCACCGGGCTGCGGATCCGCGAGCACGGCCTGGACGAGGCCTACCTCGCGCTCACCCGGCACGACTCCTGACCAGTCCGGGCGGCTGACCAGCCGCCACCCGACCCGCCGCCACCCGACCCGCCGCCACCCGACCCGAGGGGACCACCACCGTGAACCACACCGTCCACGCCGTACGCCGCCTGGCCGTCGCCGAGACCCGGCTCTTCCTGCGCGACCCGCTGACCGCCTTCTTCGGCCTGCTCTTCCCGGTCGTCCTGCTGGGCGTCCTCGGCTCGATCCCGTCCATGCGCAAGGCCTCGCCGGACATGCACGGGATGAGCACCATCCAGCTGTACGCGCCGATCCTGGCCGTGTTCAGCCTGATGCTGCTCGGCCTCAACGCCCTGCCCTCGCTGCTCGCCGCCTACCGCGAACGCGGCGTGCTGCGCCGGATGTCCGCCAGCCCGGTGCGCCCGGCACTGCTGTTCGGGGCGTTGCTGCCGCTCTACCTGGGCATCGCCACCGTCGCACTGCTGCTGGTGATGGCGGTCGGGCCGGTCCTCGGGGTGGCGCTGCCGCGCCAGCCGCTGGGATTCGTGCTGGCCTTCCTGCTCGCCGCCGCCGCGATGCTCTCGGTCGGCCTGCTGCTCGCCTCGGTCGTCCCCTCGGCGAAGGCCGGCAACGCGGTCGGCGCGCTGGCCTTCTTCCCGATGATGTTCTTCTCCGGGATCTGGCTGCCCCGCGAGTTCGCACCCGCCGTGGTCAACCGGATCGGCGACTTCACCCCCAGCGGGGCCGCGGTGCAGGCCCTGCAGGACTCCTGGGCCGGCCACTTCCCGCACGCCGTGGGCCTGCTCACACTCGCGGCGTACGCCCTGCTCGCGGGCGCCGCGGCTGCCAGGCTGTTCCGGTGGGAGTGATCAAGACCGACCCGGTGGACGAGAGTGCGCTCGGCGCCTGGCAGGAGCGGCTGGACCGCGCTGCCGGGCTGCTCGGCTACGTGGGACTGCTGATCGCCACCACCCTCGTCCTGCTGGTCCCGGTGCCGACCGCGCGGTCCGTCCGGGTCACCCTGCCGGTCGCGCTCCTCGCCCTGCTCTGGCTGCTGCTGCGCTCGGCCCTGGACCGCACCCCCCGCCCGGACGGCCGGGCGCGCCACGCCGGCGTCCACTTCGTCGGGCTGCTGGCGGTGACCACCGTCCTGGTGCTGGACAACCCGATCTACGGCTTCTTCGCCTTCAGCTCCTACCTGCACGCCGCGCAGTACCTGCACGGACGGGCCCGGGTGGTGGGGGCGGGGGGGGGGGGCGGGCCCCCCCCCCCCGCCCCCCCCCGGGGGGGGGGGGCGGCGCCCCCCGGGGGGGGGGGGGGGGTGGTGAACGTGCTGGGCGTCAAACAGGCGGGGGTGGGGGTGGT
>NZ_JBIWPA010000002.1:160230-196782 GCF_044768035.1 Kitasatospora sp. NPDC101176
GGGGGCCCCCGCCCCCGGGCGCCCCCGCCGGGGGGCGCGGGGGGGGGGGGGGGGGGGGGGGGGGGCGGGGGGGGGCCCCCGGCCCCCACCACGCTCGCCCAGACCGGCGGGGTGCTGCCGACGACCCCGGGGCAGGTCGGCGGGTTCCTGACCGTCCTGGCCTTCAACCTGGCGGTCGTCGGGGTGCTCCTCGCGCTCAGCGAGGTCGCCGACCGGCTGAGCCGCCACCGCAAGCAGGCCAACGCCGAACTCGCCGAGGCCAACCGGCGGCTGACCGAGATGCTCGCCGAGAACGCCGGACTGCACGCCCAGCTGCTGGTCCAGGCCCGTGAGGCCGGGGCCGCCGACGAGCGCCGCCGCTTCGCCCAGGAGATGCACGACACCGTGGCCCAGGGCCTGGCCGGCATCGTCACCCAGCTCCAGGCCGCCGACCAGGCGCGGCAGGCGAGCGCGGCGGACGCTGACCGGCACCTGGCCAACGCGGTGGCCCTCGCCCGGGAGAGCCTCACCCAGGCCCGCCGGGCCGTCCACGCGCTGCGCCCGCTCGAACTGGAGCGGGCCGCCCTGCCGGAGGCGCTCGCCGAACTGGTCGAGCAGTGGCGGGAGCGCAACAGCGCCACCGCCGCGCTGACCGTCACCGGCGAGGCCCGCCCGCTGCACCCCGAGGTCGAGGTGACCCTGCTGCGGATCGCCCAGGAGTCGCTCGCCAACGCCGCCAAGTACGCGCGGGCCTCGCGGGTCGGGCTGACCCTCTCCTACATGCCCGGGCTGGTGACCCTGGACGTCCGGGACGACGGCATCGGCTTCGACCCGGCGGCCGAGCCGCCCTCCCGGGCCACCGGCGGCGGCTACGGGCTGGACGTGATGCGCCGCCGGGTGCAGCGGCTGGCCGGGCGGCTGGACCTGGAGACCGAACCCGGCGCCGGGACGACGGTGTCCGCGACCCTGCCGGCGATCAGTGTGGAGGAGTAGGACCGTGAGCGACGAGACGACGATCAGACTGCTGCTGGTGGACGACCACCCGGTGGTCCGGGACGGGCTGCGCGGCATGTTCACCGCCGCCCCCGGCTTCGAGGTGGTCGGCGAGGCCGGCGACGGCGCCGAGGCGCTGGTGCTGGTCGCCGCACTGCGGCCCGACGTGGTGCTGATGGACCTGCGGATGCCGCGGATGGACGGCGTCACCGCGATCCGCGAGATGGCCGAACGCGGCCTGCCCGGGCGGGTCCTGGTGCTCACCACCTACGACACCGACGCCGACGTGCTCCCGGCCGTCCGGGCCGGCGCCACCGGCTACCTGCTGAAGGACGCCGCCCGGGAGGACCTCTTCCACGCCGTCCGGGAGGCCGCCCGCGGCGCCTCGGTGATCGCGCCGACCGTCGCCGCCAAGCTGCTCGGCCAGGTCCGCGCGCCGGTCCAGGAGGCGCTCAGCCCGCGCGAGCTGGAGGTGCTGGAGCTGGTCGCCGCCGGATCCACCAACCGGGAGGCGGCGGCCCGGCTGTTCATCAGCGAGGCCACCGTGAAGACCCACCTGATCCACGTCTACGCCAAGCTCGACGTCAAGGACCGCGCCTCGGCCGTCGCCGCCGCCTACAACCTGGGCCTGCTCACCCCGACCCGCCGCCCGTAAGCTGGCCGGATGCTCGAACCCGCCCTGCTGCCGACCCCGCTGGTGGACTGCACCGACGAGGCGCTCGTCCGGGCCGGGGTGGAGCTGCGCCTCAAGCGGGACGACCTGCTGCACCCCGCCGTCCCGGGCAACAAGTGGCGCAAGCTGGCGCCCAACCTGACGGCCGCCGTGGAGCAGGGCCACACCCGGCTGCTGACCTTCGGCGGGGCGTACTCCACCCATCTGAGGGCGGTCGCGGCGGCGGCCGCGGCGCTCGGGCTGGAGAGCGTCGGGCTGGTCCGCGGGGAGGAGCTGGCCGACCGGCCGCGCAACTGGTCGCTGCGGGCGGCCGAGCGGGACGGCATGCGGCTGGAGTTCCTCACCCGCACCGAGTACCGGGAGGCCACCGGCCGGGCGGCGGCCGGCGACGGCGGTGCCGCGGCCGGGCCGCAGTGGCGCTGGGGCCCCGGCCTGGTGCTCCCGGAGGGCGGCTCCAACGCCCTCGCGGTGACGGGCGCGGCGGCGATCCCGGCCGAACTGCCCGACCTCGGCGAGCGCGACGTGGTCTGCTGCCCGGTCGGCACCGGCGGCACCCTGGCCGGCGTCGCGGCCGGTCTGCCGCCGGGCGCCCGGGCCCTCGGGGTGGCCGTGCTGCGCGGCGGCGAGGGCTACCTGGAGGCCGAGGTCACCCGGCTGCACCGGGCCGCCCGCGGCCGGGAGTTCGACAACTGGCGGATCGACCACGGGCACCACGGCGGCGGCTACGGCAAGGTCCCGGCCGAACTGGAGGCCTTCGCCCGGCGGTTCGAGCGCCGGCACGGCGTCCCGCTGGAGCGCCGCTACGTGGCCAAGCTGCTGGCGGCGCTGACCGGGCTGGCCGCCGCCGGCGCCTTCCCCCGGGGCACCCGGCTGACGGCCGTGGTCACCGGGGTGCCGGACCCGGTCTGACCGGGCCCGAGCCGAACCGGCCCGCCACCCGGCCGCGGGGTCCACGGCCGGTGCCGTCAGCCGAAGGTGAGGTCCGCGCAGGGGTCGGTGTCGGCGCCGCGGGAGTTCTCCGCTATGCCGGTGGGGACCCCACCGGGCGTGCCGCCGGGCGAGCCGCTCGCGGTGGCGCCCGGGGTGGCGCCCGGTGATCCGCTCGCGGTGGCGCCCGGGGAGGGGCTCGGCGAGCCGCCCGCGGCGTCCGTCGCCGGGGCCGGGTCGGCGCCCACCGAGTCCAGCCCGGTCGAGGGCACCGGCCGGTAGTCCCGGCCCAGGGTGACGGTGATCGCCTCGGAGCCCGGGTCCTCGACGGTGCGCGAGCCCGGGAAGAGCGCGGCCACCTGGTCGGCGGCGGCCTTGAGGGCGGGGTCGTAGGCGATCTCGGTCTGCAGCCGGCCGCCGGTGGGCTTGCCGAGGGCGACGTTCTTGAAGCCCCTGGCCCGCAGCGCCTCGGCGCCGGAGGTGGACAGTCCGGAGGTGCCGACGCCGTTGACCACGACCACCGGTGCGGCGGCCTGCTCGGGCGCGAGCGGTCCGCTCGGGGCGGCCGCCGCGGAGGAGCCGTCGGGCCCGGGGACGGTGGGGGAGGGGGCCGGGGTGCCGGTGCCGGCGGTGCCCCGGCCGTCCAGGGTGCGGTCCTCGCGCATCAGCCGCCACAGCGTGTCGGCGTCGGGCTGCACCAGCTGGACGCGGTCGCCGGCGAAGCGCCAGGGCGCGGTCACGAAGGTGATGTCGGAGAGTTTGATGTCCTGCAGCGAGCGGGCGAAGTCCACCAGCTTCATCGCGGTGCCCAGTCCCTCGTCCACGGTGAGCGAGCGGGTGGCCGCGTCCGCCAGCGGGAGCAGGGTGGGCAGCGAGAAGCCCTGGTTCTGGACCTTCCTGATCATGGACGAGACGAAGGCCTGCTGGCGCTTCATCCGCCCGATGTCGGAGTTGTCGCCGAAGCCGTAGCGCGCCCGCAGGTAGTCCACCGCGGGCTGCCCGGAGAGCTTCTGCATGCCCTTCCTGAGGTGGATGCCGTGCGAGTCGACGTCGTTGGGGACGCAGACGTCCACCCCGTTGATGGCCTCGGTCATCGCGGCCGCGCCCTTGAAGTCGACCACGATGGTGTGGTCGATCCGCAGGCCGGTGAGCGTCTCGACGGTGTTCTGGGTGCAGGCCGGGTTTCCCTTGGGGAACTCGCCGACCGTGAAGGCCGAGTTGAACATCTGGTTGGTGCGGGGTGATGTCCACCTGCCGCTCGGCAGCTTGCAGGAGGGCACGGTGACGAGGGTGTCCCGGGGTATGGAGACGCCGACGGCGTGCTTGTGGTCGGCGTAGACGTGCACCACCATCGCGGTGTCGGAGTGGCCGACGCCCTCCTCGCCGCCCCCGATCGCGCTGTTGCCGTCCTCGCGGGTGTCCGAGCCGAGCACCAGGATGTTCACCGGCACCGAGGCGCCGGGGGTGGTCGGGACGGGTGCCGGCGGGCGCTCGGTGGCGACGCCGCCCGCGTCGAAGGTGGTGATGTTGCTGTCCAGCCGGTGGTAGAACCAGGCCCCGGCCCCCACGACGGACAGCACCAGGA
Organism: Kitasatospora sp. NPDC101176; assembly: GCF_044768035.1. Lineage (NCBI taxonomy): Bacteria > Bacillati > Actinomycetota > Actinomycetes > Kitasatosporales > Streptomycetaceae > Kitasatospora > Kitasatospora sp. NPDC101176. The sequence goes on from NZ_JBIWPA010000002.1 coordinate 164,388, forward strand.
CGGCCGCCAGGCCGATGGCGGTCCGCACGTAGCGGCGCCTGCGCGTGCTGCTGCCCATCTTCCGCGTGCCCCCCGTCTTTGCGTCTCTCGCGTTCGATGTTCGAACGTTAGACGTTTCGAGGGACGGTTCGGTTACCTCCGAGCGGGGTGCGGATCCCGCGGGGAGCCTGTGATGCTGCTCACGCCCCGGGGCCGGCGGCGCCGGTGAGCATCCGGCGCAGGAGGTCGCGCAGGACGGTCCGCTCGTCGTCGCCGAGGGCGGCCAGCGGCTCCCGGGCGAAGTTCAGCGACTCCCGCAGCTCCTCGGAGGCGGCGGCGCCGGTGCCGGTGGCGGCGACCAGCTTGACCCGGCGGTCCTGCCGGTCGGCCTCGCGCGTGACGAAGCCGCGCGCCTCGAGCCGGTCGACGATGCCGGTGATGTTGGACGGCTCGCAGCTGAGCGTCTGGGCGATCTGGCGCATCGGCATGGGGCCGCGGCGCAGCAGGGCGAGCACCTTGGCCTGGGCGCCGGTGAGCGAGCGGGCGGCGGCCGCCTCCTCGTACTCGCGGTGGAACAGCGCGACCAGGTTGGCCATCAGGTCGACGACCTCGCGGGTGATCTCGTCGGACTGCGGCGCGGCGGACCGGGGCGGCTGGGTGTCCATGCCCCAGAGTCTACCTGAAAAGTTGACAACATGAACCTTTCATGTCCATCGTTACTTCAGTAGCTCAACCTTTCAGGTACCGGAACACAAGGAGCCCCCCATGGCAGAGCAGGCCGCACCCGCCACCGCCCGTGAATGGCACCTCGCCGCCCGCCCGCAGGGCTGGCCGCAGCCGACCGACTTCGCCCTGGTCGAGGCGCCGGTCCGGACCCCGGGCCCGGGCGAGGTCCTGGTCCGCAACCTCTACCTCTCGGTCGACCCGTACATGCGCGGCAGGATGTCGGCGGCCAAGTCCTACGCGGAGCCGTACGCGCTGGGCGAGCCGATGCTGGGCGGCGCGGTCGGCCGGGTCGTCGCCTCGCAGGCGGACGGCTTCGCCGAGGGCGACTACGTGCTGCACTACTACGGCTGGCGCGAGTACGCGACCTTCGCCGCCGCCACCGCCGTCAAGGTGGACCCGGACGCCGCGCCGCTCTCGACGTACCTGGGCGTGCTGGGCATGCCCGGCCTGACCGCCTACGCGGGGCTCACCCGGATCGCCGAGGTCAAGGCCGGCGACGTGGTGTTCGTCTCCGGCGCGGCCGGCGCGGTGGGCGGCATCGTCGGCCAGATCGCCAAGCTGAAGGGCGCGGCGCGGGTGATCGGCTCCGCGGGCTCGGACGACAAGGTCAAGCTCCTCCTGGAGGAGTACGGCTTCGACGCCGCGTTCAACTACAAGAACGGCCCGGTCGCCGAGCAGCTCCGGGCGGCGGCCCCCGACGGCATCGACGTCTACTTCGACAACGTGGGCGGCGAGCACCTGGAGGCGGCCATCGAGGTGATGAACCTGCACGGCCGCATCGCGGTGTGCGGCATGATCTCGCAGTACAACGCCACCGAGCCCACCCCGGCCCCGCGCAACCTCGCGCAGATCATCGCCAAGCGCTTCCGCATGGAGGGGCTGCTCGTCGGCGACCACTACGACCTCCAGCCGAGGTTCGTCGAGGAGGTCGCGGCGTGGGTGCGCTCGGGTGAGCTCAAGTACCGCGAGACGGTGACCCAGGGCATCGACAGCACCGTGGACGCCTTCCTCGGCCTGCTCGGCGGCGTCAACACCGGCAAGATGGTGGTCCGCCTGGAGGGCTGACCGGCCGTCAGCTCCTCGAACCGCCCCGCGCGCGCCCCGGTCGGGCCCGCGGGGCGGTTTGCGTACGGGCGCGGGGGATCCGGCCGCACTACCGCATTCCGGCCGGATCCGAAAGTGCGTCATCCACGGTGCGGGGCGGCGCGGTACGGTGGTCCCGCCCGGCGACGGGGCCGTTCGGGGGAGAGATCCGGCCGAGGGGTAGACCTCATTGGGGATTCGACTAGCATTGAGCGAAAGCCTGTCCGTTTTGCTCAATTTAGTGGCTTAATGTCGGCAAACGTGGGTAACTGTGGATCAACTGCAGGCACGAGGCAGCTGGGGAAGGCGACCCTCGTCCACAGCCTGGAGGTCCCGGTGACGACACGTGGAGTTCTCTACATCCACTCCGCGCCCCGCGCGCTGTGCCCGCACGTCGAGTGGGCCGTCGCGGGAGTGCTCGGTGTGCGGGTGAGCCTGGACTGGATCCGCCAGCCGGCCGCACCCGGACACTGGCGCGCCGAGCTCTCCTGGCAGGGGGAGCCCGGCACGGCCTCGAAGCTCGCCTCCGCACTGCGCGGCTGGCAGCTGATGCGGTACGAGGTCACCAGCGAGCCCTGCGCCACGGCGGAGGGCGAGCGGTACAGCAGCACGCCCTCGCTCGGCATCTTCCACGCCGTCACGGGCATCCACGGCGACATCCTCATCCCCGAGGACCGGCTGCGGGCCGTCCTGCTGCGCTCCCGCAGCGAGGGGGCCGACCTGGAGGCCGAGATCTCCCGGCTGCTGGGCAAGCCCTGGGACGACGAGCTGGAGCCGTTCCGCTACGCGGGCGAGGGCGCCCCGGTGCGCTGGCTGCACCAGGTGGTCTGACCCCGGGAACGGCGGAAGGGGCCGGCGCTCTCCGTGAGCGCCGGCCCCTTCCGTTCGGGGCGGTCAGCGGGTGCGGAAGGCCAGCACCACGTTGTGGCCGCCGAAGCCGAACGAGTTGTTCAGCGCCGCGATCCGGCCCTCGGGCAGCTTGCGCGGCTCGTCGCGCACGATGTCCGCGTCCACGTCGTCGTCCAGCTCGTCGACGTTGATGGTCGGCGGGGCGAGGCGGTGGTGCAGGGCCAGCACGGTGGCGACGGTCTCGATGCCGCCGGCGCCGCCCAGCAGGTGGCCGGTCATCGACTTGGTGGCCGAGACGGCGATGTGGTCGAGGTCGTCGCCGAGCTCCTTGCGCAGCGCCTTCAGCTCGGCGGTGTCACCCTGCGGGGTCGAGGTGGCGTGCGCGTTGACGTGCACGATCTCGGCCTTGTCCAGGGTGTTGCGCTCGAACAGGTCGGCCAGTGCGCGGGCCACGCCCGCACCGGTCGGCTCGGGCTGGGCGATGTGGTGGGCGTCCGAGGACAGGCCCTGGCCCACGGCCTCGCAGTAGATCCGGGCGCCGCGCGCCTCGGCGTGCTCGACCGACTCCAGCACGACCACGCCGGCGCCCTCGCCCAGCACGAAGCCGTCGCGGCCCTTGTCGTACGGGCGGGAGGCGCGCTGCGGGTCGTCGTTGTTCTTGGACATCGCCATCATGTTGGCGAACGCGGCGATCGGCAGCGGGTGGATCGCGGCCTCGGTGCCGCCGGCCACCACGACGTCGGCGCGGCCGGTGCGGATCATCTCGATCGCGTAGCCGATCGCCTCGGCGCCGGAGGCGCAGGCGGAGACGGGGGTGTGCACACCCGCGCGGGCGCCGACCTCCAGGCCGACGTTGGCCGCCGGGGAGTTGGGCATCAGCATCGGGACGGTGTGCGGGGAGACCTTGCGGGAGCCCTTCTCCTTCAGCACGTCGTACTGGTCGAGCAGGGTCGTCACGCCGCCGATGCCGGACGCGATGACGGCGCCCAGGCGCTCGGGGGCGAGCTTGGAGGACTCGTCGGTGGCCGGGGTCTCGTAGCCGGCGTCGGCCCAGGCCTCGCGGGCGGCGATCAGCGCGAACTGCGCCGAGCGGTCCAGCTTGCGGGCCAGCGGGCGGGGGAGGATCTCGCCGGGCTCGACGGCGGTGCGCGCGGCGATCTTGACGGGCAGGTCCTCGGCCCACTCCTCGGTCAGGGCCGCCACTCCGGAGCGCCCGGCGACCAGGTTCTCCCAGGTGGTGGCGGCGTCGCCGCCCAGCGGCGTGAAGGCGCCGATACCCGTGACGACCACGGTACGGTTTTCAGCGGTCACTGGATCTTCTTCTCTCACGTTGTGCGGGGGTCGGCGGCGAGCCGAGGAAGGGCCCGGCCGGGCGCCCGGTGGGGCGTCCCGGCCGGTTGGTCGGTCCGGCTCGGTGAGCCGGTCGACGGGTCAGCCGCCCGAGGCGTGGGGAACGCCGGACGGGCTGGACGGATCGAGCGTGTCGATCGATCAGGCGTTGGCGAGGATGTAGTCCACGGCGTCGCCGACGGTCTTCAGGTTCTTGACCTCGTCGTCCGGGATCTTGACGTCGAAGCGCTCCTCAGCGGCCACGACGACCTCGACCATGGACAGCGAGTCGACGTCCAGGTCGTCCGTGAAGGACTTCTCGAGCTCGACGTCCTCGGTCGGGATACCGGCGATCTCGTTGACGATCTCGGCGAGACCTTCCAGAACCTCGTCCTTGGTAGCCATACTGGCTGCTCCTCTTCGGTGTTGAACGCGTCCGACCGGCGGCCGGACACAGGCTTGCGGATGACTGGGGCGAAACGCGCCTAGGGGAGCGTAACGACTGCGGCGGCGTACACGAGACCCGCCCCGAACCCGATGATCAGGGCGAGGTCGCCGCTGCGGGCCTCGCCGCTCTCCAGCATGCGCTCCATCGCCAGCGGGATGGAGGCGGCGGAGGTGTTGCCGGTCTCCGAGATGTCGCGGGCGACCGGCACCGAGTCGGGCAGCTTGAGCGCCTTGATCATGGCGTCGGTGATGCGCATGTTGGCCTGGTGCGGGATGAAGGCGCCGAGCTGGTCGGCGGTGATCCCGGCGGCGTCCAGCGCCTGCTGGGCCACCTTGGCCATCTCCCAGACCGCCCAGCGGAAGACCGTCTGGCCCTCCATCCGCAGGGCCGGCCACTTGGTCTCCTCGCCCGCGCCGTTGACGGCGTCGGGCTTGGCGAAGGCGGTGTCCCAGGCGTGGGTCTGCGAGATGACGTCCGACTGCGAGCCGTCCGAGCCCCAGATCACCTTGCCGATGCCGGGGGTGTCGGAGGGGCCGACGATCGCGGCGCCGGCGCCGTCGCCGAAGATGAACGCGGTCGAGCGGTCCGACTGGTCGGTCAGGTCGCTGAGCCGCTCGACGCCGACCACCAGCACGTACTCGGCGCTGCCGCCGCGGATCATGCCGTCGGCCAGGCCCAGGCCGTAGCCGAAGCCGGCGCAGGCGGCCGAGATGTCGAAGGCCGGGGCGGTGCCGCAGCCGAGCCGCTCGGCGATCTCGGTGGCGATCGCCGGGGTCTGCTTGAGGTGCGAGACGGTCGCGACGATCACGCCGCCGATCTGGTCGGGGGAGATCCCGGCCTGCGCGATGGCCTTGCCGGCGGCCTGCACCGACATCTCGGCGACGGTCTCCTCCGGGCCCGCCCAGCGGCGCTCGGCGATCCCGCTGCGGGTGCGGATCCACTCGTCCGAGGAGTCGATCCACTCCAGCACCTCGGCGTTGGGGATCACCCGCACCGGGCGGTAGCCGCCCACCCCGAGGATGCGCGAGAACTGCGCACCCACGGTGGGACGGATCTGCGGCTTGCTCATGCCTGGGTCTCCTGCTCCTGACCGCCGTGCTCCGCGACGAGCGCGCGGGCCTTGTCCAGGTCGGCGGGGGTCTTGAGGGCAAGCGTCGCCACACCCTTGAGGTTGCGCTTGACCAGTCCGGTGAGCGTGCCCGCGGGGGACAGCTCGATGACGGCGGTCGCGCCCAGGCGGCCCAGGGTCTCCATGCAGAGGTCCCAGCGGACCGGGTTGGAGACCTGCGACACCAGGCGGTCGAGCACCTCGGCGCCGGAGTCCACGACCCCGCCGTCCCGGTTGGACACGTAGCGGACCTGCGGGTCGGCGACGGTCAGCGTCGGGGCCAGCGCGGCCAGCCGCTCGACACCCGGGGCCATGTGCTCGGTGTGGAAGGCGCCGGCGACCTTCAGGGCCACCAGCTTGGCGCCGACCGGCGGGTCCGCCCGCAGCGCCTCCAGCTGGGCCAGCGTGCCGGCCGCGACGATCTGGCCGCCACCGTTGTTGTTGGCCGCGGTCAGGCCGTGCTCGGCGAGCTTCGCCGCCACGACCTCCTGGTCGCCGCCGAGCACGGCGATCATGCCGGTCTCGGTCACGGCGGCGGCCGCGGCCATGGCCTGGCCGCGCTCGCGGACGAAGGCCAGCGCGTCGTGCGCGCTCAGCACACCGGCGCCGGCGGCGGCGGTGATCTCGCCGACGCTGTGGCCGGCGACGGCGCCGACCAGCTTGCGGGCGACGTCCTCGTCCGGGAACAGCTCCCGGGCGGTCATGAGACCGGCGGCGACCAGCAGCGGCTGGGCGACGGCGGTGTCCTTGATCTCCTCGGCGGAGGCCTCGGTACCGGCGTGCACCAGGTCGAGCCCGGCGACCTCCGACCAGCCGCGCAGGCGGTCGGCGACACCGTCGAGCTCCAGCCAGGGGCTGAGGAAACCGGGGGTCTGGGCACCCTGTCCAGGGGCGACGATTACGAGCACGGTTCAACCCTCTCTCGCCAGGCGCCCAGGGGCGGGTAGGCGACGGTAACGAAGAAAACCATCCGGGATTGTAAGTTCCCTACATTCGGCTCAACTCGGCTCCCCGGCGGCGGTCAGCCGGCCGAGGGCGAGTGCGATCCGCAGCGTGAACGCCGAACGTACGTCGGAGGGGGCGTACCCCGTGACGTCGGTCACACGTCGTAGCCGGTAGCGCACCGTGTTGGGGTGGACGAAGAGCATCCGGGCCGCGCCCTCCAGGGAGGAGGCCTGCTCCAGGTAGACGCTCAGCGTCTCCAGCAGCGCCGAGCCGGCTTCGTCCAGTGGTGTGTAGATCTCCTCCACCAGTTGGCGGCGGGCGGCCTGGTCACCGGCCAGCGCCCGCTCGGGCAGCAGGTCGTCGGCCAGGACCGGTCGGGGGGCGTCCGGCCAGGCGGCGCAGGCGCGCAGCCCGGCCGCCGCGGCGTGCGCCGAACGGGTGGCCGAGAGCAGGTCCGGCACGGTCGGGCCGACCACCACCGGGCCCGGCGCGAACTGGCCGATCAGCGCCCGGGCGGCGTGCACCGGCTCCTTGTCGCCACCCACCACCACCACCAGCCGCTTGCCGAGCACACCGGTCAGCACGTGCAGCTTGGCGTAGCGGGCGGCCCGGCGGATCGCCTCGACCACCAGCTCGCTGTCGCCGTCCGGGGCGCTGCCCATCACCACCCGGACCTGGCTGGGCTGGCCCCAGCCCAGTGCGGCCGCCCGGGACAGCACGCCCTCGTCGGCGTCGCCGGACAGCAGCGAGTTGACCACCAGCGCCTCCAGCCGGGCGTCCCAGGCGCCGCGCGCCTCGGCCGCCTGGGCGTACACCTGCGCGGTGGCGAAGGCGATCTCCCGGGCGTAGACCAGCACGGACTCGCGCATGTCCGCCTCGTCGCCGGGGGCGGCCACCTCCTCGATGGCCTCCTCCATCACCTCGATCGTGGTGCGGATCAGCTCGACGGTCTGGCGCAGCGTGATCGCCCTGGTCAGCTCGCGCGGGGCGGTGCCGAAGACGTCGGTGGAGATCGCCTGCGCGGTGTCCGGGTGGCGGTACCACTCGGTGAAGGCGGCGATGCCGGCCTGGGCGACCAGGCCGATCCAGGAGCGGTGCTCCGGCGGCATCCGCCGGTACCAGCCGAGCTGGTCGTCCATCCGCGAGATCGCGGCGGTGGCCAGCTTGCCCGAGGACTTCTCCAGCCGCTTCAGCGTCGCGGCACGGCGCTCGGCGCGTTCGGCGGCGTTTCTGCGCTCCTGCGCGGTCAGGCGCGGCGCCGCCCGGCCGGGACGGTCGCGCACGGCCCGGGGAGCCGGACTCGTCCCGGTCGTCCCGGGCTCGGGGCTGGGTTCGCTCTTGGAGTTCGCGGATGCGGCTGGCACAGGGACAAGACTGCCTCACGTGAGTGACTGCTCGTGCACAGGCCCCGGGGGCGAGCCGGAAAGCGCGCTACGGTGGGGCCCGTGACCGACGCCGCCGCCCGCCCCCGAGCCGACCTGCGCCGCACCGCCGAGCGCTACCTCTCCACCCCGGCCGAGGGCGTCGAGACCCGACACGCGTTCTCCTTCTCCGGTCACTACGACCCGCGCAACACCCACTTCGGCGCGCTGCTCGCGTGCAACGAGGAACTCCTCGCCCCGGGCGCAGGCTTCGACGAGCACAAGCACCGGGACACCGAGATCCTCACCTGGGTGCTGGAGGGGGCGCTGGCGCACCGGGACTCGCAGGGCCACGCCGGCGTGGTCCGCCCCGGCATGATCCAGCACCTCGGCGCGGGCTCCGGGGTCACCCACACCGAGCGCAACGTCGGCGGCGCCGACGGCCCGGTGCGGTTCGTCCAGATGTGGCTCCAGCCGGACGTGTTCGACGCGCCCCCGGTGTACGGGCTGCGCAGGGTGGAACCCGCGGACGGCGGGTTGACGCTGCTCGCCTCCGGGCTGGCCCGCGACGCCGGGACGGCGGCGCTGCGGCTGCGCCGCGGTGACGCCGCGCTCTGGCTGGCGAAGGCCGGACCGTGGCAGCCGTTGCCCCCGCTGCCCGGGGCCGCCTGGCGCTACGCGCACCTGACGGCCGGCTCCCTCGGCTACCGGACGGTCCCCGGGCCGAAGGGCGGCGGGCGCTCGATGGCCCCGGGCGACAGCGTGCGGATCACCGGGGACGCCTTCGCCGACCCGACGGCCGGCGAGGACGGCGCCGAACTGCTGCTCTGGGAGATGCACTCGCCGGTCTCGTACGGCTGACCCGCCGCCGGCCGGCTCCCCTAGCGGAGCTCGGCCAGCACGGCGTCCGAGAGGGCCGGCCAGGCCTCGGCGGCCCACGGGCCGAAGTCCCGGTCGGTGAGCGCGACGCAGGCCACGCCGGCCTCCGGGTCGACCCACAGGAACGTCCCGGACTGGCCGAAGTGGCCGAAGGTGCCGGGTGAGTTGGCGGTGCCCGTCCAGTGCGGGGACTTGCCGTCGCGGATCTCGAAGCCCAGGCCCCAGTCGTTCGGGCGGCGGTGGCCGTAGCCGGGCAGCACGCCGCTGGTCCCCGGGAAGGCGACCTCGCGGGTGGCCCGCCGGACGGTCGACGGGTCCAGCAGCTTGGGGGACTGCAGCTCGGCGGCGAAGCGGACCAGGTCGGCGAGCGTGGACAGGCCGCCCGCCCCGGCCGGGGACCTGTGCGCGGTGTTGAGCAGGGTGTCGTGCATGCCCAGCGGCTGGAACACCGCCTCGGCGGCGTACCGGGAGAACTCGATCCCGGCGGCCTCGGACAGCGCCCGGGCCAGCGCGTCGAAGCCCGCGTTGGAGTACAGCCGGCGATCGCCGGGCGCGGCGAACACCCGGTCCTCGTCGAAGGCCAGGCCGGAGGTGTGCGCGAGCAGGTGGCGGACGGTCGACCCGGGCGGGCCGGCCGGGTCGTCCAGCTCGAAGACCCCCTCCTCGACGGCGACCAGCGCGGCGTACGCGGTGAGCGGCTTGGTCACCGAGGCCAGCGGGAACAGGTGCTGCTGCGGGCCGTGCGCGCCCAGCACGGCACCGTCCGACCCCCTGACCACCGCCGCCGCGGCGTGGGGCACCGGCCAGTTCTCGATCATCCGCAAGCTCTCCATGCGCCCGACTCTAACGAAGCGCGGAAAACCGGTGGCGGGAGCACCCGGCCGACGGGCTTGCTTGGAGTGCACTCCAACTCGCTAGCGTCGTCGTCACCGCACACCACAGGGGGTAACCGATCATGGCCGTGCTCGCCGCCGTCCCGCTCGACCTGCGCAGCTGCACCGAGGTGTTCAGCCGCCCGGTCGGCGATCCGGACCGGACCCCGCGGCACACCATCAGCGAGGTCTCCGTGGCCAGCGGCCTCACCGCGCACACCCTGCGCTGGTACGAGCGGATCGGCCTGCTCGACCCGGTCGACCGCTCCGCCAGCGGCCAGCGCCGCTACTGCGACGCGGACCTGCACCGACTGGCCTTCCTGGGCAGGCTGCGGCTGACCGGGATGCCGGTGGCGGACATGCTCCGGTACGTCGACATGGCCCGCCGCGGCGAGGAGACCTACGAGGGGCGCCGGCAGCTGCTCGTCGACCAGCGCGAGGAGGTGCGGCAGCGGATCGCCGACCTCCAGGCCACCCTCGCCGTCCTCGACTACAAGATCGACCTCTACGCCGGGAAGATCGCCGACAGCGGCGACGCCCCGGTCCAGTGCCAGCACCACCGAGCAGAGGAAGAGCAGAGCGCATGACCGACCCCGCCCTCCCCACCGCCCGACTCGGCGCCGACGGCCCCCTCGTGGGGGTCCAGGGCCTCGGCTGCATGGGCATGAGCGAGTTCTACGGCCCGAGCGACCGGACCGAGTCGCTCGCCACCCTGGACGCGGCCCTGGCGGCCGGCGTCACCCTGTTCGACACCGCCGACGCCTACGGCTCCGGCCACAACGAGGAGCTGATCGGCCCCTTCGTCCGCGCCAACCGGGAACGGGTGGTGCTCGCCACCAAGTTCGCGCTCGTCCGCAGGCAGGAGGACCCGGGCTACCGCGGCATCAGCAACGACCCCGCCTACATCCGCTCCGCCGTGGACGCCTCGCTGCGCCGCCTCGGCGTGGACGAGATCGACCTCTACTACATGCACCGCCGCGACCCGGCCGTGCCGCTGGCCGACTCGGTCGGCGCGATGGCCGAGCTGGTGGCGGCCGGCAAGGTGCGCCACCTCGGGCTGTCCGAGGTGACCGGCGCCGAGCTGCGCGAGGCCCACGCCGTCCACCCGATCGCCGCGCTGCAGTCCGAGTGGTCGGTGTTCGCCCGGGACGTCGAGCGCACGGTGGTGCCGGCCGCGGCCGAACTGGGCGTCGCCTTCGTCCCGTACTCGCCGCTCGGCCGGGGGTTCCTCACCGGGGCCTTCCAGGCCGCCGAGGAGCTCGCGGCCGACGACTTCCGGCGCACCCAGCCGCGCTTCACCGGGGCCAACGCGGCGGCCAACACCGAACTGCTGGCACCGCTGCGGGAGATCGCGGCGGACCGCGGGGCGAGCCTCGCCCAGGTCGCGCTGGCCTGGGTGCACCAGCGGGCCGAGGTGCACGGGCTCACCGTCGTCCCGATCCCCGGCACCCGCAAGCGGAGCCGGCTCGCCGAGAACACCGCGGCCGCCGTGCTGCGGCTCACCGCGGAGGAGCTGGACCGGCTGGAGCCGGTGGCGGGCGCGGTCGCCGGGGACCGCTACCCGGACATGCGGTTCACCCAGGTCGGGCGGGAGTAGCCGGCGCCCCGGGGGGAACGGCCGCCGGTGCCGCTCCCCCTCCCCGGGCGCGGGCTCACACCTCGCGGCCCAGCCAGGCGGCCAGCCGGGTGTGCACGTCGGCGTCCTCGGCGACCGGCCGGACCTCGTCGAACGGCACGGCGCCGCCGCGGTGTCCGGCGGGCAGGACGGCCCCGGCGACGGCCAGCGCGGCGTGGGACAGGGCGTCGTCCAGCGGCTGGGCGGAGCCGAGCGCCCGGGCGATGTCCCAGGTGTGGCCGACCGCCTCCATCAGGTAGCCGCCGACCGCGATCGCGCCGGGCACCACGCCCCAGGGCGCGTGGGTCGGGCGGTCCAGCTTGGCGTCGTCCGCCCAGGCCGCGACGGCGCGGTCGCGGGCCCGTTCCAGGGCGGCCGGCCAGGCGTCGTCGGGCAGGTCCCCGGTGGCCGCGACGACGTCCTCGGCCCGGCCGCCCTCGCCCATGTACGCGAAGCGGTGGACGCCGCCGACCACGTGGCCCAGCAGCTGCCGCAGCGTGAAGTCGGTGCACGGGGTGGGCCGGTCGAGGGCGTCCGGGGTGATCTCGGCGAACAGCTTCTCCAGCTGGCCGAGGGCGAGCAGGTACTGCGGGCGGGCGTCCTGGACGGAGGTCACGTGGAATCAGCTCCCTGGTATCGAGCGGTCTTTCGGGCTCGGACGGCAATCTCCCAGTAAAACCTGACAACCGCCGTCAGGTTTTCTGGGATTCTGCTGCCATGAAGGCCGACCGCCTGCTCTCGATCCTGCTCCTGCTCCAGACCCGCGGCCGGGTGCCCGCCACCGAACTGGCCGAACGGCTGGAGGTGTCCGTCCGCACCATCTACCGCGACGTCGAGTCGCTCTCCGCCGCGGGCGTGCCGGTGTTCACCGAACGCGGCCGGCACGGCGGCATCAGCCTGCTGCCCGGCTACCGCACCGACGTCACCGGGCTGACCGCGGACGAGGCCCGGGCCCTGTTCGTGCTCTCCGCTCAGGGCGCGCACAGCGACCTCGGACTCGACGGCGCCCTCGGTTCGGCCCTGCGCAAGGTGATGGCCGCGCTGCCGGCACCGCACCGCCCGGCCGCCGAGCGGATCAGCGAACGCGTCCTGGTCGACCCGGCGCGCTGGATGCAGAGCGGCCCGCCGGGCGGCGCCCAGCCGGGCACCCCGGCGGGGGCGCAGTCCGGGGCCCGGAGCGGGGCGGAGCTCGGCGAGCTGCAGTACGCGGTGTTCGCCGACCGGCGGCTGCGGCTGCGCTACCGCCACAGCGGCACGCCCGCGCCGGTGGACTACACCGTCGACCCGTACGGGCTGGTGAGCAAGGCCGGGGTCTGGTACCTGGTGGCGGACCTGCGCGGGGAGCCCCGGTTGTTCCGGGCCGACCGGGTGCTGCTCGCCGGGACCACCGAGGAGCCGGTGCGCCGCCGCCCCGGGATCGGGCTCGGGGACGCCTGGGCGGTGCTGCGCGACCAGGTGGAGCGGCTGCCCAAGGAGCTGCAGGTGCGGGTGCGGGTGCGGCGCGGGCGCCTGGACATGTTCGTCCGGATCCACGGCGGCCGGGTCACCGCCTCGCCCGACTCCGGCGCCGGGCCGGCCGAGGAGTGGGTGGAGGTCGCGATGGCCTTCCCCTCGCCGGCGGCCGTCCGCTCGCTGCTCGCCTTCGGCGCCGACGCCGAGGTGCTGGCGCCGCCGGCCGCCCGGCGTGAACTCGCCCGCGCGGCGGCCGACGCGCTGCGCCTCTACCAGGACCAGGGCACGCCCTGAAGGCTGTTCCAGAAGGTCGGGCCCGGGGCGTCAGGAGCCGGTGTTCGGGCGGACGACGTCCTGGTAGTGGCCGAGCGAGATCGCCGCGAAGTTGTGCAGGCTGTCGGTGCCCTCGGTGAAGTAGCCGTTGTGGCCAGCCGCCCGGGCGGAGGAGATCTGCTCGGCGCCGAAGCCGCTCGCGGTCGGGTCGGCGCCGTGGCCGAGCCCGCCGACCTCCAGGTACGGGACGTTGCCGATCCAGTCGCTGGGGTTGCGGGTGGCCCAGACGTGCACACCGGTGCCCAGTTCGCCGGTGCTCTGCACGCCCATGCCGGGGCTGCCGAACACCATCATGTCGGTGACCCCGGTGGTGTCGGACGGCGAGGCGGCCGCGCGGGGGATCTCGGGGGCGGCGTTGCCGCAGACCACGGATCCGTAGGAGTGGCAGAGCAGGGCCGGCGGTGCGTCCGGCCGGGTGGTCTCCTTGAGCCCGGCGAGCAGCCGCTGGAGCCGGGGCGCGCCGACGTCGGCCAGCCGGGAGGTGACGGCGTCGGGGCCGAGGCCGGAGGGGGTGACGTAGCCGGTCCAGGCGATCACCGCGGTGCGGGTGTCCGGAGCCTGCTTCCGCTCCTCGGCGTGCAGGGCGCGGGCCATGCCGGCCGGGGAGCGCAGCGGCTCGGCGGACTGGTCGAAGTGGCCGAGGTCGGCGTCCGAACCGGGGACGAGGACGGAGATCCGCTCGGCGTCCGCGAGGTCGCCCCACACCTCGGAGACCAGACCGCGGCCGCGCGGGTCGAAGGCGAGGATCTGCCGGCCGGGGGCGAGCAGGTGGTCGACGTCGTTGGCGCGGGAGACGGCCAGGTCGCGGGTGTCGGAGTCGAGCTTCCGGTCGGCGGCCCGGGCCCGGGCGCGGTCCCGTTCGGCGGTCAGCGCGATCCGGTTGGCGCGGTAGCGCAGGTCCAGCGGGGCGCCGTCGTAGTTGCCGACGACCAGCGGGTAGTCCTTGATCAGCCGGTCCAGCTCGGTCGGGGCGAGCGAGGCGAAGAAGTCGGCGGCGGCGGCCGGGCTGGTGGTGGCCGGGTCGGGCAGGGTGCGCCCGAAGCTGTGGTCCTGGACCCATGCGGCGCTGCCAGCCGGGGGTGTGGAGATCGCCAGCTGCTCGGTGGAGGCGGCGGCCTGGGCGGCCGCGGCGCCGGCGTCGGCGAGCACGGCACAACCCGCGAACGCCCCGATCAGTACCCGCTTCCAGCGTCGACGGTTGCGCACCGCACCAACTCCCTTGGGGCCCGTCACCGTTTCTCGGGCGGTGCCCGGAGGGTGCGACTCAAACACTGCTGACTTCCTGGGCAAAGCCTAGAGGTCACAGGAGTATGACGGACCCGGCCAAACTGTGGGATGGGTCACATGAACCGGGAGTGTCGGTGCGGCGTCCGTGCGTGGCCCGGGGGGCGTCTACGCGTCGAACTCGCGGACCAGCCGTTTGGGTGCCGTCCGCCGCCAGGCCTCGGTGACGAGGTCGTGCAGCTCCTCCCGGTCGACCCGGTCCAGCCGGACGCTCACCCAGCCGTGCCGGCCGACGTACGGCGCGACGGAGAACACCTCGGGCTCGGCGGCGAGCAGTTCGGCCTGGTCCTCGGGGGAGGCCTTGACGGTGACCGCCAGGCCGCCCGGCGCCCCCATCGCGAAGATCCTGCCGCGCACCCGCAGGGTCTCGATGTCCCAGGTCGGCTCCTGCGCGGCCTCCGGCAGGCCCAGGGCCATCGCACGGAACTCGTCGAACGTCACCATGGCCGCAGCGTAGGGCAGGGGACCGACACGGTGCTCCCGGTGCGCGCGGAACGCACCGGGAGCACCGGCCGCGGCTTCGTCAGAGCAGCGAGGACCAGGCGTCGCAGGAGCGGTCGCCGGCGACCAGCCGGTCCGGGTGGCCGCTGCCGTCGGCGACCGAGATCCGGCGGTAGCCCTGGCCGGAGAAGCACCAGAACTCGCTCCGGCCGCCGACCCGCTGACAGTCCGGCACGGGCAGGAAGCAGTCCACCCGGGTGAGGCCGGTCAGCGAGCCCCACTGGGTGAGCTCGCGGTCGGTGCGCTCGCGGACGTCGGTGTGCGCGGAGCCGTCGGCGATCGAGCACAGCCGGTACTGCTGCCGGCCGCCGGTGGTGTGGAACACCCAGTACCAGCTCTTGCCGCCGACCCGCTGCTGGTCCGGCACGGGCAGCCAGCAGTCCACCTGCCCGACGCCGCTGAGCGATCCCCAGGCGGTGAGTTCGCGGTCCGGGCGCTCCTGCCGGGTGGTGTAGCGGCCGCCGTCGCAGGTGATCGTGACGGTCCGGTACTGCTGGCGGCCGTTGGTGCTGTGGAAGACCCAGTACCAGCTCGTGCCGCCCGGGTCCTGCAGGTCGGCCATGGGCAGGACGCAGTCGACCCGGCCGACGCCCTGCAGGCAGGACCAGGTGTCCAGCCAGGTGTCGTCCTCGACCTTGCGGTCGGTGTGGGCGGAGCCGTCGGCCACCGAGATCAGCCGGCAGCGGTCGCCGTGGAACGCCCAGTACCGGCTCTGCCCGGCGCGGCGCTGCTGGTCGGGGACGGGGAGGAACTCGTCGCAGGGGTAGGCCTTCACCGGCTGCGGGGCGGGCTGCGCCTGCCCGCCGCCCTGTTCCTGGGTGCCGCCCTGCCCGCCGGTCGCGCCCTGCCCGCCGCCCTGGGTGCCGCCCTGAGGGGTGAGCCGACCGTCGGCGAGCGCCCTGAGGAGGCTGAGGGACGGCATGAAGGCGTACACCGACCCGGTGGTCTGGACGAACTGCTGGAAGCTGACCGGGGTGTGCCCGACGAGGCCGTCCGGGCCCCGGCTCTCGAAGTCGGCCTCGGGGGCCTCCTGGGTGACCGGGTCCTTGCCGGGCACCGGCCGCGGGCCGGCGTGCCCCGCCGGGGTGGCGCCGCCGCTGTCCCGGTTCGGCGGGAAGTTCGGCTGGTCCATCCAGTCGGCCTGGATGAACTCGAACTGCCGCTGGATGTCGGCCTGGTAGCAGATGAACAGCAGGCCGCGCGGGTCGTCGGGGCCGCCGGGGCCCTCCGAGGCCGGGTCGAACGGGGACCCGTACGGCGTGCCGCGGCGGATGATCCGCCGGCCGTCGAGGACCCCGGCGTCGAGCGGCGGCTGGTCCGGGGCCTCCTGCAGTCCGGCGCGCGGGCTGGTCTTGCGCAGGTGCGACCAGAGCGGGGTGACCAGGCCCTCCAGGTCGTCCCGGAAGTCGAAGTCGTTGTCGTTGGCGGCGGCGGGGTTGTTCGGGACGTCCCGGTCCTGGTGCTTGCAGACCGGTGCGCCGGAGCGCCACCGCCCGACCATCCGGGCGGCCAGCCACTCGGCGGTGGCGCTCTCCGGGACGGCCTTGGCCTGCTTGAGCTCCCGGAGTCTGACCGAGACCTGCGACCACCAGCCGGGGACGTCCTGGGCGAGCCGCCGGACCACCTGGAAGGAGCCGTTGCGGCACCAGGCGGGGTACTGGTCCTTGGGGAAGCTGAACGGGTCGTTGTCCTCGCCGCACACGAACTCGCCGGCCGGGATGAGCCGGGTGCCGGGGTGGCCGTCCTCCTCCTGCGGTCTGGCCGGGTCGGGCCGGTCGAAGCCCTGGACGCCGGGCTCGCTGATGCCGTCCTTGAAGCCGAAGTGCTCCTTGCCCCGGCGACTGCCCTGGAGCGTCCTGGCGTTCTGCTGGTAGGCGATCAGGATCCGGCACTCGGCGGCGGCGATGCGCTGCGCCTCGATCGCGGTGACCAGGTCGCTCTCGGTGTCCGCGGAGATCTTCAACAGCGCGTGGACCGGCTGGTTCCGCCCGTTGCCGAAGAGCCAGTTCTCCGGGGAGTTGTCGCCGGTGTCGCCGAGGGCGCCGGCTCGTCTGGCCGAGCCCTCCTGGAAGGCCTCCAGCCCGCTGCCGACCGGCGGCGGCGTCGGGAACGGGTCGGTGGTGGAGAGCATCCGCAGGCCCTCGTAGGTGAAGCTGACGCCGAGCCAGGTGGCCTTGAGCGTCTTCGGGTCGTCCCCGCCGGAGGACCTGCGGGCCTCGCTGAAGGCCTCGTTGAACTCGGCGACCTCGCGGGTGGTGGAGATCTGCGGGACGAGCCGGCGCACCCAGTCGCGGGCCCGGGCCGCGTCCTCGAACTTGAGGAAGAGGACGCTGACGTTGTCCTTCCTGAAGCCGGCCAGGATGTCCCCCTGGATCTCCTCGCTCGCGCGCAGTCTCAGATCCGTTGCCATGGTTCCGGTGTTCCTTTCGGTGGATTCCTGGGGATCAGGCCGTCGAGCTGAGCTGGACCCACTTCGCGACGCTGGGCACGCCCTGGTCGTTGAGGAGGAAGAGCATGTACCAGCCGGGCGGGGCGGCCTTGGCGTCCGGCGGGGCCTGGAGCTGCAGACGGTTGCCGGCCCGGCTGGTGATCCGCAGGTCGAGGTGGCGCTGGCTGGTGTTGACCGAGTGGGTGGAGGTGGTCGGGGCCAGCAGCACGGCCTTGACGGCCTGGCCGGGGGTGGTGCTGGTGACGGTGAAGCTCTTGTCGTAACCGACCGGCGTGGTGGGCGGGTTGTCCAGCGCGGGGCGGGCGCCCTGGTGCAGGTAGGCCGGCTCGTAGATCTCGATGGTGCCGTTCATGCTGCTGGGGATGGCCGCGGTGTCGGGGTTGTTGGCGAGCTGCTGGAGCTCGTCCCCGGTGACCATCACGCGGCCGTCGGGCAGGACCACGGCGTTGGAGTGGTAGCCGCGCGGCAGCCGCTGGACGGGGCCGAGCTTCCAGTTGCCCTGGTCGTCGCGCAGTTCGACCTGGCGGTACTTGAGGTCCGCGTTCGGGTTGTACGGGCCGTTGCCGTAGTCGCGGATGTCGTAGGCGCCGTTGACGGTCATCAGCCGGCCGTTGGGCAGCAGCAGGGTGTCGTCCTGGGTGCGGCCGAAGGCGCGGGACTTCTCGGCGGTCCAACTGCCGTTGGAGAAGCGCAGGGTGCTCGGGTTGTCCCGGTCGCCGCCGAGGACCAGCGCGGAGTCCGGGCCGCTCACGCCGCCGGGCAGCATGACGGCGGACCCGTAGTTGCGCCGGCGGCCGTCCGGGCGGGCGGTGAGGTCGCTGCGGGACTCGGCGACGGGGTCGAACCGCCACTGCTCGTTGGCCTGGCGCCCGAAGCCGTAGACGTTGCCGTCGTTGAGCGAGAAGAGGTGCGGGTAGTCGGTGCTGAACGGGGCGTCCGCCTTGAACCGGTCCACCGGGGTGTTCCGCGGGGTGTCGTTCCGGCCCTGCGGGACGGGGAAGCCCTTGGCGGGGAAGCGTTCGACCACCGGGGTCGGGGTGCCGTAGCCGAGTTCGGACTGGCCGGACATGATCAGCTGCCGGCCGTCGGCGCCGGTGACCACCGAGGGGTACCAGCGGCCGACGGACATGTCGGGGTTGCGGGTCCAGGTCTCCGTCCACGGGTCGAAGACCAGGGAGAGCTTGGCGCCGGTGCCGCCGTTGCCGCCCAGGTTGCCGCCGAAGACGCCGAGCATGCCGTTGGGGAGGAAGGAGTGGCCGGAGCAGAAGAACGGTGCCGGGCGCTCCTGGTCGAGGCCGTCCGGCATGTTGGCGATCGGTGGGGTGACCTGCTTGAAGGCGTCCGTGCCGGTGCCCTTGGCGGGGTCCCAGAGGAAGGCCCGGCCGGCGTTCTCCCGGCCGATGGTCTGGGTGGGGGCGGGTTCCTTCTCCGGGTTGCTCTCGATCCGTTCGAAGGAGAACAGCAGCACCTTGCCGGTCGGCAGCAGGGCGACGTGGTCGCCGAAGTCGGGGGAGGGGAAGTACTCCTTGAACGCGCCGGACACCGCCGGGTCGAACCCGGCGTTGGTGCTCGCCTGGGAGGCCGTCAGGGCGTTGTAGCGGTTGGTGCGGGTGGTCTGCGGGTAATCGCCGATGCCGCGGATGGCCGCGCGGGCCCGGGCGTGCTCCTCGGCGTGCTCCGGTCCGAGCGCGGCCACCTCGTCGTCCCGCATCTCGGCCATCACCCGGGGGGAGGCGACGTGCGGGGCGAGGTCGTTCTGCCCGGAGGCGGCGGGCTCACCGTGCGCGGCGGCCGGGCCGACGGCGCTCATCAGGGTGCCGGCGGTGACGGCGCAGACCACCAGGGCCGCGGACAGCCGTCGGCGGGCCCGCGGCCGCGGGCATGGCGGAGGCAGGGACATGGGACTCCTCGGGAAGGGGCTGTTCGGGGGAAGGCGGGCGAATGCGGGCGGACGGCCGTGGGCGGGCGCGATCCGGCGATGGTCGCCGACGGTCACATGCCATCACAGTGTGTGGTGGTTCGCATGCGGATGTACCGGCCCGTGGCGGCCCCGCGGCGCAGAGCCGGACCACACCGAAGGGGCGCGGACCGACTGGCCCGCGCCCCCTCCTCGCCTCACCTTCCGGCGCAGGTCACACCATGCCCAGCGCGTAGGCGGCGAACAGCGCGGACCCCGCGGCGGCCAGCGCCTTCCCGGCCCGGGAGAAGGCCGTCCACGGCCCGTCGAACCGCCGGGTGAACCACCCGATCGCCACCAACACGGCTCCGAACAGCGGAAGCAGCAGCACCCGGGCCGCCACCCAGCCGAACGAGTCCGGCACCGTGGTCAGCCCCTGGACGGCGCCCAGGCCGGCCGCACCCGGCACCGCCACCGCGAGCATCGCGCTCTGGTGCCAGGTGAAGACCGTCATCGCCGAGAGGTTGACCACCACCACCGGCAGCCAGAGCAGCGGACGGCGGGTCAGCAGCCGGCCCAGCCGCTCCCGCAGCAGCACCGCCGCGCCGCACTGCAGCGCCGCCAGCGCGATCACCAGCAGGGACGGCGGGTGCGAGTTGGTCCGCTCGACCCCCGGCACCCCGACCATGCTGGCCGGGTAGTGGAACACCAGCAGCAGGACGGCGAACAGCGTGCCGCCGCCGAACAGCAGTACCCGGGCGGCCGGCCGGCCGAGCCGCTCCTGCGCCCACAACACGCCCAGCTGGTAGCCGAACAGCCAGCCCGGAAGGATGTTCAGCAGCGCGATCCAGGAGGGCACCGACTCCGCCCACGGCCCGTACCGCAGCAGGTCGACGGCGGCCACGGCGGCCACCAGGAGGCCCGCCGACCAGCCGCCCAGCCGGCGGCCGACCACGGTGCAGAGCGGGGTCAGCGCGGTCAGCCCCAGGTAGACCCCGATGTACCAGAGCGGCTGCACCACGAGCGTCGCACCGGTGCGCACGGTGTCCCCGGGGACGCCGAGCGCGGGCAGCAGGGCGATCAGCAGCGCCCAGACGGCGGTGACCCCGAGCACCGGGCGCAGCAGCCGCACCGTCCGGCCGCGCAGCCAACCCCCGTACGTCACGCCCTTGGCCCGGGCCCGTTCCAGTGACCGGACGGAAGAGTGCCCGCCGACCAGGAAGAACACCCCGAGCATCTGCAGCACCCAGCTGACCGGGGCGAGCGAGCCGAGCGCGGAGAGCGGGCTGGCGTTGTGCAGGGCGCCGTCGGCGGAGAGCGTGAATCCGCCGAGCAGCCAGTGCCCGACCGGCACGGCGAGCAGGGCGAGGGCGCGCAGTCCGTCCAGGGCGCGGTCGCGGGTCACGGGGGTGCGCGCGTCGACCTGCCGGGCGGCGCGGTGCAGGGCGGTGAGCGGGTGGGCCATGGCGGTGCTCCTTTCGGTGGGGAGGGTCAGCGGCCGAGGGCGACGGCGGCGAAGGCGGCGAGCGAGGAGGTGCCGGGGGCGAAGTAGCCGGTGTGGCCGGTGGATCCGGTGGCGGGCAGCGGGCGGGCGCCGAAGCCGGGGGAGGTCGGGTCGGCGCCGTGTCCGAGTCCGAGCACCGAGACGAACGGGACCTCACCGATCCAGTCCCCGTCGTTGCGGGCGGTGGCCCAGAGCGGGACCCGCGGGTCGAGGTCGGCGGCCGAGCCGACGCCCATCCCGGGCGAGCCGAGGACGACCACGCCGGAGGCCTGCTCCGGGCCGGGGCGGGCCAGGCCGCAGACCACCGAGCCGTAGCTGTGGCAGAACACGGTGGGCGGCGCCTGCGGGCCGGTGGTGACGGCGAGTCCGTCGAGCAGCCGGGTGAGCCGGGTGGCGCCGGCCCGGGCCAGGTCCTCGGTGGCGGCGTCGAGGCCGATCCCCTCGGGGGTGGTGTAGCCGGCCCAGGCGATCACGGCGGTCCGGCCGCCGGTGGCCCGGTGGAGCTCCCGGGCCATCCCGACCGGGGTGCCGTACGGGTTGTCCGGGCGGTCGAACCGCAGCAGGTCGATGTCCGAGCCGGGGACGACGACGGCGGTGCGGTCCGCGGTGGTGAGGTCGCCGAACACCTCGGCGACCTGGCCGCGGCCGCGCGGGTCGAAGGCGAGGATCTGCCGGCCGCCGTCCAGCAGGCCGCGGTAGCGCGCGGTGCGGGCCCGGGCGGCCTCGTGGTCCTCGGGGGTGAGCGCCGGGTCCGTGGCCCGGGCGGTCTCCCGGTCGAGCTCGGCGGCGAGGGCCAGCGCGTTGGCCCGGTACCGCAGTCGTACCGGGGCGCCGTCGAGGTTGCCGACTACCAGCGGGTGGCGGGCGGCCAGTGCGTCCTGCCGGGCCGGGGTCAGCCCGGCGAAGAACGCGGCGACCCCGGCCGGGGTGGTGGTGGCCGGGTCGGGCGGGTGGAGGCCGAACGCGGTGTCGGCGACCCAGGCGGCGCTGCCCGGCGGCGGGCCGGTGACGGGCTGCTGGCCGTCCGCGGCGAAGCCGCCGAGCCCCAGTACCGCGGTCAGCGCCACCGCGCCGGCCGCGAGGGCCCTCCTGACCCGATGCTTCCCCATGTGCGGCCCCTCCCTGGTCCGTTCGACTTCGACGGAGAGGAAGGTAGGAACGCGGCGGCCCCGCGGACGTCACACCGCGGGGCCAACTGCCCGGTGGTACCGGGGTATGACTCGAGCCCTGCCCGAGTACCGTGATGGGTGGGGCCAGCCCCACCCCCGGTGCACCGGCTGGCTGCACCACCGGGCCGGGCCGGCGACCTGACGGGGCGTCAACGAGCCTCTGCCGGAGGGCGGGTGGGGCGGCCGGTGCTATTCGGCCGGGTCATCCGCCCGGCGTCACCAGGCCGGACTCGTAGGCCAGGACGACGGCCTGGGCGCGGTCGCGCAGTCCGAGCTTGGCGAGGATGCGCCCGATGTGCGTCTTGACGGTCTGCTCGGCCAGCACCAGCCGGGCGGCGATCTCCTGGTTGGACAGGCCGCGGGCGATCAGCTCCAGCACCTCCGTCTCGCGCGGGGTCAGGCCGTTGAGTCGCAGCTTGGGGTCGTGCCGCCGGGCCGGCCGGTTGCGGGCGAACTCCTCGATCAGCCGGCGGGTCACCGAGGGGGCGAGGAGGGCCTCGCCGGCCGCGACCACCCGGACCGCGGAGATGAGGTCGGCCGGCGGGGCGTCCTTGAGCAGGAAGCCGCTGGCCCCGGCACGCAGCGCCTCGTACACGTAGTCGTCCACGTCGAAGGTGGTCAGCATCATCACCTTGGGCCGGTGGGTGCCCGGGACGGCCGGGTCGAGCAGCCGGCGGGCCGCCTCCAGGCCGTCCATGACGGGCATCCGGACGTCCATCAGCACGAGGTCGGGGTGGGTGCGGCCGCTCACCTCCAGGGCCTGCGCGCCGTCCGCCGCGTCCCCCACCACGTCGATGTCGCTCTGGGCGTTGAGCAGGGCGGCGAAGCCGGCCCGCACCATGGCCTGGTCGTCGACGATGATCACGCGGATGGTCATGCGGGGGTCTCCCGGGAGGTGTCGATGGGCAGGGAAGCGGCCACCTTGTAGCCGCCGTCCGGCATCGGGCCGGTCTCCAGCCTGCCACCGACCAGCCGGGCGCGTTCCCGCATTCCGATCAGTCCCTGCCCGGTGCCCTCCATGGAGGCCTCCAGCGACTCGGTGTAGCGGGGCGGGGGCGTGTTCACCACGGTCAGCAGCAGGGTGGCGCCCTCGTCGGCGAGGGAGACGGTGGCCCGCGAACCCGGCGCGTGGCGCACCACGTTGGCCAGCGCCTCCTGCACGATCCGGTACGCGGACAGGCCGACCGCCTGCGGCACCGCCTCGGCCAGCCCGGGGTCCACCGCCAGCGCGGCGGGAATCCCGGCCCGCCCCACCGTCTCGACCAGCTGCGGCAGTTGGGATATCCCGGGTTGCGGCACCTTCTCGGCGGCGGACTCCTCGCTGCGCAGCACGCCGAGCAGCCGGCGCATCTCGGTCAGCGACTCGCGGGCGGTGCCGGCGATCGCGGTGAACTCCTCGGCGGC
Organism: Kitasatospora sp. NPDC101176; assembly: GCF_044768035.1. Taxonomy (NCBI): domain Bacteria; kingdom Bacillati; phylum Actinomycetota; class Actinomycetes; order Kitasatosporales; family Streptomycetaceae; genus Kitasatospora; species Kitasatospora sp. NPDC101176. The sequence continues at coordinate 187,575 of NZ_JBIWPA010000002.1, forward strand.
CTCGTCCGGCACGCCGGTGATCCGGTAGGGCGCGCTGGCCGCCTGCACGGCGATCACCGACATGTGGTGGGCGACGACGTCGTGCAACTCCCGTGCGATCCGGGCGCGTTCCTCCAGCAGGGTGCGCCGCTCGCGCTCGGCCTCGCTGATGTGCTCCTGCTCGGCGAGCAGCCGGCGGGCCTCGGTGCGGTCCTGGACGGCCCAGCCGAGCAGCAGGGCGGCGCCGCCGAGCGCGACCAGCAGCATGGTGGTGCCGTCGTCGGAGTGCGGGAAGCCGAGCGTGGTGGTGAGGAGGGTGAGCAGGATCGTGGCGATCCAGACCGAGATCAGGGTGGCCCGGCTCTCCCGCAGCGCGAGCGCGATCAGCAGGAAGACGTACGCCAGGATCATCGGCGCCGTCCACGGCCAGGTGCCGCCCAGCTGGTCGTGGCGGGCGGTGATGGAGGCCGTGGTGACCAGGGTGGCCGCGCTGATCCACCACGCGGCCAGCGGCCGGGTGATGGCGAGCAGCAGCGGGGTGGTCTGGGCGATGGTGAGCGCGCCGGCGATCGGCGGGGCGACGTCGTAGAAGTCGACCAGCGCGACGATCCCGGTGGGGATCAGCGAGGCCTGCATGATCAGCGCGACGACGTACGGCAGCCGGCGCAGCCACCCCCGGGGCGAGTCCCCGAGCAGCGGGGTGTGCCCGCCGGTCGGGGTGGTGAGGTGGTGCCGCAGCGAGCGGAGCGACCGGAGGGTGCGCGCGCGGACCTCGGTCGTGGTGATCGTCTTCATCGCGGGCCAGCCTAGGAGGGCCCCGCCCGCCCGTCGTCGCCCTGGGGTCGAACATCCGGGTGCTACCGGGGTAGGGGGTGGGGCGGGGTCCGGGCTGCCACCCGGGTACGACCCGCGGCTGCTACCGCGGTGTGACGGTCCGCCAGTGGCCGGCCAGGGCGGGGCCGAGCTGGTCGAAGTGGCGCTCGATGACGGCGACCATGCCCTCGGGCCCGGCGGGCTCCTGTTCGGGCGTCCAGGACAGGTGGGCGGCGCGCAGCACGCTGCCGAAGACGGCGGCGAGCACGGTGGGCCGCAGGTCCGTCGACGGGTCCAGGCCCTCGCGCTCGGCGATCACCCGGACGACCACCCGCTCCTGCTCGGTGACCCGGCGCAGGTGGGCGGCGAGCAGGGTGGGGGTCTCCTCGATCATCCGCATCAGTTCCAGGGCGGTGGTGATCGAGCCGGGCCCGCTGCGGTGCTCGGCGCCGAGTTCCCGCCAGGACTGGACGATCGCGGCGCGCAGGGCCTGCAGCGGGGACTCCTCGGCGGGGCGGCGGCGCAGGCACTCGATGAAGTAGTCCTCGGCGTCGGCCATCACGGCGAGCGCGACCTCGTCCTTGTTGGCGAAGTAGCGGAAGAAGGTGCGCTGGGAGACCTCGACGGCGGAGGCGATCTCGTCGACGGTCGTGCGGGCGAAGCCCTGGCCGAGGAAGAGCCCGTGGGCGGCCTGGACGAGGGCGTCCCTGGTCTGCTGCTTCTTGCGCTCGCGCAGCCCGGGCTGCCGGCCGGGGCCGGCCGGGGCGGGGGTGGGGGCGGGGGTGCGAGCGGCCATGGCGGGGCCTTCCGGGCGCGTGCGGGCGGGGTGGGAGGACAACCTTAGCGTTCTGCCAAATGTCAGACATGGCCAGAAGTCAGTGTTTGCCGAATGTCAGAGGCTGACATAATCTGCCGGGAGTGGCGCTCGCCGGCCGGGCACTCGTGGGGACGGGTGGGCCGCGGCGCCACGACCTCTTCGTCCGGTTCCGCACCCCGCGCCACGCCCCCGGAGGGCCCCAGATGAGCCAGTCCGTCGTCAAGAACGCCGAGGCGGACGCCCCGCCGCTCGGTCCGCCGTCCGGAGGGGGCCTCAAGGGGCACCCCTGGCTGACCCTGCTGACCGTCGCGGTCGGCGTGATGATGGTCGCCCTGGACGGCACGATCGTCGCGATCGCCAACCCCGTCATCCAGGAGAAGCTGAACGCCGCGCCCTCCGAGATCCAGTGGGTGACCAGCGGCTACCTGCTCGCCCTGGCGGTCTTCCTGATCACCGCCGGCAAGATCGGCGACCGCTTCGGCCACAAGAACACCTTCCTGGTCGGCGCGGTCGGCTTCGCCGCCACCTCGGCCGCGATCGGCTTCGCCGGCAACATCCAGACCGTGATCGCCTTCCGGGTGCTGCAGGGCCTGTTCGGCGCCCTGCTCCAGCCGGCCGCGCTCGGTCTGCTGCGCGGCGCCTTCCCGGCCGAGAAGCTCAACATGGCGATCGGCATCTGGGGCGGCGTGATCGGCGCCTCCACCGCGGCCGGCCCGATCGTCGGCGGTCTGCTGGTCGAGCACGTCAACTGGGAGTCGGTCTTCTTCATCAACGTCCCGGTCGGCCTGGTCGCGCTCGGCCTGGGCCTGTGGATCCTCAGGGACGTCCGGGCCGAGAAGGCCGCGAAGTCCTTCGACCTGCCCGGCATCGCGCTGCTCTCGGTCGCCATGTTCGCGCTGGTCTTCGGCATCATCAAGGCCCCCGAGTGGGGCTGGGGCGACACCCGCACCCTGCTGTTCCTGGGCGGCGCGGTGGTCCTGATGGTCCTGTTCGCGTTCTGGCAGGCCAGGGCGAAGGAGCCGCTGATCCCGCTCAGCCTGTTCCGCTCGGTGCCGCTGTCGGCGGGCACCCTGCTGATGGTGCTGATGGCCTTCGCGTTCTTCGGCGCGATCTTCTTCGTGACCTTCTACCTGCAGAACGTGCACGGGATGTCGCCGGTCCAGGCCGGCGTCCACCTGCTGCCGATGACCGGCATGATGATCGTCGGCTCGCCGGTGGCGGGCATCGCGATCGGCAAGCTCGGCCCGCGCATCCCGATCGTGGCCGGCATGCTGATCACCACCACCGCGATGTTCGGCATGTCCACCCTGGACACCGGCTCCGGCAACGGCGTGATGTCGCTCTGGTTCGTCCTGATGGGCCTCGGCATCAGCCCGGTCATGGTCGGCGCCACCGAGGTGATCGTCGGCAACGCCCCGCTGGAGCTGTCCGGCGTGGCCGGCGGCCTCCAGCAGGCCGCGATGCAGGTCGGCGGCAGCCTGGGCACCGCGGTGCTCGGCGCGCTGATGGCCGCCAAGGTCACCGACGTGCTGCCCGGCAACTGGGCCGGGGCCGGCCTGCCGCCGGTGGAGGGCGCCGCGGCCGAGGGCCTCGAGCAGGCCGCCCAGCTCGGCATCGCCCCGCCGGCCCCGGCCGGCACCCCGCAGCAGGCGGTCGACGCGATGGCCGGCGCCGTCCACGAGTCCTTCGTTAGCGGCATGTCGCTCGCCTTCGCGGTGGCCGCCGTGGTGGCCTTCGCCGCCGCCCTGCTCGGCCTGCTCACCCGCCGCGGCGCCACCGACGCGGGGCCGGCCGTCCACATCTGACGCACCCGCGCCGCACGGCCCCGGACTCGACGGAGTCCGGGGCCGTCGTGCTGCCCGGGTGGGCCCGCGCGCCCCGGCGGGCGTCCACGGCGGCCCGTCCGGCTCGCGGTGCGCGCCCCCACGGCAGGGCCCGGTCGGCCCCACGCACGGGCCGCCCGCGGACGGCGAAGGGGCCGGACCCCCGGGACGGGAGTCCGGCCCCTCAGCGCCTGTCGGCGAGTGCCTAGCGGCGGATCAGGCGTCGCCGCCGGCGGCGCCCGGGTCGGCCGCCGTCACGTCGAGCAGCTGGTAGCGGTCGATCGCGTCCTTCAAGGCGCTGCGGTCGATCCGGCCCTGCTTGGCGAGCTCGGTGAGCACGGCCAGGACGACCGACTGCGCGTCGATGTGGAAGTAGCGACGGGCCGCGCCCCGGGTGTCGGCGAAGCCGAAGCCGTCGGCGCCCAGCGACTGGTACTGGCCCGGCACCCAGCGGGAGATCTGGTCCGGCACGGCGCGCATCCAGTCGGACACCGCGACGACCGGGCCCTCGGCACCCTGGAGCTTCTGGGTGACGTACGGCACGCGCTGCTGCTCCTCGGGGTGCAGCAGGTTGAACTCCTCGGCCTCCACCGCATCGCGGCGCAGCTCGTTCCAGGAGGTCGCGGACCAGACGTCGGCCTTGACGTTCCACTCCTCGGCGAGGATGCGCTGGGCCTCCAGGGCCCACGGCACGGCCACGCCGGAGGCGAGGATCTGGGCCGGGATCTGGCCGGCGGTGGCCGGCGCGTACTTGTGCAGACCCTTCAGGATGCCCTCGACGTCCACGTTCTCGGGCTCGGCCGGCATCTTGATCGGCTCGTTGTAGACGGTCATGTAGTAGAACACGTCCTCGCCGTGCGGGTGCTCGGCGCTGGAGCCGTACATCCGGCGGAGACCGTCCTGGACGATGTGCGCGATCTCGAAGCCGTACGCGGGGTCGTACGCGACGACGCCCGGGTTGGTCGAGGCGAGCAGCTGCGAGTGGCCGTCGGCGTGCTGCAGGCCCTCACCGGTGAGCGTGGTGCGGCCGGCGGTGGCGCCGATCACGAAGCCGCGGGCCAGCTGGTCGGCCATCTGCCAGAACTGGTCGCCGGTGCGCTGGAACCCGAACATCGAGTAGAAGACGTAGACCGGGATCAGCGGCTCGCCGTGGGTGGCGTAGGACGAACCGGCGGCGATCAGCGAGGCGGTGCAGCCGGCCTCGGAGATGCCGTCGTGCAGCATCTGGCCCTTCGGCGACTCCTTGTACGCGAGCAGGAGGTCGCGGTCGACCGACTCGTAGGTCTGGCCGAGCGGGTTGTAGATCTTCGCCGACGGGAAGAGCGAGTCCATGCCGAAGGTGCGGTACTCGTCGGGCGCGATCGGCACGAAGCGGTTGCCGATGCCCTTGTCCCGCATGAGGTCCTTGAGCACCCGGACGAACGCCATGGTGGTGGCGATGGTCTGGTTGCCGGACCCCTTCTTGACCGCCTTGTAGGCGTCGTCGCCGGGCAGCTCCAGCTGGCGCGGGCGCACCTTGCGGGTGGGCACGTAGCCGCCGAGCTCCTGCCGGCGGTCGTGCATGTACTGGATCTCCTCCGAGTCGCGGCCCGGGTGGTAGTAGGGCGGGTAGCCCTCCTCGAGCTGCTTGTCGGTGATCGGCAGGTGCAGCCGGTCGCGGAAGCGCTTCAGGTCCTCGACCGTCAGCTTCTTCATCTGGTGCGTGGCGTTGCGGCCCTCGAAGTTGGGGCCGAGGGTCCAGCCCTTGACCGTCTGGGCCAGGATGACCGTCGGCTGGCCCTTGTGCTCGCGGGCCGCCTTGAACGCCGCGTAGATCTTCTTGTGGTCGTGGCCGCCGCGACCCAGGTGCTGGATCTGCTGGTCGGTCATGCTCTCGACCATCTTGCGCAGGCGCAGGTCGCTGCCGAAGAAGTGCTCGCGGATGTACTGGCCGGTCTCGGTGGCGTAGGTCTGGAACTGGCCGTCCACCGTGGTGTTCAGCTTGTTGACCAGGACGCCGTCGCGGTCCTGCGCGAGCAGCGGGTCCCAGCTGCGGTCCCAGACCAGCTTGATCACGTTCCAGCCGGCGCCCCGGAACTGGGACTCCAGCTCCTGGATGATCTTGCCGTTGCCACGGACCGGGCCGTCCAGGCGCTGCAGGTTGCAGTTGACCACGAAGGTCAGGTTGTCGAGGCCCTCGCGCGCGGCGAGCGACAGCTGGCCCAGCGACTCCGGCTCGTCCATCTCGCCGTCGCCGAGGAAGGCGTACACCTGCGAGTCGGAGGTGTCCTTGATGCCGCGGTGCTCCAGGTAGCGGTTCATCCGGGCCTGGTAGATCGCGCCGAGGGGGCCGAGGCCCATCGAGACGGTCGGGAACTCCCAGAAGTCCGGCATCAGCCGCGGGTGCGGGTAGCTGGACAGGCCGTACGGCGCCTTCGACTTCTCCTGGCGGAACGCGTCGAGCTGCTGCTCGGTGAGTCGGTCCAGGAGGAACGCGCGGGCGTAGATGCCGGGGGAGGCGTGGCCCTGGAAGAAGATCTGGTCGCCGGACTCGCCCTCGGCGTCCTTGCCGCGGAAGAAGTAGTTGAAGCCGACGTCGTAGAGCGACGCGGAGGAGGCGAAGGTGGCGATGTGCCCGCCGACGCCGATGCCGGGGCGCTGCGCCCGGGAGACCATGACGGCCGCGTTCCACCGGGTCGCGTTGAGGATCCTGCGCTCGATCTCCTCGTTGCCGGGGAAGAACGGCTCGTCCTTGGTGGCGATGGTGTTGACGTAGTCCGTGCTGCGCATCTCGGGCACGGCGACACGCTTCTCGCGGGCGCGCTCGATCAGGCGGAGCATCAGGTAGCGGGCGCGCTCGCGCCCCCGCTCGTCGATGGCCGCGTCAAGCGACTCCAGCCATTCCGCGGTCTCCTCGGGATCGAAGTCCGGGACCTGACTCGGAAGGCCGCCAATGATGATCGGGTTGCGATCGGATCCGGAAGCCACGCTGTTCCTTCACTGTCGGTCGAAACTGAGGTGTGTCGCGCCGCCTCCATCGTGCTACCGCGCTCGGAGATCCGTCATCTCTACCGATCGGTAACCGTTCCGCCTGGTGGGCGGGACGGTCTGGCGGCGTGCGGTCCGGGCGTCATCGCCCGCCCCGCACACCCCCGGGTGTTACGAAAAGAGGTGGTCCGACCTGGTTTCCCGTCCGCCCGATGGCGGGCGGCCGGGGTGAGGGCCAACAGGAGACTCTACGCCCGCGCACGCGCGGACCCGAATGCCGTTCGCATCTCGGGCATGAGTACGGCCTGTGGGCCGGGACCACCCGAAGCATCCTTGTCCCACGCAGAGAAGGGCAAATCGGTGTGATTCGCGCCACCTCGACCGGCGTGTCCCGCTGCGACACGTCAACCTTTGGGGGGGATCGGGGGTCGGGTACTTGCGCGAACCGCCGCGCCCGTGTGGACTACGGCCACAGCCTCGGCATGGACGCCGAGCCGAATACTGGAGGTTATTCCCGTGAGCGCGACCGCGGACCCCGCGGACAAGTCCAACCCGGCGACCCGACTCGGCTTCGAAGAGGGCCAGATCATCCAGGAGCTGGGGTACGACGAAGACACTGACCAGGATCTCCGCGAGGGCATCGAGGAGCTCACCGGGACGGATCTCGTCGACGAGGACTACGACGACGTCGCCGACGCCGTCCTGCTGTGGCACCGCGACGACGACGGGGACCTCACCGACGCCCTCGTCGACGCCCTGGAGTACCTGGCCGAGGGCGGCCTGATCTGGCTGCTCACGCCCAAGACCGGCCGTGACGGTCACATCGAGGCCTCCGACATCGCGGACGCCGCCCGCACCGCCGGCCTCTCCCAGACCAGCTCGATCGCGATCGCCAAGGACTGGGCGGCCACCCGCCTCGCCACCAAGTCCACCGCCAAGGGCGGCAAGCGCTGAGCGGGCCCTGAAGCCCCGCACCGGGCCCCGCCGGAGGACCTCCTCCGGCGGGGCCCGGTCCTTTGCCGTGGCGGCCCGGGGTGGCCGGGGCGGGGCCCCGTGGGCCCGGCCGGCCCGGTGGGTCACCCGGGACCGACGGGGGCCGGCCCGCATCGGTGACGCAGGGTGACGAATCCGGGCTGCGAGGTGGCGGTGCGCCACGGCGGGTCGGGTGGATCGCACCCTTCGCGGCGTTCGCCCAGGGCGAAAGCCGGGCGGCCCGGGAGCCCCGCCCTCATCCGTTCGGCGGAACGCACCCGGACGGATGCGAGGATGGCGCTGGTCGCGCGCTGCGCGCGGCCCGGTCGCGTCAGAAAGGTCACGTCATGGCCGTCGAGGTCGGCACCGAGGCTCCGGACTTCGAGCTCAACAACCAGCACGGCGAAACCGTCCGGCTCTCCGACTTCCGGGGCCTGCGCGACGTCGTCCTGGTCTTCTACCCGTTCGCCTTCACCGGCGTCTGCACCGGCGAGCTCGGTGCGATCCAGCGGGAGCTGCCGCGCCTGCAGAACGACGACGTCCAGGTGCTCGGCGTCTCGGTCGACTCGCAGTTCGGCCAGCGGGTCTTCGCCGACCGGGAGGGCCTGGAGTACCCGCTGCTCGCCGACTTCTGGCCGCACGGCGAGGTCGCCCGCGCCTACGGCGTGCTCGACGAGGAGAAGGGTTGCGCGCTGCGCGGCACCTTCGTGATCGACAGGGCCGGCGTGGTGCGCTGGAGCGTCGTCAACGACCTCCCGGACGCCCGGGACGTGCAGGAGTACCTGGCAGCGCTCGCCGCACTCTGACGCCCGCGCTCCGAGGCCTGCGCTCGGATGCCCGCGCTCTGACGCCTGCGCTCGGATGCCCGCGTTTCGATGCCCGCGCTCCGATGCCCGCGCTCTGACGCCTGCGCTCGGATGCCCGCGTTTCGATGCCCGCGTTTCGATGCCCGCGCTCCGATGCCCGCGCGACCGCCTCCGGGCCCGGGCCGGCCGAACTTCGAACGGCCGCGCCGGGCCCGTTCGCGGGTCCGGACGGGAACCGCGCACTACGCTCGGTCCGTTGGCCGGACAGGGCACGTGAGCCGTTCGCCGGCCGGCGCCTCGAACCGCACCGCCGGGGGCACCAGGGCGTGCCTCCCGAATCTTGGAGGACAAGTGGGTGTCAGCCTGAGCAAGGGCGGCAATGTCTCGCTCACCAAGGAGGCTCCGGGCCTCGTGGCCGTGGTCGTCGGCCTGGGCTGGGACGTCCGGACCACCACCGGGACGGACTTCGACCTGGACGCCAGCGCGCTGCTCTGCAACGACCAGGGCAAGGTCGCCTCGGACGGGAACTTCGTCTTCTTCAACAACCTGAAGAGCCCCGAGGGCTCTGTCGAGCACACCGGTGACAACCGCACCGGTGAGGGCGAGGGCGACGACGAGGCGATCAAGGTCAACCTGGCCGGCGTCCCGGCCGACGTGCAGAAGATCGTCTTCCCGGTCTCGATCTACGACGCCGAGAGCCGCGGGCAGAACTTCGGCCAGGTGCGCAACGCGTTCATCCGCGTGATCAACCAGGCCGACAACGTGGAGCTGGCCCGCTACGACCTCTCCGAGGACGCCTCCACCGAGACCGCGATGGTCTTCGGCGAGCTGTACCGCAACGGCGCCGAGTGGAAGTTCCGGGCCATCGGCCAGGGCTACGCCTCCGGCCTGCGCGGCATCGCCCAGGACTTCGGCGTCAACGTCTGACCGGACGGCAGCCGCCGGTCGGCCGACCGGCCCGCCGTGCGAGGGGCGGGCCCCGGCCCACCCCGGGCCGGGGCGCCCCCCCGCCCGCCCCCCGCCCCGCGCGG